>CAUUSH010000003.1:0-158134 GCA_963547785.1 uncultured Treponema sp. | reverse complement strand
AATATTTAATAGGTAAATAAAAAAACATCCAAAAGCTAGGAAAAAGGATTAAAAAGAAATTTGTTTTTAATCCTTTGTATATTTCAATTTTATGTTTATATTTTAAATTTTTTATTTTTGTTATTAAAAATATAATTAAATAAACTACATAGAATCCTGTTAAGAGTTTAATATTTGCATTTGATAGTAATTTATTATATTTCCTTGATAATATAAAAAGATATAAAATAGGTATAAATATGCCCCATCGAGTTAAAATTTTCAATAAAATATTTTTCGATCTTTGTCTTAATAATACTAAAATCGATAATGTAAATGCGATAAATAACAGAATAAGTAATATATATTTATACATATATTTAAAGTTTACATTCCAATAAACCTGTAAACTGCATAAAAGAGTAAAGAAAAAGAAATATACAATATTGATATTTTCTTTTATTATCTCCTTTAAAGGTTTACCGGGCTCACTTTCTATTATTACAGGCACCTCAGATAAGCCGGCTTTACGTAATATAATCCCTTTTATAAAGCTAAATACATTATTCATCGTCCAATACAAAAGTAAGGCTGACGGAGAGTTATATAGCAACACTAAAAATATACAAGCCATTATATATAGCTCTTTATTTGCATTCCAACTCTTACTTTTCGTATAATATATAGAATAAGCTATATTTATTAGTGTCATCACAAAGGGTAATACATTAACTCCTGAAACCAGATTATCAGGCATACCTAAGTCTTTTATAAACAAAAATGACACACCATTATATCCAGAATACTTTGACAACACCTCATAAGCTGCAAAGAAAAACGGTATTTGTATTATAAGACCAAATGATGTTCTAAATGTATACCACCACTTATAATCATATATCTTTCTTGCTGCTTTTGTAAGATAAAATCTTTTTTGTCCTTCATAGTTTTCATTTATGCTTTTTATATCTTTGTGCATTTTCTTTTGAACAACTTTCTCCTTATTTTTCCAGCGTTCTGCCAAATAATAAAGAGGAGCCGTTATTGCGGTTATAAATAAACTTAAAAGTATTAAGGCTATACCATAATTCCCGCAAATGTTATATGAGTAATTAAATACTGTTTGTATTAAAACAACGAAAGGATACAATAAACTCGTTAAAACTTTAGACATAAAACTCATTTTTCGACTTCTTCCTTAAGTATATTTATAATGTGTTCTGCGGCAGCCGCTCCGGCAGATCCGAAATTATAGATATTCTTTTCTCTAAATGACTTAATTTTATCTGAAACATCGTCATAGTTTTTCATGATAAACATAATTTTCTCTTGAATTTTTGTAATATCTTCACCGGCTTTTTCAGCAAGGGCTAAACTTGCTTCGATATCATATCCGGAATTACCAATATCTTCTGCCTCATATCCCCCTGCCCCCGTCTCATAATTAACTATTATTATCGGGCGTGTATAAAGATAGGCAAAGTCAAAAAGGACACCGGATAAGTCCGTTACCAAAATATCGGCAGAAGCCATACTTTCTATTCCGGTATTATTGGAATCCAAATAAAATTGGGGATGATCAGAAAATTTATTCTTAATATCATCAATTATATTTTTATCCGAAATAAAACTTTGAGGATGGGGTCTAAAAATAACCTTCATCCCTGTTTTTATAAGCTCGGAAATGATTTCAGCTTTATATTTTGTTACCGAACTCCTTTTACCCCAAGAAGGAGCATATAATATGGTATTACCATCAGGTTTAATTGTTTTTTTCTTTTCTGCAGCCTCATTAACAAGATAATCATAATATGTACATCCCGTAGGATAAAACTTTTTACGCGGTAAATTTCTGTAATCATCAAGGAAATCTTGAGCTTTTTGCGTAAATGGACCTACCGAAAACACATCATCATAAAATGATAAGGCATATTTTTCATAAAAATCCACTCCTGTAGGCGCATGAAAAAGATGAGCATATCTTTTCACATTTTTTGAACGTTTCCACATATAGACATCAAGTCCGGGCGTAGTAGAAACCACAAGTTTTGTTTTAATCATATTAAGATACGAAATTGCAGCCAGTTCTTTTCCGGGATTTATAGGCTTATAATTTTTGTCATCGGTCCTAAAAGTCAAACCCGGATCACTTTTATCGGGACTAATATAAGCACATGGAACATTTCTTTTCAAAAGAGCTTCTACCACAGGCTGAAAGATATGCCAATATTTTTTACCTTCTGAATGAAAAACAATATCCGGCAAGTCTTTTCTTGCTGCATTTTTTCCTTTTCCTGAAAATACAAGCTCAAGAATCCTATACCACAAATTCCTCAATGCAAAAATAACCGAACTTGCTATACCTATAACGGCATATAGCAAGAGACTCCCCGTTCCCGGATCAAGATAAGCAAAGGCATATACCGGAACCAATAAAAAAAATAAACAATAAAAATATTTTAATTTCATAATTAGACTCTTAAATAATTTATTTAAATTCTTTATGACTCCAATTTTTAGGTTTATACACATCATCCTTGACGAAAGCCCAATTATTTTCATCGGCTTTAAACTCTTTCATTTCAAGCTTTTTATCGGCCTGCCACTCGCCGCCTATCATAATCTTTGCAGGGTTTTTAAGTTGGCTATCTTTAAAAAGTATTCCTGTAAAAGGATTTATTTGTAATTTTTCATCCAAGTCTTTAACCGTTAAAAACGGAATATCAGCCAAAGTCATAAAAGTATTATCTATTTTAAGATTGCCATCAGAGTTAAAATCCTTCATCATCATAAGCGGAATCAGTTCTTCAGGTTTAAAGCCCGTACCGGCAAAATCTTTTAAAAAACTCATACCCCTTGTTTTCATAGAGTATCTTCCGTGATCTCCTGCAATTATTATACGGCTGTTATCATAGCAATTATTTTCTTTTAAAAACCGGAAAAATTTTGCGCATTCTTCATGTGCCAAATAATTTGCATAAAAATGTTCGGCCGTATATTCATTTAGGCAATATTTATCTGCAAGAGGGATTAAAAATTCTTTTTGTAGTATTTTAATATCGGATTGTTTAGGCGGTTCATGTGTTATATTGTTTACAATTATATTGATGCAATTTTTATCTTCAACAAATTCAACTTCTTTTGCTATATTTTGGATGGCAGAATAAGAATCGATAAAAGCCATTGTAATGTACTGCGGAAGTTTTGAATTTGCATAATTACCGCTGGAGTAAAAAACTCTTCTTATTTCCGAAGGAAAAATTCTAAAAAAAGAAAAATATAACATATTACGATGTATAGCGGACAGATTTGCATTATTTTGCGAAAATTTTAAGCTTTTTAATAAACCCTGACTATATTTTCCCTGATAGTCAATATTTTGTGCAATCATATCATACTTATCAAAGACAGAAAGATCCGGAATCCAAGAATAATTAAGCCATGGAGGATCGGTAAAGCTGACATTCCAGCCATTCTCACTAAAAAGCTTAGGGAGTACACTCAATGCTTCATTATGCTTATCAACCAGCAATTCCGAATATCGTTTATTGAGATTATCGGGTGTATATTCGTATCCTCCAAATAAAGACGGTGAACTTATATGCGTACCACCTCCAAAAGCTATGGTATTTTTAAACAAAGTAAATCCTGTATATTCTTTCTTTACGAGAGCATTATTTTCAAAAATAGGATCAATGAAAAAATTCATTGAACGGTCAAGCATAAGGATAAAAATATTTTTTCCGGTTTTGCTTACTTTATAGGCTTTATTATTTATAACCGTCCTTAAATCCGTCTTTTGCAAGCGCTGATATTCTTTATAAATATTTATAGCAGAAAATCCGGATACAGTTAAAAAACTAATAACAATGATTGTCAAAATAGAAGGTAAAAATTTTACAAATTTTGAGTATAAAAAACTTAAAATTATGAGTATACATAAACTTAAGGTAAAAATATTCAATATAAAATATTTTGCTCCATGGAGCAATCTATCGCTATCTTCAAAAACAAGAAAGTGATTTATATCCCCATAATTACCTGTAAAAATAAAAGCATTTATTAAAGATCCCATTAAAACAAAAACAGCGATATACGAAAAATATTTTTGAATCTGTTTTGAAAATAGTTTATATAAACATAAGAGCCAAACAAATATACCAAAAGTTTGTATAACCGTATAATAAAGAATTCCTAAGGGGTTTGTAAAATTATCAAAGTTAGCAAATTCTTGAGGAGAACTGGCAATCGTTGTAGAGGGAATAACAAGTCCAACAAAAATAAGAAAGGCAGAAACAGCAGATAAAAAAACATAAAATCTTTTCTTATCACTATCAAAAATAGACTTTTTTTGTTTACTTTCAAAATATAAAAACAATTTCTTTATAAAAGGAGTTATCGAAAGGAGAACTGTAAAACCAATAGACATAAAAATAGGTTTCCTTTTGACGGAGGTTGAAGCAATTACTATCGTTAAAGTTACTGCAACTATAATAGCAATAATAAACCAAGTTTTTTTACTTAACTTTATCTTATAAAAAATATTTTTAAATAATGAAAAAATATTATTAAGCGTCCAATATAAAACCAATCCAGATGGTGAGTTGTACAATAATATCAAAAATAAAAAAGCTGTCAGGTATAGGGTAAGTTTATCCTTTAACTCCAAGCCTTTTGTATAGACGGCAGAAGCAGCAATATTTATTACGGTCATTATTACAGGTAAAAGATTTAATGAAATAGAACCGATGGTAACCAATTTATCCGGATAGCTTAAATCTTTTAAAAATAAAAAAGAAGTCTCTTTTAATGCCGGTAACTCTGATAAAAGTTGGTATGCTGCTATAAAAAAAGGTATCTGTATAAATAAGGCAAAAAGACTCCTTAATGCATATAAGGGATGATAATTATTTTGTCTGTAATAAGCAGACAATATCATGTACTGCTCATCGCCTTTAAACACAGCCTTAATATCCTTTACCTTAGGCTTCATTCTTTTTTGAATAATACGTTCCATTTCCTGCCACTTCTCTGCTACATTATAGATGGGCAAGGTTATTAAATTGATACCTAGACTCAAAATAATTATTGATAAACCTATGTGATCTTGAGTTATATTATTCGCTATAAACAATATAAACTCTACAAACATGTATACAGGATAAATAAATATTGTATACAAAAAATCTAACATGTTCTTCTAATCTCCATTAAAAATTCATATACTTTTTCTCCTGCAAGCCCTCTATTTTGCCATGCAGTATCTTTAGCTTTTAATCTGTTTTCTTTTAAGGTAGAACTTTCGCAAGTTTCTTTAATAATTTTTCTTATATCGGTAAAATCCGTAGATTTTAACTCCCTTCCTATTTCTTTCAATATAGAAAACTTCCATGGCAGCTCTTTTAAATCTCCTGAATCATAAGGGCGATGATCAAATTCGTTATTACAGTATAAAAACGGTTTGTCAAATAAAAAACAATAGTCAAAGATAACACTCGAAAAATCGGAAATCATTATATCGGCCTTTGAAAGAGAAGTAATATTTTCAGACTCATAATCCCATGAAAGGTTATCGTTTGTCTTGTACTTTTCTTTTAATTTTTTTAGCATATCGGACTCGGCCGTCTTACTTTGAGGATGAGGACGAACAATAATATTCCACTCTGTTTCTACAAGAAGCGTAAGGAGTTTTTCTCCATATTTGGAAAGAATACCGTTTGCGCCCCATGAAGGAGCTACCAAAACGGTAAAAACCTCATTTTTCTGAGGTAAGTCCTTTACTTTTTCCTTAAGTACATCCAAATAAGGACAGCCCACCACGCATAATTCTTTTTTCTTTATTCCGCGCAAATCTTCAAGCTCTCTTATTCCATTCATCTGATACTCACCTGATAAAAGAACCGAATCAAAATAATCAAGGCCAAAAAGCCTGTAACTTGTAGCATCATCTAGGGCATGAAGAATATGGCTGTAATGCTTTACTTTTTTAGATCTCTTTAATTGATATACATCTAAGCCGGGCGTAGTCATCAAACAGATATTAGCTTCAAGCATATTCAGCCGAGCAAAAGCTCTATTTCCCTTACCGATATATTCAGGCTTCACATACTCATAATTTTGTAAAAACACAGGATCGTCTTCGGAAGATGTATAAAAAAGAACTTTTACCTTATTCTTTTCAAATTCATTACATATAGGAGCAAATACATTCCAGTATTGTTTGCCCTCAGAGTAAAAAACAAAATCGGTTTTACTTTCATTAACTTTCGTTTTATCCTTGTAGATTAAAACTTTTAATCTTATTATAGCCGTTTTTGTCAAAAAATATAGAGTCGTAATTAACCCTATCACAATAGAAAAAAGAATACTGCCCGTACCCGGATCAATATAAAGCAGCGGAATGTTCATATCTCGTTATCTCCTTAATATTTTTCTTAGCTTTGTGAGATTGGGGCTTTCGTAATGATTTTCAATAACGGGGTATCCTCCGAAACTTTGCTTAAAAGCATCAATACCGGATGTCTCCGGATTATCAGAATATCCTGCAATACCGCCCCAATCATAAATTGCTAATTTCATATTTTTAAAAGTAAGGATATCTTTCCAGTGTAACAGTCTGTTTGCTCTTCCCATTAAATTTAAATCTATATCTGTTTGTTTACGGTTTATAGTTGCTGAATACAAGAGCCGGGCTCTTTTGCACTCTTTATCTATAAGATATGCATGCATTGCTAAGACTGTCCCTTTTAATTCCGATTTTGTGATAATCATAAAGGGTTTAAGGGATTTGATATTAAGTTTTGATAATTTTTTTAAGCCCTTACTTGGGGCAAAATTATTGAAGAAATATCTAAAATTTTCTATTGTGTCTTGTGATGTAATAACCCCTTCGCGTTCAGCTCGGTTTATTTTATACCGTGTGTTTTTTGCAATATTTTTGAATAATGTATTTTCATCAATACTTAAATCGATAAAAAGCGTTGTAAATTTTTTTTCTTCCCAACCTTCCGGTTTATTTCCACTGTATTGCCGTAGACTGATAAAATCATATTTTTTTATTTCTGGTAGGGATGCGGCAAACCATATCCTTCTATAGTTTAAAAATAAAAATCGGTCATTAATCGAAATCATTTGATGATATCCTTGTTTTATATAAATGATAAATAATAATTCTTATTGATATGATGTATGATCATAAATGTTTATATAGAGATGCTGCTAACTGTTGCGTATAAATTTTAGTCAAAATGTTATCTATCAATTTTTTTTCCAATTGTTTTTATCAAAAATATTTTTATTCTTTAAGTAAATATTTAATGTATCGTCTTCTTGAATGTTTGCAATTATAAATGTTTCTTTGTTTATAGTTTCTTTAAATGCTTTTCCGGTAAAAGGATTGTATGCATGGAATGGCATAGTATTATCAATGTCTTTGGTTGCTAACAGCGGTGTGTCTGCGTTTGTCATAAAATTCATATCGATGTTTAGTGAGCCCTTTGCATCAAAGTCTTTTATCATTAAAATAGGCATATAATAAGTCTGTTGAAGTGTTTTGTCTTCAAAATCAGTATCAAATTCAGAATCATTCAATATTAAATTGCCGAATGCATGATCGGCAGTAAAAATAATTCGCGTATTATTATATATATTATTTTGTTTTAAAAAATCAAATAAATTTGCTATTATTTTAAAAAGATATACATCAGATATATAATGGTTAAGGGTAATCTCATTTTTACACCGTGTTTTGCATATTTCTAAAACTTCCTTGCTGCAAAATAGTTGCGCTTGCGGTAATGCAAGAGGGGTATGCGGTACATTGTTTACGATTAAATTAAAACAATTTGTAGTATGATTAATGTTTATATCCTTTTTGATAAACTCTACAGGTGCAATTTTCGTTATAAAATCGAATAAACCATAGGTAGAAGTCCCGCTTTGCAAATACCGTCCTTTGTTGTAAAGCTGTTTACGTAAAAAAAGCGGAGCAGCTTTAAAAAAAGAAAAGCGGATTGTATTGCGGAGTGTTTCGGCAAATGGCAGGGTATGTGACTGTATACCGATATTATGTTTTTGAATCCATTCGCTTACATATTTTCCTTCCATATTTAAGGCTTTTATTCCTTTAAACGGAGTAAAAATAGAATTGTCAGGTATCCAGCTGTGGTTTGCAAGAGAGGCATCGGTAATAACCGTATTCCAACCTGCTTCTGAAAAAAGGAGGGGTAATACACAAAGAGATTCATTGTACATATCTCTATTTGAATCAGTATTTTGTCCAAAAGCTTCCGGTGTGTATTCATAGCCGCCGAAAAGCGGAGGGGCTCCGGCATAGGTGTGCCCTGCGAAAGAAATAGTGTTTGGGTATAGTGTAAAGCCCTCGAAACTCTTTGCAATATCGGGAAAGTCCTTGAAAATTGACGGAATAAAAATACCCGGCATCCTGTCAAGCATAAACACAATTATATTTTTATGCGTTTTGCTTAATCCGTATATTTTTTGGATATGTCCTATCGACTTGTTCTTTTTATCTATTTTTATCAGTTTTTCTACATTTTTGTAGTCTGTATAAATTCTAATTGAGTTAATGATCGAATATGTTAAAAGTGAAATACATAAAAGACCGGTTAAAAAAATAAGTTTTTTTGCTATTTTTGATTTTAAGATCAATACGGTTATAATACAAGCTGTTGCAAGAAAAACAAGATTGAGGATGGTTTCCTTTAGGGAATGCTTTAATACTTCGTCAGTTGTAAACGAAAGAAGGCTTGTAAGTGTTCCGTAATTACCTTGAAATATAAATATATTAATTGCGGATAAAATTAAAAAGGAAAAAGCGAGAAGTGAGAATGTCCGCTTTATTCTTTGTTCCGATAGGCTATAAAGAATAGCCGGCCATACAAACATAAAGCCGGCACCTTGCAGTAAGGTAATCCATAGTAAATAAAACGGATGTTGATACTGCATTGTATATGAAAATTCCTGTACTGAAGAGGAAATTAAAGATGAGGGAACAACAAGACCGAATAAAACGGCTGCTGCAAAAATTGAAAAATAGAAAACCCTATTTACAGTTTGTTCTTCTTCAAAAAAATTAAAAGCAATAATATATTTTATTAGTTTTATAAAAAAAGGAATAATAATATATAGTGCGATGAGTACTGCTGATAAAACGGATATTATCTTTTTATCGGTTCTTACAATTGAAAAAATTCCTCCTACTGGAACAATAAAAAGTCCTATAACATACATAGTATGGAAAAATTTCTTTTTATAATTAAATTTTGCAAAAATATTTTTTATCAAAGAAAATAAATTATTAACAGTCCAATAAAATACCAAACCCGAAGAAGAATTATAAAGTAAAAAAAGAAAAATTATAGCCATTGTATATAGCTGTATTTTTTCTTTTAATGTAAACCCCTTTGTATAAATTGCAGTGGAGATGCAGTTTATTATGGTCATTGCAATCGGTAGAAAGTTTAGTGAATATCCGCCTATTTTTAGTAGGGCATCGGGTCTTCCTAAATTGCCGAGAAAAAGAAACGAGGCTCCCTGTAACGCCGTTAGTTCCGATAAAAAATGGTATGCTGCAATAAAAAATGGAATTTGAAATAAAAGGCTGAGCATTCCTCGTAGAGCATAGAGTGGGTGATAGTTGTTTTGCCGGTAGTAGGTTGAAAGAATCATATAGCATTCATCACCGGTAAAAACAGCTTTTATATCGTCAACTTTTGCTTTTAATTTTTTTTGCAATGCTCTTTCTTTGTTTTGCCTTTTTTCTGCAAGACTGTAGATAGGAAGGGTAAAAAGATTTACACATAGGCTTATAACTATAATTGCTCCGCCCGCGTTTTCTTGCAGTATTTTAAAAGCAATTAAATAAATAATTTCGATGATTGATTCGAGAGGATAAATAAGTAAAGTATAAAAAATTACTCGCATATTGTTATAAAAAAGTTATGTATGTCTAAGGTAACTACCTATTTCCGAAGGAAAAGCTTCTTCTGCATTAACGATAGAAGGAGATACAAGCCATATTTGAGAGAGCCTACGGTAATATTTCCAATCATCGGCTACTATAAAAATTTTTTCATTATGATAATATATTTTTTTTGCAGCATCTAAGCCGATAACATATCCATATGTTCCGCCATAATTATTTAAAACCAAATACATAGAATGATCTGCTGTTAACTGATTTTTCCATATTTTCCACTTTTTTTTTGTAGACATTGTTCCGAGTAATACTATTTTATTGCCTATCTTTATTTCAGATAAAGCCTTATAAACCGAATAAAAATCGGAGCTGAGTGATATATCATCTTCTAAAATTAAAGCCTGAGGAATATTTTCATCAATCATTTTTTTATAAATAGCTTTATGACTTAAGGCGCAACCTATTTCACCGGCATTTAATTGGCGCTTTGATTTTTTTTGTGCTAATTCTGAATCATAGACTTCACTAATATTTTCTATATTTCGGCCATAAACGGCAGGAAAAAATTCATAATCAATAGGTATACCTTTAAGAATATCTTGCATATATTTTTTTCTTTCAGTATTATGTTCCAGATTAAGTACAAAAGTTTGCATAAAAATCCTTTATAATTTTTTTTAGCTTGTATGGCATAAGCCGTCTTAGATGATTGTTTATTTTATATTTTATAAGCTCTAAACGCAGGCCTAAAATTGTTCTTTTTATTTTTTTTTCATAAATTAAGAGTGTATTTTTACTAAAACAGTCAGACAACAAATTCAAAGAATTAAGCCAATCTTTTTTTTGTGTATTCATTAAAATTTGTATATAAAAAACATACTTAAAATATTGTCTTTCGATATATAAAACCGCATCGACTTTTTCCTTTGCATACATATCAAAAAAAACATTAAAAGCATTAAGATTAGCTTTAATAGAAGCTAAACTTTTTTTTACGGCAGATAAATCATTTCGTTTATTTGAAATTCCGCTTTCATCATTATACAAAATTAAAGACTTATTTATAAAAGCATAGCTTTTTGCATAATAGGCAATGATAATAGATTCATACAAATCTTCACCCATTACCGAATAAAAGCTTTGCATTTTTGAAAAAGCTTCTTGCAATAGTTTTTTTTTATATACCTTATTCCAAACAGTGCCGGCTCTGGGATTTTTAAAATATACCAAACTGTCAAAAAGATTGTCTATCGTAATAGACGGAACAGGCAAAGATATAGTTTTTGTACTTTTATGTTTATAAGCAAATTCCAAAATATCATAATCGGTTTTTGAGAGTATATCATATAAAGCTGCACAGGCAAAAATTTCAAGATTATCATCACAGTCCAAAAAAAGAATATAATCCCCCGAAGCATTACTTACACCTGTTTGTCTTGCACAATGCGGCCCAAGATTTTTTGAATGAGTGATTACCTTTACTCTTTTATCTTTTACAGCATATGATTTTATCTTTTGTAAACTTTCATCAGTAGAACAATCATCAACACAAATTATCTCAATATCGGTATAAGTCTGATTTAAAAGACTTGATAAAGTTTCATCAATAAAAAAGCTGCGGTTATATATCGGAATTATTATACTGAATTTCATTTTTAAAAGTTTTTATAGAAATACTAATTATTAAAACTCAGGGTAAAAATCTATAAAAGAAATCTCTAAGACACCAAAGTATTATTTTACATAAGCTATATGTTTTTCTAAAAAAAACATATAAAAGACAACGAGTCTCAGGATGATGGTAACTCATTCGACTCTCAGTTTTATCTATTATTGATTCCATATCATTTTGATAACTTATAATATTCGGAATAACAACCGAAATATTTATAGTTTTCCACCATTTACCCCATTGATCAATAGGTCTGATAATAGGAAAGCTTTCAGCATATATTTTCTCAGCTGCTTTTTTACAAATTATATATCCATATGTACCATAACCGGAATTAAATATTTTTTTTAATTTATGATGATAAGAAATGCTTTGAAAATATATTTTAGTTTTTAATTTCTTATCTGACTGTCCAAGAAGAATGATTCCATTGTTTTCAAGTTTTAATATTTTAGAAAGAATTTTGTTAAAATCATTTGCAATAATAATATCATCTTCAAAAATTAATGCTTGATCAATATTTTCCTCAAGCATTTTTTTATAAATTAAAAGATGGCTCATCGCACAGCCGATTTCTCCTAGTTTTAATTCTCGACCATAAACCTTTATCGCAGTTTCTTTATCATAGATCTTATCTATATTTTTTATATCCTTACCATTTACCGCATCAAAAAATTCATATTGAAGATTTGTTTTTTTCATTTCCTCAATCATATATTGACGGCGATCTAGAGATTCTTTTAGATTTACTATAAAAACTTTCATAGTTTTTGGCATATTTAAGTTTTAATGATTTTTTTTATATATGTAACAGGTTTTCTTAAAATTTTTGCAAAAATAGACAATGGAGCGTATTTTTCGTCTATCTTATTTATTTTTTCATCCATAATTTTCAGTTCTTGCATTAAAAGTAATATAAACCCATCTTCACCAAATCTTTCTTTTACGATACGAATAACATCATAAGAATGAGTGTTTTTTAATATAGCCAAATATCTTATATTAATAAAACATTGAATGAGTTGAGCGTATTCCGGCAGGTTTTCTTTTTCAAAAAAGCAAAAAAGATTTTGGACTATATTATTCAAACTTATATCTATATTTTTTATTTTTTCAATGTTATCAAAATACGATGTATTGCTTATACCGGTTGTAACTCTATAGTTATAAAGCGGAGTATTTATAATTTTCCGGACTTTTATAAAGTATTCAAGTATCACCATTTGATAATAATCTTCAGCAAATACGGCATAGAAATCCGGTAAGTTATTATAAATCGGTTTTATGGTATTTGCATTATAACATTTATTCCAAATAGTAAAATTTGCTTTTGCTGATAATATATCTGTAAGTTTTTTTGCCTTATCCGCCTTTGAAAAACGCCATATTTTTTTTTGCCCATTAGCAGAAACCATATAATAGCCGAATTCTATATAATCGGGTCTGCTGTTACTTAACTCTTCTGCCAATATTTTTAATGCGTCACATTCCAACCAATCATCCGAATCTAAAAATAAAATATAATCGCCCGAAGCGTTTTGTACTCCAACTTTGCGTACACAATGAGGCCCTTTATTAGAATCATTATGAATTATTTTTATTTTATCCATAAATGCAGACAAGATGTGCGCCGAACCGTCAGTTGAACCGTCATTAACACAAATCAACTCGTAATCGGTATAGGACTGATTTAAAACGGACAAAATTGCGGCTTCAACATATTTTTCAGTGTTGTAGACAGGCATAATGACCGAAAATTTCATATATTACCTCTTCGAGAATAAAAAAAACAAAAAGTAAAAAATATAAATTCAAAGGGAAACAAGGGTAAATACATACAAAATTTGATAAATCCCTTGAATTTCAACTTTTTGGTTTTGCGCACTTTAAAACTTTTTATCGTTGATACAAAATGGGTAGCATTGACAATAAGAGAAAATGTTTTTTTTGTATATTCTTGCGGTAATTTTCCATGATATTGCACATATTCAGCAGCTTTTTGAATATCCTCAATAAAAATGTGCGTATCAGGGAACTCAGGTATCGATATCGGAGGATAGTTTTCAAAAGGAAAACAAAATTCCTTTAATTCATTTTCTATTTTTTTTATATCTTCTTTAAGCGCCGGATATCTTTTATAAATTTGAGTGTTTACAATTGACTTTTCAGGATCAAAATATTTCTTTTTCAATGCGTGTTCCTCTGTTGTTAATCCCATAAATGTTTTTATCTTTTCAAGTGAAGCATCATAATCATATATAAGAGATTCAAAGGGAAGAAATAACGCCCTATCTTTCCATTCGGTGTTTATTTTATACCGTTCAAAACGAGTTTCTTTATACCACCTAATAAATATATTTATATTTTCACTTGGAATAAACTGTTCACCGGTCTCTGCTTTGTTAATGGAATAAAGATCACGAGGATCCCTATCAATTACTACTATTTTAATAGAATCAAAATAACGGGCATAATTAGGAATACTGTATGCAGGTATCAACTGATCAAACAAAATGTAGTTACTATTGGAAACAAGTGTAAAACATGAAAAAAGTTTTCTAATATATTCTCTCGCTTTTTCATAAAAATCCTGTTTTTTATTTATATAATAATAAGATGAAACGGGATGATAGGAAGGAGTCCAACCATCAGGCTCATAACTTTTAAATATTTTTTTTCGATATAAATTTTTAAAGAACAAATCTGCAAAAAAATACCGCCAATGTTCTTTGGCGGATATTTTTTTTATTTCAAGAGAGCGATGCCACCAACCATTCCACTTACATTCGGTTATTGAATCAATAAATTCTTTTGCATAAGAGTAAAAAAAACCACTAAAATAGGTTTTATAGTAATAATCTTCATTTAATTTTTTTGACAAGGCTAAAAAGCGTTTTACTGCTAAATCAACTTTTAATCTATGTCCCTCATTAATAGCTTTTTCTAAATCAAAAAGTCCATCCGCTTCATGTAAAAAAGTACATTCAAATATATTACTAAAACTCCTTACAGATGAAAATTCCTCCAAAATATTGGTAGCAGCAGAACTACCTGTGAGCCCGAAACCGGTTGATGTTAAAATAGTGGGTAAAGGTACTTCATGCATAGCTTTGCGTTAAAAACATTTATGGTATATTGATTAGGGCATCTCTAAAAACCTTGTTGGATTTTTAGAGATGCCCGACGAGTTTTTCATAAGTCTTTATATATTAATGACTTATGAAAAACATCGCAAATTAAATTTAAGGAAACCCTCTAAAAACTGATGTTTTTAGAGGCTCCCATTAGAGAAAATTTTTTGATTTTAATTGCTCAACCAATTCAGGTATTGCCTTTGATGCAATAAGCCATATTCTGTCAGTGAGAATCTCACCATAATCATGTACGATCTTATTTCTTAATCCAATAATTTTTGACCAAGGAATATCATCATTTGCTTTAATAACTTCTGCGGAGATATGATTAGCTGCCTCACCAATGACTTCTATCAATCTTTCAACAGCTAAACGCTTCACTCTGTTTTGGATAAATGTGGCATGATTTTCATCCTTGATAATATCAATCACTTCATCTGAATAGGTAATCATATCATATATATAGCTTTTATCACGCTCATTAAGCTGCATATAAAATTTCCTTTGTTTTTAGAATTGCTTCTCGCCTATATGGATTACGTAAACCTGCAGGCTCCACAATATCTACAGACCTGTGCATCAGCTTTTCAAAATACGCTTGAATATCAATAATATCATATAATGAAATATTTTCAGAATTATAAAATTCAATAAGTAAATCTATATCACTATCACTATGAAAATCATCTCGTATCGAAGAACCGAAAACAGCAATCTCTTTTATGTTATATTTTTCCGCTATAATTTTAATATCTTCTTGTGAAATCTTTATACCGTTTTTTCTTAATTTCTCAAATACATTCATCAGAGCCATCCTTTGCACGAATAAAGAGTTTTTTTGCAGTAACTATTCTGCAAGTAGCCGTCACTATATACAATAAAAATCGCAATATATGATAACCGAGCAGTATAAAATGGTATATCTTTTTTGTAGTTTGAAACCGCTCCACCGAAAATTTTATGTTGTTAAGCATTTTGTCGGGATACCAAACATAAACAGAGCGCATTTGCCTGAAAGCTTCTTTTTTACTAAGAATGCCGGCTGCTCCTGTATCCTGTTTTTCCGGTAAGGAAGCAATAAGAATATCAAACTGCTTCACAGTATTTTCTACGGAAAATTCTTTTATTTTTTTAATACAATTTTCCGACATTCTATCGTAAAGAGTCTTATCGGTTAATAATATCTTTATCTTTTCAGCATAATCGTTAATATCCCAATCTGCAACCAAGCCGCATTTTCCGCCGTCAGCCATTTCTTCAGAAGCCCCCGCTACCGGAGTTGTTACAAAAGGTTTACCTAAGGCCATCGATTCCAGAACAACAGTAGGGAAACCTTCCGCTAGTGATGACACACATAACAATTGTGCCCGGCCTATATAGGGCAATGGATTTTGTTTATAGCCTAAAAAAAAGACTGAATCAGTTATATCCGATTCAGCCGCTAAGCGTACAAGCGGTTCTCTTTCTTCTCCGTCACCGATGATAAACAAAGCACATTTAAGATTCTCGGTTTTCAATTTTGCAACGGTTTTTACAAGAAGCGAAAAGTTTTTATTTTTATCCAATCGTCCTGCGCAAACTATAATCGGTAAACAACAGTTTTCATAAATATCTTCAATTTTTTCGGATGCTTTTATTTTTGAATTTTTTACATCGAACGCATTATAAATTATTTGCGCTTTGTGCATATATGCCGGAAAAACGGTTTCCAGCGACTGCAGCGATTTATGTGAAATCGTAATGACTTTATCGGCAAAGCCCCAAGCGTTTTTCTGCAGATCGTATCTACTTTTGACAGCAGTTGAATTATCCGAAACATCTAAATCATCAATAGCTCCGTGAAACCAGGCTATCGTTTTTTTATCGGGAAAAGCAGGAAGCATAAACGATGGTAATTGATAATTCCATGTAATTATAACATCGTATGCATCAAAATTATTCAGAGCTCTGACAATTTCCGGTTTTTGTTCAAGAATATAGTCAAATACCTTAACTTTATAATCTCGATCATTATAACGATAAAGCGGTGGGAGTAATTTAATATTTGAATTTACAGGTTCACATTTAACATCATACTTTACTATTTCAAAAATAGAAATATCGTACCTTTCCGCATCCAAATTATTAACAAGCGTTGTTAAAACCTTTTCGGCTCCGCCACCGTTCGAATATGTGTAAGTAATAAAAAGAATTTTTAGTTTTTCCATTCGTTTACTTTTTTGATTACGTAATTAACTTCCTCATCGGTTAATAACGGGCTCATCGGAAGACTAAGCACTTCCGCATGTATTTTTTCACTTATCGGTAAGTGAAGATGAGAAAATTCTTTATATGCGTTTTGTTTATGCGGCGGGGTGGGGTAGTGAATAACTGTTTCTATTCCGCAATCTTTTAAATAGTCAATGAACGCTTTTCTGTTTTGAACCCGAACGCAATAAATATGCCAGACGTGTTCTTCTTTTTGGTGCAATTTGGGTAAAATAATCGATTTATTTTTTATTCCGGTATTATACATCGCTGCAATTTGACGGCGGCGATCATTATCCGCATCAAGCCTTTCCAATTTTAACGAAAGGACGGCGGCCTGTATTTCATCAAGACGGGAATTTTCTCCCTTGTATTCGTGAACATATTTTACACTTGAACCGTAATTTGCCAACTTTCGTATGATATCTGCAAGTTCGTTGTCATCAGTTGTAACGCAGCCGCCGTCACCTAAACAGCCGAGATTTTTCCCCGGATAAAAACTAAAGCCTGCCGCATCACCAAAGCTGCCGCTTCGTTTTTCAGTTTGTTTTGCGCCGTGTGCCTGTGCCGCATCTTCAATCACCTTTAAATTGTGCTGCTTTGCAATGGCGATAATCGCTTCCATATTGCAAAGTCTGCCGTATAAATGTACCGGCATAATAGCCTTCGTTTTTGAACTTATCTTATCTTCTATTTTTTTTACGTCAATTACATAATCGGCAATATCAGGCTCTACAAAAACAGGTCTTAAGTTTTCCGCGCTTATTGCAAGGATTGTCGCAATAAAAGTGTTTGAAGGGACAATAATTTCATCGCCTTCATTCATTATACCCAGCAGCTTGTAAGCACGTAGAATCAATTTTAAAGCTTCAAGACCGTTTCCTACACCAATGCAATGCTTAACTCCACAAAATTGTGCAAAGTTTTTTTCAAATACTTTACATTCTTCGCCGTGAATATACCAGCCTTTTTTTATAACTTCATTTATTTTTTGAGAGAGAGACGATTCAAAGCTTTCAGTTATTTTTTGTAAGGATAAAAAAGGAATATGCATACTTGCCTCATTGTTTTATTTCTGTATTTATTTTTTTGCTTCGATAAATATTTCAGAGCCGAGATTCGGCATATATTTTTGCATGGAATAAAGACCGTCAAGGATTTCATTTGTTAAAAGACCAATATCCATAAGATATTCCATCTGAGAATGAGTAAACGGTTTTATAAAATAGCTGCCATAATTAAGAATCTGAAAACCTGTATCTTGTATCATAGATTTTAACATATTCATATCAAAATTTGTATGCTGCTGCAATAAGATATTGTTCTGAGATATATCATGTTCATCTTTTATAAGACCGCTTTCTTTTGCAAGTAGCCTATGAAAAGAATTCATATTCGGTACGTTTATATGAACAATTGTTTTATCTTTTATGCAAAGGTTAAAAATATTTTGTAAAAACTGACGAGGATTTTCAACTTCATGCAATAAACTTGAACAAACAATATAATCGAACTGATAATTCAAAAGCTCCGCTTCAAGATTTTCTAAAAAGTCATTATAACATATTACCGCATTGATACTATCTTGTTTTGCCAGCTGTTGTGCATTTTCAAAAAATAAAGAACATGGCTCTGCAATAATATATTTTGTAAAATTTTTATAGAATAAAAAAAGCGGTTCCAAACCGCACCCGATTTCTAATATTTGTCGGGGGGGGGGGGGGGTAACATACTATTTAAACATTCCAATACCTTTTTTCTACGGTACAGCACTTGTACAGCTTCGAAACCATTTTTTGTTTTATAATCTTTTCCGTATTTTTCTATATCACGCATTCGGTTTCTCCTTAGCACTATCTGTTTTTATAATTTTTATTTATCCAGTTTCGATATTCTCCTGAACGGACGGTCTGTATCCATTCCGTATTTTTTAAATACCAGTCGACGGTATTTAAAAGGCCTTCTTCAAACGAGAGCCGTTTTTTCCACCGTAATTTATTTTTTATTTTTGTACAATCGATTGCATAACGCCTGTCATGACCCGGTCTATCGCTTACATATTTTATATGTTGTTTTATTGATTCTGTATTCAACTGGGTCTTGTGGGAAACTATGTCTATCAATTTATGAAGCAATTTTATATTTTCCCATTCGCTCTCTCCGCCTATGTTATACGTTTCGCCCGTTTTCCCTTTCATTAAAATTTTCCAAACGGCTTCGTTATGATCATCAACATAAATCCAATCGCGTATTTGTTTTCCGTCGCCGTATACGGGCAACTCTTTTTCTTCTATAATATTTAAAATCATAAGAGGAATAAATTTTTCAGGAAATTGATACGGGCCGTAATTATTGGAACAATTCGATATGGTTATGGGTAAACCGTAGGTATGATAATATGAGCGTACAAGATGATCGCTTGAGGCTTTGCTTGCGGAGTAGGGGGAGCGCGGTGAATAAGCTGTCTTTTCATTAAAGAATCCCGTATTGCCGAGTGCACCGTACACCTCATCCGTACTGATGTGATGAAAAATAAATTCTTCCGTATTTGTATTATTTGTAAGCCAATACTTTTTTGCGGTTTCCAATAAAATATGGGTTCCCAAAATATTGGTCTTTAAAAAAATATCCGGCTCCAATATCGATCGGTCAACATGACTTTCTGCTGCAAAATGAACAACCGTATCGATATTATATTCCGAAAATATTTGATTAACCAATTCTTTGTCGCAAATATTTCCTTGAACAAAAAAGTATCGTTTACCGTTTAATTCATTTTCTATTTCTTTTAAATTCGCCGGATTTCCCGCGTATGTTAATGCATCAAGATTGATGATCCGGCCGGAAAAATCGGTGTTTTCTTTTAACACCTTTCTGATGAAATTCGAACCGATAAATCCTGCTCCGCCTGTAACCAAAATATTTTTTAAGACTCTCATTCAAATAACTCCTTTTACAATTCCATACCGGCAATAAATTTTAAATATTCACCATACTCATTATTGTACAATGAAGATTGTTGTAAAAGATCGTCTTTTGAAATCCATTTTTGTAAATATGCAATTTCTTCAATACACGAAACATATAAGCCCTGCCGTTTTTGAATTGTAGCAATAAAATTCGATGCTTCCAAAAGCCCGTCAGGTGTTCCGGTGTCGAGCCATGCCATACCGCGTCCTAAAAGTTCAGCATGGAGTTTGCCTTCTTTTAAATACGCGTTGTTTACACTGGTAATTTCCAGTTCGCCCCGCGCTGACGGTTTTACATTTTTCGCTTTTTGAATGACGCTATTGCCGTAAAAATATAAACCGGGAACGGCATAATGCGATTTGGGCTTTTCAGGCTTTTCTTCAAGCGAAAGTACTTTTCCGCTTTTATCGAATTCCAAAACGCCGTAAGAGCGCGGGTCTTTTACATAATAACCGAAAATAACTGCCGAATCGCTTTCCGTTGTTTTTTGTTTTGCACTTTCTAAAATAGGAGTAAAACTGCGTCCGTAAAAAATATTATCGCCAAGCACCAAGGCAACGGAATCGCTTCCGATAAAGTTTTCCCCGACAATAAAGGCATCTGCAAGACCGCGCGGTTTTTCCTGCACGGAATACGAAAACTTCATTCCCAGCCGCTCTCCGGTTTTTAAAAGTTCTTTAAAAACCGGCGTATCTCTCGGCGTAGAAATAATTAAAACCTCGCGAATACCTGCAAGCATTAACACCGAAAGCGGATAATAAATCATCGGCTTATCATATAAGGGCAGTATTTGTTTTGAGATGGCCTTTGTAATGGGGTAAAGCCTTGTACCGGAGCCGCCGGCTAAAATAATTCCTTTCATATACTATTCCCAGATAATATTTTTTTTCAATGTCTCGAGATAGATATCAAGACTTTCATTTACCGCTTCGATGAGCATATTTTGGAATAATGTCTTTTCATTTTGCTGCTGCCATGCTTCTATGGTATCAAGATACGCTATTCTGTCTTTTGCTTTTATAATTGCAGGCGGAAACCCATAATGCAAAAGAATAAGATTCATTAAAAGCCGTGCAGTGCGTCCGTTTCCATCCGTAAACGGATGAATAGTAACCAATCTTATATGAGCCTCTGCGGCAAGTAAAACACTATGTTCGGAAGTTTCTTGAGTCAGCCATGAAAAAAAATTATCCATTTCATCTATAATTTTCAGCGGATCACAGTACTGGTGAATACTTCCATCTTTCAGTTTTACATATACAGGGACTTCCCGATATCTACCGGCATTTTTATTATCAATATTTTTCAATACTATTGAATGGATATTTAAAATATCTTGCCGTGTATATTCCTCGATGCTTTTATGCGCGAGCCGTTCAATATAATCAATAGCCTCTTTATGATTTATTACTTCCAAATGTTCGTGAATACTTTTACCGCCGATAGTAATGCCGTCAAGCAGCACAACCCGCGTTTCACGAAGCGATAACGTATTTCCTTCAATAACGGTAGAATTATAGGTAAAGTCTACATCAAAAAGCCGCTTTAAATTTTTTACTTGCTCCGAGTTCAAAGGCCGAAAGCTGTCGAGTTTTTTCTTTTTACTATCTATTTGTTTTAGTAAAGCATAATTTAAGGACATAGGCTACATTCTTTTTGCAGTCTTATTTATCGAATAATATTGGCACATATCAAAGGCTCTCCAATTGTGTAATCCATTCATTAAAATGTCTACACTGTTGTCTTATCAATTTAAAATCAGTACTCTGCAATGCTTGTATACCTGAATACACCTTATTATAGCTTTTTATACACTGTTTCAAACGTTTAGATGGAGATGAATTAACACCGTTATTTATCAGTTCAATATTTTTAAATGTTTTAATTGCATCATACAGCAACTGCCAGCCAATACTATCACATTCATCAAAAAATACTTTCTTTAAAGATTCGATATCGGAAAAAATCAGTGTTTCAAATTCATGCAGTTGAATATATGGAATGAATTGGGAGCACTTATAACAACTACATAAGGCATCCTCAATTTTTTCAATTCTTTGATATATATCAGTTATATTCTTAGATTGAACCATTCCAGGAAAATCATCCGGTAAACCATAATAATCAAACATTGTCGTAATATAAGTATCTGTATTTTTTATGGAATGTAGTACTCTTTTTATATCTCTGTCAATTTTCGCAAAATTTGAAACACCGCCTTTATATATTTTTCCTGCTTTCTTGTCAGCATTTGTAATAATAGTTTTAGGTTCTAATCGATACTTATCATATCCAAGATTATCCCACAAAATTTTGTTTACAAAATCAACTTCCGTTTTCCCTTCACAAATGATATGAATAGTTTTCATAATGTTTACGGCTGACCTCCAATTATATTCTTTTCCCATAATTGAGAAATAGAATATTCAGAAAGCCAATCTTTCAGCTCATCAACATCAAGGCATTTATAAATGCTGCAATGATGTCGTTTATCCTGTTCCGTAACAATCACATTTTTAACATCAAAACTATCCAGCAATCGCTCCGAATGAGTCGCAAGTATGATTTGACTGTAACGACTTGCAAGACTGACCATTGAAGCAAGTGCATCAATAGCGTGCGGGTGTAATCCTAATTCGGGTTCATCAATCACAATAATATTCGGGGATATGTCAGGCGGAGCTAAAAGCAACGTTGCCAATGCGATAAATCTTATCGTACCATCAGATATATGTTCAGGCCCAAATACATAATCATATCTGTCTTTTTGCCGCCAATTTAATTTTACATAGTCCGGATTAAGCGGCAATGGTTCAATGATGAAATCCTCAATTTGCGGAAAAACAGTTTGAATATAAAAAAGTATTCTTTTATAGAAGTTTCTATATACTTCCTTTGTCTTTAAAAGATACAGCATCGATGCAACATTTCCGCCATCACTAAACAGATACTTATTATTACCAATAAGCGAAGTTGAACGTATGTTTGAAGAAATTGAAGTATCATGAAATTGAAATGTTCTACATTTTGAAAGCAAGCGTCCAACTATTCTTTCATGCGGCTCAGCAGCTTCATTCATAGCAAAAAAAGATTCTTTATGCCCCTCATTCAAGGAAAATATTTTTCCGTTATATTCAATACTTTCTTCAGAAAAAATAAAAGAATCTTGCACGGTTTTTATAAACGAGATAGTATAAATATCCTTTATTTTTTTTTGATTTTGAAATTCAAGCATTGCCTTCATTACCGGAGTTTTTTTAGACCCTAAATATAATATATTTTCTGCAAAACCGTTTATACCGATATAAGTCTGTAAAGCACCGGTCATCATATAGTTAATCATTTTAAAAAATGACACCAGATTACTTTTACCCGATCCGTTTGCACCAATAACAATATTTATATCTTTAATCGGTATTTCTTGCGGAAATTCACTCGACACTGATTTATATCCTGAAAGAGTCAATTTAGAAAGAAAAGAATGTTCCGAATTCATATTTTAAAAACTCCGGTACTATAACATTTTATAAAAAGTCTTATTTATCGAATAAGCACTGCCGTATCCTTAATATACATTCATTTTTCGGTATTGTAAAAATTCATCATAATTTCTGATATAATCGGTTTCAGTATAATATTCGGAAGCAAGTACCAAGCAAATAGCTTTCGATGAAAAATTTTTCAAATCTCGCCAAATACCGGGAAATATTAATAGACCTTTTGACGGACTATTTAAAAAGATTTTTTTCTTATTTTTTCCGTCATCAAGTTCAACATTAAAAGATCCTGAAGCTGCAATCATAATCTGTAAGAGCTCCTTATGTGCATGTGCTCCACGTTCTTGGTTCTCAAGGATACCGTAAAGATAATAAATTCGCTTTATCTCAAACGGGACGGTACTTTTATAATTGAGATTCGTTATATTATTTTGTGATGTTAAATCGATTATTTTAGAATCGGCAACAGAATAAATCATCTTAAAGCTCTAGTTGTATATTAAAATCCGGCTTTGAACATAAAATCAATATAACGGTATTTTCCGTAAAGCCGGAAATTGAAAAATCTTTTTTGCTTACATGCATACCTTTGTCAGCTTCATCAGCAATACATTCGGCTTCTGCATTTTTTCCGGCTAATTTAAATGTACCACATAAAGGAATTAATAGAAAATCAGCATCATTATTCCGAAAAAAGTACTTTTCCGTCTTATTTTTGACGGTTAATAATTCTACAGCTGCGATTATAAAAGGAACATGCCGATTACTTTCCAAATAGGAAAGGGAACCTCTTGTATCGGTAATTTTAGGCAGTTTAATAATATTCATAATTCAAACAACAAATTACTTTACTCCGAATAGCCTTTTTGCAATATTTTTTATCATCTTAAATAATTTTTGTTTATGAGTTAACTTAATAATATTTTTTTCGGCGTGCAATTTATATAGCTCTATATAATCCTTGTATTGAAAATTCAAATCATTATTGCAAAAAAAGTCTGGGTCAGCATTAAGATATTCAATTAGTTTTTCGAATGCCCATTCGCTTAAGCGTTTTTGTTTGTTTTTACATGTTTCGGCAATAAATTTGAATTTTATATCTTTTTCCAAACAGCTTTCCAACTCAGGAAATGTTTTTATCATATCATCATAAGTTAAATTTAAATAATTGTCCAAGACAATTTTATTTTCGGCAGTGTGGCAATAGGTATACCAATTATTGTTGCTGCTGAGATTGCGATTATTTGAAAAGCGCCTGTATAAAACCGTAGGTTCAGGTAAAACGGCAATTTCTCCATACATCATGCAACGTATATTCAAATCATAATCATGCATTAGAATAAGGTTCGGATTAAACATTGCGATTTTATTAAATAAACTTTTACGAAAAGCTATTCCCGGAGACGGAATTCTGTTTTCAATATAAAAAAGAATGTTTAACAGTTTGTATTTATCGGCAAAAGGAGGCTCTTGAATCTTATTCAAATAGTTATTGTTTTCATCAATTACAGCCAATCTTGAAAATACGACATCTAAATGTTCATCTTTCTTAAATTCTTGCATTATAAGCTCTAAATGATTGGGTAATAAAATATCATCATTGTCAAGGATAGTAACATATTTGGAATCTGACATAAGAATTCCATCATTATATGTTACACTTGGTCCTAAATTTTTTTCATGTCTAATATATCTAAGTTTATCTGATATAT
Organism: uncultured Treponema sp.; assembly: GCA_963547785.1. GTDB lineage: Bacteria > Spirochaetota > Spirochaetia > Treponematales > Treponemataceae > Treponema_B. The sequence goes on along the minus strand of CAUUSH010000003.1, from coordinate 132,983 downwards.
ATTTTTTTACTATTAAATCTGTCCCATCAGAGGAGCAATCATCAACAACCAAAATCTTATAGTCAGAATAAGTTTGATTTAAAGCACTTTCTATTGTTTGAGAAATAAAATCGGCTTTATTATATGTGGGGATTATTATGGTTATTGTATCGTTCATATCTATACTACTTACTCAAATTCTGGAAAAACAGCATTAGGCGTGTTAATCATTTTATACAGTTGTTGCTCTATAGCATCCCAACTGAATTTTTTATTATGAAGTAAATAAATAGGTTCATCAAAATTTATGTCATCAAAATAAAGCAGTGCCTTCAATGGAATTATTTTACTCAGACCATATTTTTGCTCAAAGGCATTACACATGTCATTTAAACTTAATAACTTTGAAGTATACGCTATATCTATAAAATCTTTTAACCTTGAACCGTCTCCAACTATAGCACTTAACTTCATTGCAACGATATCTTTCAAACTTGCTAATCGAATAAAACCGTTTGTTATCATAGAATCAATCAAGGGGTATTTGTATGCAATACAATCGAGTTTTATTTCATTAATCACGCCTTTAACAGTATTTTTGGTGATATGATCCGCTTTAAATGAGTATTCATTTTGTAAATATTCAGAAAACTCAATAGCATTAAAATCAATATCCGTAAATAAATCAAAGTCGGCACTTAACCTATGGCCTATTTGCAATGTTAATGCCGTACCTCCTACTAAAACAAAAGTTTTAAGTTGTTTATCTTGCATTAAAACCGTTAAAAGTTCCAAAGCTGCGGGCGTAATTGTTTCCGTGTATAACATAACAAGTTTTCTTTTTTTATATTGAATATTTTGGCGGCAAAATTCATATCCTTATCATTAAGATATGGGATTTCCTTAATAGTTTTTTTTACATTTTCAATACCATATAGATTTAAAAGGCCGTAAAAATCTTCGATTGCACCGCGTTCTATTACCCGTTTGGTTACAACAATCTGCATTTTTTGCCAATCAAATAAATCCATATTATAATCCCAAAAAAGACTTTTCCGTATTTTTGCATCACTATGGTTTATATAATCGTCAAAAAACATTCTTCATCTCTTTTTTATTTTAAATTTTAACGGTAAATAAACCTTATTTAAATTCCACAATCTTATCTTTATTTTTGGTTTGATATTCATTAAGAAACTTAAGTTGCTTATAAAAATCTGCCAGGTAATATGGAAAAAACAGTACCAGCTTTATTATGCCTTTTATTTTTGAAAACAGCGTTTTTCTATATTTAAAATTTTGCATACTATCTCCTAATTTAGAGAACAAAAAAGCCCCTTGTTTATTTGGAAACGGCAACTTTCCGGTTTTTTGAAAAATACAAACGGTTTTACGTATATCTTCCAGTGTTTCTCGGTGTTCATTTTTTATTTCTTCGGGAAGAAAATGGTGTATTTGTGCTTCAGAGTAAGGATAACAGAATTCTGGCAATTCCTTCTCTATTTTTTCAATATCTTTTAAATACTGCGGATACTTTCTAAAAACTTGTGTATTAGTTTGTGATTTTTCCGGAATAAAGATTTGTCCTTTTTTTGTATGTTCCGAATCTTTTAAGTTTAAAAACTCTTTAATTTTTGCTAAACTTTCTTCATAATTGTAAATAAGCTCTTCAAATTGAAGATGTAAGATATTATCTTTATTGTTTTCTTTTTGAGGTTTAATACTTTGCCGTCTATTTTTATAATATTTAATCCAAGCTTCTACATTCCAAGTCGGAATAAACCACTCGCCGTATATTTCTTTATTCATCACATATAAATCACGAGGATCCCTATTGGCAATTAATGCCTTTGAATTTTTATAGTACATTAATTCTTGCGGTGTTATTGTAGTTGCACTATAAATAGCATCTGCAAGTATATAATTCTTTCCATTTTCATAAAGAGGCGAAAATACTTTTTCTATATATTTTTGGGTTTTATCATAAAAATCATTCGGAAAATTACCGTAATATACTTTTCTAAATGGAATATAAGAAGGTTCCCAATGGTACGGTTCATAAGCCTCATAAGAACGTCTACCGTATTTATAATTATAAAGCTTTTGCGCTTTTGAGAATATAGCACGTTCAGCAGGATCAATAAAGGCATAATCATAATCTTTATGAAAGGCACCTAGATAATTTTCTGTAACAGAATCGATATATTCAATTGTATAATTTAAAAAATCGGGTCCGAAATTATTTTGATAATCACGCTCCTTTGAGGCTTGCCATGCATTATATAAAAAAGCTTTTGCAGCCTTATCTATACCGTTACCTATTTTCAAAGCTGTTTCTAATGCAAAAATATTGTCGGTAAAAAATTTACATTCAAATTCTGCTCCGCCCTTAAGAACTGAAAAGGCAGAAAATTCTTCTAAAATATTCGTAAGAGCTGAACCACCGCTTGCCGCAAAACTGGAAGTGCCTATAATTGTCGGGGGGGGGGTACGGGTAGTCATAAACTTGTTTCCTTAATTTTTGTAATCAGAAGCACAAAACCGTAGGGCAAAATTCTTCTAAAATCTGCGCAAGAGCGCACCCACCGCTTCCCGCAACACGGGACGTGCCTATAAGTGTCGGGGGGGGGTAGGGGTAGTCATATTCTTGTTTCCTTAATTTTTTGAATCAGACGCACAAAACCGTAGGGTAACATGAATTTCAATATTTTTTTTAAAGGTAATATTTGTTTTCGTGATGTTTTTGGTATAGATTGATATTGTACATAATTACAATTCTCTGTTTTTTTTACTGTTGTGAATAATAATATTAGTTCCTCTATTGTAATTGTTGATTGTATTTGCTTTGAATCAATAAGTTTTTCTAGTTCTTTTAAGCATTGTTTTGCATAATATATAGATGTTATAATAAAATAGCTGTCAAATTTATGGTTAAAGTAACACCCTAAGTCATAAGATTGTACGCAGCTGCGAAGTAATTTTTGAAATGTTGATGCTTTAGCCCATATACCATTATGGTGTATCCTGTATACTGCTGTTATTTCATTTTTAAAAAACGCGTTACCTTTGCATAAATGCATTATGTATCTGCTTGTATCATCTCTGAATGACGGCTCACTAGGTGTATTTATCGCTTCTTTTATTATTTTGGGGATACCTTTATTATAAACGGCATTTCTAAATACCGTTCCTGCAGTTTGCGTTATAATAGCTTTGTTTTTAAGTAAATCATTAAAATCAAATACGGCTTCTTTTATACTATTTTCAATAAACGGCTTTTCGGTTTTATCTTCATACAGCATCATACAATTAGAGCTATAAATTGTAAAATCTTTATGAGCATCAAGAAAATTAACCGCTTTTTGTAAAAACAAATTGTCTATCCAATAATCATCTGCATCAAGAAGACAAAAATATTCTGTCTCAAGCAGTTGCACCGCTTTTAGTATATTGGATAAATATCCACAGTTGCTTTTTGAAATTAGTATCTGGATAAGTTCGGTATTTTGTTTTTTGTATTTGTGTATTATATTAAGTGAATCATCTATAGAACAATCATCTGTAATTATTAGTTGTAAATAACAATTCACCCTTTGTTTGAGTACTGAATTTATTGCCTTTTCAATGAATTCACTTTGATTATATGAACTCATTATAACAGTTATTCCATATTTCATAAATTTATAAGTAAGGTCTTGAAAGTAATATTATATAAAATGCGTGCCTGGAAACGAGCCAATATTGAAATTATGTTCCATGTTTAGTGCTTCTGCCGTATATGCAATTGTTAGCGTTCTAAACCATGTAGCAAATAAGTGGCTTTCATCTTTTTTACTTGACATTAATTCATGTCCATATTGAAAAGGTTCCGATCTTGAAAAAACAAAACCGCCGTCTTTATTTTGATTTGCAAAAACCCAAATGAATGCTTTTTTTAAAGAATCAAGAATATCCTTTTTTCTGTAATCGGTAATTTTTAATAAATGGTATAATTGATTTATTGCATCTATATCATCGCAAGCACTTGTATTTAACTTATATCCATATCCTCCTACGCATGTTTGGATGCTTAAAATCGTATCAATTAATCTTTCGATATTTGTATTGTATTTTTTGTCATAATATAAAATAGAATTTATATGGTATGAATAATGTACTATGTCTGTTAGAAATATAAGATCATCATGATTTCCATAACCCCATGCCCCATATTTAGGATTAATGCAGTCTGATAATTTTTTGTAAATTAATTTAAGAGCTTTATCTGCATTAGAATCATTAAAAAAATCACGCTGTGCTTGGAGTATACAGCCGATGTTCATAAGTTTATTGTCATCATTGGTTGTTCTGATGTTTTTACTTTCAAAGTGTTCAAAAAAATTATTTAAATATGTTTCATCATAATATTGTTTTATAAATTCAAATTCGTATTTTGGTTTTGCACCAAGATAATTATATGCAGTAATAATATGAGTAATAATATGCCTTTTGCCCCACCATTCTCCTTCATAAAAAAAAGGAGATTCTAGAATTGGATCTATAAAAGTACCGTCCGGTTGTTGGAATTGGTTAAAGTATTCTACCCATTGTTTTTTATCATTTACTGTTATAAGGTCTTGTTTATTGAGTAGAAAGTAAAGTAATAACACATATATTGAATTATATAAATTGGGTTTTGATATTGAGTAACTGTATCTATAATTATAGTTACTTATTTTTAGTGAATCACAATAATTTATTATTGTATCGGCAAATTCAGTAAAATTAAAATTAAGGAATTTGGGTAAGGCATTGTTTACATATATTGTAAATATGTTAATTATATCATCTTTCGAGATACTTCCCTCGTTATCATATTCTTTTAGACCTTGAATAAGCGCACTTTTTATGAAATTCCTTGTTTTTATTTTTAATTTTTTCATTTTTAAACCTCTTTAGCTTATTGGATACCTTTAAAAGTATATTTTTAGCAATATAAGCATTTTAGTAGTTTTTTTATAAAGTGTCTAGTGTAAAAATTAGATTCTTTATTACAGTTTTCTTACTTTTCATTTCTATTCATAGGTTGACCTTTATAGAAATTTGCGAACAATTCCGTAAGGCAGCATCATTTTTATTATTTTTTTTAGTAAAGTAAATTTTCTTTTTTTTACATTTGTTTGATTACTATCTATTATTGATGAATTATTACTTGTATACATCTTTAAACATTCCGGATGTACATATACTTGATCGAATTTTTGTAAATTGCTAATTTTATTTTGAAAATCAGCTATTATATTTTTGTGCAAAGCAAGTAGTATATTTTGTTTATACCACCATGCAATATTTGGGTTATTCCAAATCTTTTTTCTAAATGGATCAAAAAAAATATAATCATATTTATTAAATATCTTTTCCCAGTAATCAGGCCATTGCTCGTTTATATGATTTTCTCCCGTTTGGCCGGGTATTGCTGCCGAAAAAAGTATAACATCACTGGTTTTTGTAAGAAAATTTACAAGGTCATCAGCTGCAAAATTAGGTAAATGTTCTGCAACTTCAAGACATTGCGTTAAATCAAATTTTTTAGTCATGTTATCTAGTTTAATAGTGTAGGGGGGGGGCATGTTTTTAATATCCCGTAAGTCATGTTTTATAAAATGGTCTTTTGGAATTTTTAATAAATTTTCGTCTACATATTCTGCATCAATACCTAAATAGTTATCGGTTTTTATGTATTGTTTATATACCGAAAGCCAGCTGCCTATTCCGCATCCTACATCTAAAACAGATTGAGGTGTGATAAATTCCATAATAATCGGTACTATTTCTTGTGCAGAAATTAGATTGTGATCTTTTTCATGATGAAATAATTTTTCCATAAAGTTTTCCTTGTCTGCTATTTTTTTTCTAAATGGTTATTCTAGTTAAGTTATCATAAGATGAATTTAAAGACGCTGTATATATACTGTATTAAATTCCATACATTTTTGTTTATTCCATGTAAAAATTACCATCAGGAATAATTATCCCTTCATTAGATGTATATGATTTACCGTTGTGGAATATATCGGTCTCTGAAATATAAAACATTTCGGCATATAATATTTGATCCAGATATTTTTGTCCTAAATGATCGGTTGCACTTAAATAAATATTATATGCACCGGGAGCAAACCTTAAAGAGTCTATCTTTAAGAATATTTTTTTTGGATTATTGATATGTGTGCATGAAAACATCCAAGTTGCAAAACTCATTAACCACTGTCCATATTGTGAATGTATTGCAATACAATAATCTGCTTCAGGATACATTTCGGTATTTTTTAAGTTTACTTCAACTAATAAAGATTCTTTTATTTGAAATGTATCAGCCGGTTCGTTTTTTGAATTTGATATTTTAATTGACTGAAAAATATTTGCATATTCCTTTATGGAGTGACTGTTTGATAAGTTTTTCCAACCATCATTGTTTTTTTCATTATTGTTTTTTTCTCCTAAATACTTTCCAATCGCTTCATCAATATTATCACTTGTGAATTTCAACCTACCTTTCTCAAGAATAACACCCTTATTGCACAAAGCCTTTACCGCTGCCATATTATGGCTTACAAACAATACCGTTCTACCTTGCTTTGCTGAAAGATCATTCATTTTTCCGAGAGCCTTCTTTTGGAATTCGGCATCTCCTACGGCAAGCACCTCATCTGCAATAAGAATATCGCTATCCAAATGAGCTGCAACCGCAAAGGCAAGCCGGACATACATACCGCTTGAATAGCGTTTTACCGGTGTATCAATGTGTTTTTCAATACCTGAAAAATCTATAATCTCATCCAGTTTACGGTCAATCTCCCGTTTTTTCATACCGAGTATTGCTCCGTTTAAATAAATATTTTCCCGTCCGGTTAGCTCTCCGTGAAAACCCGTACCTACTTCCAAAAGGCTTGAAATTTTCCCGCGTATTTTGATGCAGCCTTCCGTAGGAGTGGTAATACGGGATAAAACCTTAAGCAGGGTAGACTTACCGGCTCCGTTCTTACCGATTATACCGACCCTGTCCCCTTGCTTAATTTCACAAGTTAAGTCCTTTAACGCCCAAAACTCTTTTTCGTTTCCGGAGTATTTATCTTCACCTATTCTTGAATGAGGATCTTCTTTTCCGCGTTTTAATGCCCACCACGTTTGTATGTCCTGAAAAAGCGTTCCGTTATTTATGACGCCCAGTTTATACATCTTAGAAAGATGTTCTATTTTTATTACCGTATTACTCATATTTATCAGCCCCTATTTAAGGTAAACTTCCCTAATTAATCAAGTGTTTAATAGTTTTTGTTTTATCGGATTTTTGTCTATTCAAAATACCCTGCATAGAAGCCTCACCGATATGATTGCCTTGTGCGTCAAAGACTTCAAAATGTGCTTTGTTAGTTCTATGGAAATAATCGTTATACCAATAATAGCCGGTTTTTATTTCCTTATAGATAGGCATATTTTGATAATGACGTCCCGTTTTTATAAAACGGGTTTCATCACTTAACGAAAAAGGAGGTTCTTCAAACGGTAAAGAAGAAGTATTAGCAGAATATAAATTGTATAATACGTTTTTAACAAATTTGCTATTATAAAGTATACAGTCTAAATAATCCCTTTTCCAAAACGGCAAATCAGAAATACTCATTAGCACAATAGGGAAAGATGAGGTATTATTCTTACAAGCATATTTCAATGCCGGATTATCCTTAAAACGGGTATCATCACCAATCTTGACTGAATATTCATATAGTTTTTTTTCTTCATCCTCCGGAATACCTTGTGCTCTATCCAGTAAATCAAGCAGCGTTTCATAAAAATCCTTGTCAGATTTTTGTTGTGCATCTATAAAGTCTGATAGGGAAAAATTTTCAGCTATATATGATTGATTCATATCTTCATCACTGATTAGCGTTGGGACACTATGTTTTCCCACATATTTGAGCAATGCGTGAAAAACTTCGTCAGCGGTTCTTATTGCCTCATCTTTTGAAGCAAGCAAACTGCATGCAGAATTATATACAAATTTAACCATTGTTGTATCGTGCCAATACCGCTTTATCTTTTAATGCCTGATCAAAAAAACCGTCAGGCCATTCGGAGAGTTTTCCATTCTCATCCAGTATAGGGGTAATAACTTCCGTCGGTTTTTCAAAATCATCGCGTCTTAAAAAGTGAATTTTAACATCTGTACATGCAATTTTATGCTCCAATACGGCAATTCTTATCCCGTCAATAATATGATCACTGTGCGTTTCAACTATTATTTGGTTTCCTAATGAAGCTGATTGGGCAAGCAATTTACCGAATTGACTTTGAGCTGCAGGGTGTAAATGAACTTCAGGGTTTTCAATTAGTAAAACAGCACCGGCTTTAAAGCAAAGCAGTGAAAGAAGTACAGGTAAAGCCGCACTTAATCCGAATCCGGTTTCTACAGGAGTTATACCGCTATATGTTATGGAATATTCTTGTGTTGTAGGATTGAATGAGTATTCTACTTTAGTTCCGGGAGTAATTACATTAAGCCAGTCATTAACAACATCCTGTAAATTTTCGGAATCGGCGTTTAAACGGAGTTTTTCAGGTACAGTGCAATATTGATTTTTTTCAAGATAACTTATAGCATATTCGCCAAAGTCTCCCACAAAATCAAGCATATCGATATTCCCGCGCGGCAAGGTATTTCTCGGACCGTATCTGTCGGCAGAAAGATAATGAATAAAAGCGGTATCTATCCGTTTAGGGTTTTTAATGACATCTACCGAAGAATTCCATCCGCTCTCTGAAATGCGGGTTACCTCACGCCGATACGGTATACCGTCAATAAGCATAGATACAGAAAAAGAATCGTCTTTTGTTAATTTACTTTTTAAAGCTTGAATATTATAAGCTTTATCAAAATCACCTGCAGTAAACCCTTGTAGATAGCTTTCCTTTATTATTTTTACGGCTTTAATAACCGAACTTTTTCCAGAACCGTTAAGACCGGTAAGAATTGTCAAAGGCGCTATTTCCAATTTTTGATCGATAAATGATTTATAATTCTGCAATCTGATTTCCGAAATCATACGGTAAACTCCTCAATCAGTTCGCGTATTTTTGTAAACCGGTATTCAACTTTGCTTTTTTGCCACGCAGTTCTTGAAACAGCCTCATAAAAGTCAGCATCTTGCTTTAAGGTATCATACTTTTCAATAAATTGACTTTTTGAATATAACAGTTTGTCAAACAGGGGTGCTTCAAGATTGGGTAATAGTGTGCCCCAGACATCGAATAAGCCTTTATTTATGGGGGTGAGCCTTTCTCCTTGTTTGGAAATCCTAAAAGCGTTATTTCCAAACAATTCATAACTACGAGTCATCCCTACAACGAACTTTTCTTCCAGTTCTTTATACTTATTAATTAAAAAAATCGGTTTTGTTTCATGCGTAAATATTTTCTTTGAAATCAATTTATCCGGTTCTTCAAGATAATTTAATATTTGCAGCCCTTTTATTAAAAAAGAATCCATAGTATCGTTATTTAAATAACCTTCAGGTCCTATAATCATAAACGATAAGCACCGTAATATTATTTCCCTGTCAGCCATTCTGCTGTCACTAATGCTATTATCGGTCGCAGTCGTAAATGAATCGCTTTTTGTAAGCGTTGCCAGTAATGCGGTACCTTTACCTTGATAAAGGGCGTGCCGTATTTCCTGTGAAGACAGTGCCATACCGCCTGTGTTGATGCGTTTAAAAATATTGTATTTTACTTCAGCTGGGGTTCCCGGTTCTATGATAGTTATTGAAAGCTGTGTTTCCAATATGCGGTTGTAAAGGATGGGGCTTAGATTATCAAATCCTTTACCGTCATAATCTTTCCAAAATTCCAAATTTTGCAATATAAGTGTTTTAGTAAGAACAAAGTCTCTTATAGTTGACAGCCTTTGCAAACCGTCAACCACATCCCAATTTCCGGCTTCATCGGCTGCAACATAAAACATAGGTATGGGAATATTGAGCATAAGCGATTCAATAAGTTGACTTTTTTTGGTAATGTTCCACACTTCGTTTCGCTGAAAATCAGGAGCCAATCGAATCGTATCTAATTTAATTCTACGAACAATTTGTTCTAATGAAATCATCTTTTGAGAAATTTTTATATTCTTAGGATCAAAAGGTTCTGTCGGTTCATTAGACTCAAGTTCTTTTTGGAGACCTGTTTTTTCACCGTATTGTGTAAGTTCTTCTTCTATCTTTATGTCCATAATTAATCCCTGTTATTTTATACCCATTCACCGATTTATTTCAAATACGCTCCGTATTCGGTTTTATATTCTTAGGCCGTTTTCAAAAGAAGGGTCACGTCTGAATAACGTACATTGCAATAAAAGCGATGGAGTGCAGTTCCCCCCGTTAAATAAAACGGAGTCTCTTCTGAAAAAACAAGCCCTAATACCCTATCTTGAAGAGCATACAACTCATCATAATTCTGCACTATAGTTTTTTCCATTGCAACTTTTCTATATACTGCCGTTCGTTCAGCATCGTGTTTCTCAAGGCCATGTATACTTCCCATGTTAAACCGGAACGATGAGAAAAAGTAAAGCCGTCAAAAAGCATGCATAAATCCTTTTTGGGAAACAACAGCAAATCGCCGATTTTATCCTGCGAGTTATACACAATGCGATTAAAAAGCCATTGCTTTTTTTTTATATCCGTACCGCATACATTTTTTTTTAATTCATCATCCGGTATATTGTAATCCCACAAACAGCTTTCCAAGTTCAATTTTATTTTTCTTTCCTTTAGAGCTTCTTTTAATAAGTGCTTGTCTTTGGCTTTTTAAATCACATTATCAACTTTAAAACGGTTTCTCCGAATTTATAAAAGATAGAAATATTTTTTGTTGCAATTGCGTAAAGAATATCCATATCGATTGTGTTATACTCGTGAACAGCTATATTTCTAAATCCTACGGCTTTTACAAGCGAATAAGCTGTCTCACTGGCTATTACTTTCTTTTTGTGCAGCTTGCCGAATACTTCAGTCATTGTTTTTGCCGTTTCTGAAAAACCGCCGCTTAAAATATGGGATGCAATATCTATGGAGATTTGAATTGCCCGCTGCAAATTTAAGTTGATAATATCCTGTTTATCAATATCGCTTTTTAGTTTTTCGGCAGAATCCGGCGTATTTATTTTAATACGGTTTAAACATTTGTAGAGTGAACTAAGCTTTTCTTCTATAAGAATTTTATCAATATTCATTTACAAAAAACATGCTTTTAATATACGATCTTGTTCACGGCTGTAAATGGGGTAGTAATCTTCATACCAGTAAAGAGCTTCGATATTGTTTTTATGCAGTAACTTTACGCCTTTATTTTCGGTTATTTTTATATATTTACCTTCCGTAAAAATTTTATAGTGAAAAGGACCTTTTACAGTTCTAATATCGACAAGATCAATTTCTTTTTGAGTAAGCCTGGAAAGTTCAAATTGTAAATCGAGCCTTTCATCTAAAGTCAGCACTTTGTTTTTTGCCACGGCAATATCGATATCGCTTTTATCGGAATAGTTTCCTTTTGCATAAGAACCGTACAGTATTGCCAAGATAATATCGTTTTTTACAGAAAAATATTCGGTAAGTATTTTAACAAACTGGTTTCCCATCGTTTATGCCTTTTGTAAGTAAAATTTTTTATAGCCGCAGAAATGATTATCTTTTTTTTACCTTCGGTTAAACGCATTTTACACTGTATATTGGTTTTACACCACGTCTATAAAATTTCTTTCGTTTTGGTTAAACATAATCAGTCCTAAAAGCAAAAAAAATGCTGTTTGTCCAAGGCTTGTCAGCATGACCTGCCACGGGACATAACCTGCACCGTAAAACCACATTCTAAAAAGCTCTACGGGAGCACTCATTGGATTCAAGTAAGCGACCCAGCGGAACTTTCCCGGTATCTGCGAAAGAGGGTAGACTATGGGAGTTGCATATATTGCAAGGCCGAGAGCAAAGTTAACCAAAAGGCGCAGATCTCTATACTTTGTTGTAAGGGATGATATTATCATACCCATACCTGTTGCGAGAGCTGCTATCCAAATAAGTAAAAACGGAAAAAGCAACGCCATAAAAGAGGGCTTTATAATTTCTGCCGTAATAAGATAATAAATAAAAAAGCCCATGAGACATAAAAACTGTACGGCAATTTTTGTTACATTGCCAAAAACATTGCTTATAGGAACTGTAAGACGCGGAAAATACACCTTTCCGAAAAGCCCTTGATTGTTGGTAAAAATATTGCAGGCGTCGGTAAAGCAGCCTGAAAAAAAAGTCCATAGCATCGTACCCGAATAATAAAACAAAATATGAGGCAGTCCGTCGGTGCTTAAATTTGCCAAATTTCCGAATACAAAGCTGTAAATAACAGTCGATATCAGCGGGCTTATGATAAACCAAAGCGGCCCTAGTATCGTTTGTTTGTACTGAGTAACAAAATCGCGCTTAATGAACAGGAAGATAAGGTCCCTGTACCGGATAACTTCCCGCACGGGAATATCTAACAGCTTTTTTTGTGGAGACAGTATTAAATCCCATTTTTCTTCCGTCTTTGCTATAGCCATAAACTGTTCCTTAAAAATTATAGTATTAGCTACTAAATTTATTCATATATTTTTAATCAAAAAATTTTTCAAAGGCTCCAACTCTTTTGAATCTAATTCCCAATACTCTTTATTTTCAAAATCCCACAAACCTTTATTTTTCACTTGTTGATTTTGAGCATTACTTCTTTTAAAAGAAGATATATATGCATACATCTTTGCTTTCTGATCCGGTGTCTGATAAGAGAAACTTCCATCGGACTCTGTATATTTTTCCAAACATTTTTCGTAACACTCAAAACATTTTAATATACAGTTATGCTGCGAATTAATAAGTTTTTCCAATAAATGTTCAAATGTTCCGTCATCCTTATTGTTCGGAAATAAGAATAGCTCATATTGGACATTCATATTATTCAATGCTGCAATGAGCTCTTTTTTACGCTTTTCAAATCCGCCGCCGGCTTCCGGCATATCAGCATCAAAAATAACAAGATTCTTTTCATCATCACTTTTATGATCAAAAAACTTAGGGCTGACACTTTGCAAATTGTCTTTTCCGCCGACATATACAATAGAATAATCTACTTTATCTTTCCTACGGGTACATAACTCAACAATAGTCTTAATAAATATATATTCATTAGTGTTTACAGCTCTCGGATTATTTTTTCGAGGATCACCGGATTCTATAAAAATATTCGTCATCGTATCTCATTCTCATTTTCCAGCATGGTTGAAAAACTCTCATAATCATAATAAAGAACTCGCATAGAATCATCATTCCGGTGAATAAGTTTATACAAAGAAACTTGTTTTTGTAATTTTAAATTATTATCATTTGACAAAACCACGTTTAACCCAAAAAGGGAATCAATATTATGAGTGGTAGCAAATAACTGAACATTAAATTTCTTTGAAGTTTCCAGCAAAATACTCCAAAGTTTAGCCATAGCAGAATAATGAAGACCATTATCAATTTCATCTACAAGAAGAATTCCATCCTTTGATGAATACATCGCAACAATTAAGGAAAAGAATTTTCTCACACCATCTCCAAGTAATTGAAGAGGAATACGCTTATCTAAACCAACATCAACAAGAATATCAGCACCATTAATCTGAAAATCTTTTATTCTAGAATCAATATTTTTTAAGGCACTAATAACCATTTTCTCTTGTTTATCTTCAACAATTTTTCTTAACATTGAATAAATAATTTGAAAAGACGCAGTAGGAGAAAGATAATTACAGCTTATTAATTCCTTATAATCTCCGATTCGAAAGGTACCATGCTCTTTGTTATTAAAAAAATGTACAGCTAAATCTGAAGAAAAAAATTCATTTTCAATATTAACATTCACAATAAACTTATTGAAAGGCTTATTGGAAGATATTATTCCTCCATCCATTACTTCAACATAGTCTTTCTTAACAGCGTCATCAATAGAAAATTTTATTACGGCATTACGCGTAAAACCGGCTTTAATTCCTTGTCCTGAAAGTTCTATATATTTTTTACTATCAAAATCATGAAAAAAATAAGTCAAATCGCGAATACCGTCATAATCACGAAAATGATTTATGCGTAAAAACAATTCAGGATTGGTAATACCGGAAAGAACAAACAGTCCTTCAAGTAAAGTAGACTTACCGCAATTATTTTCTCCAAAAAAAATATTAACCCGTGAGAGATCAGAAATTTCTAAAAATTTGAAAATCTTAAAATTCTTAATTTTTACTTTGTTAAACATCCTAAACCCTAATTCTATAAGTATAAGACAAATTAATTAAAACATAAAGATAATATATCACTTATTACAAAAATTATTCAAAATATTCCCACGCAGGTATGATTTCTATTCTTTTGTCTTCCTGCACAAAAACATCATGCGAATTCTCGGTAAGGATTATACCTTTTTTAAGTTTGAAAAAATCCATTGCGGCTAGTAAACCTTTTAGCTCGCGTTCCGTATTATCAAAATCCAATTTTAAGCATACTTGAATACATTGCGGCGCAAACAGCGGACTAACGACAAAATCACATTCGCAATTACCTTCTGAGTAATAATAAATCTGCTTATCGTCAAAGCTGCCGTACTTTCTGCGTAATTCGTTAAACACAAAATTTTCTAAAATATGCCCTGCATTTTCACTGAATGCAAAACCTGCAGTACGTATAAAACCTATATCCGTAAAATAAACTTTTTTAGGTGCAAGGCTTTGCGCTTTTTGCGACCATGCAAATTTTTGCACCATGCTCAATAAATACGAATTTTCAAAATATGAAAAATATTCTAAAATTGTCGTATGGGACTTTACCCCCGCAACATCTTTTAGCTTGCTGGGAGAAATTAAAGAGCCTGCATGCGAGGCTAAAAAAACATAGAGCCTTTGTAAAGAGCGCTCATCCGATACGTTATACCTGACAGCTATATCCCTGTATAAAATATCTTTTTGGAGCTGGGTTAAAATTTCAGGATTTTTTAATTTTAAGTACTCCGGAAAACCGCCCATTTGAAAATATTTTTTAAAAGAATTATAACCTCTTTTTGCCTTTGAAAAAGTTAAGTATTCGGAATAAGAAAAAGGGAAAAGCTCTTTAACAATATGCCTTCCTGTTAGTTTCGTTCCAAGTTCACGGCTCAAAAGCGATGCATTGGAACCTGTGAGCACTACTTTAAAACCCTGATCAAGTTTTTGGCGTACATAAAGCTCCCAATTTGCTGCAGTTTGAATCTCATCAAAAAAGATAAACTTTATACCCGTTTCATCTATTATTTCGTCCAAAATGCCGTAGTCCGAAACGGAAAATTCAAGCAGCCGTAAATCATCAAAATTTAAATAGAAAAACGGCCTTCCTGTCTTTTTTATAAATTGACGTAAAAGAGTACTTTTACCGCATCTTCTTACACCGCTTATAACAAGAGCATGATTTTTTATATCGGGAAGAAAATCTAAAGCAAGCCGAAAAACACCGTCATCGGTATCTTTTATGTTTTCAACCTGACTTAAATATATCTCATTTAATTTTGCCTTTTGCATATATTAAAAGTATACACAAAAATTAGAATATGTCAATGCTATCGGCATAAATATGCCAATGCCATCGGCATATTTATGCCATTATAAATGGCATAAAGTTACACTTATTTTTTACCTCAATAGAGGGAGCCTCTAAAAACTTCAATTCCGCTCTTAATGTATTTTTATAAAATACCGATCAATATTTTTTTGAAATTCGGTCAGACCAAAATCCATAAACTTATATTTCAGTCTTAAAATAATTATACATTTTCAACATTTCAGAATAAAACGCTTCCTTTATATTTTTTAATATTTCAGAGAGCTTTAAAGAATCGTATGTATGGCTCATAAGAGTTCTACTGTTTGTCATTTCAATCCAAACATCAATATCATCTATGTATTTACTCTTATAAGCATCTTTAAAAACATACTTAGGCGATATTCTTTCAAAATCGGATAAATTATCTTTCGATTCGGCAATTTCTTTTAAGAGCAAAAACAGCTTTTTCAAAATTTTGAAAAAGCTGTTTTCAGCGTATATTTTGGGTATTATCCATAAATTATCACTTCAATACCACACCGCAATCATCGATATGCTTGATTAAATCCTTATGGCTCAATTTAGAATAAGCAACAAAGTCAAAAAAATAGGGTAAGCATGTTTCATCTTCAATTTCCGACTTTAGATGCGCTGCCAAAAAAGAATCTACAGCATTTCCTTTTAAGGCAATATCTACATCCGAACCCGGTTTATATGTTCCTAAGGCACGGGAACCGAATAAAACAGCTTCTTCAATTTCGCTATATCTTGCAATATAGTCTAAAATGATTTTGATATGCTCTTCAGGCAGACCATACCGCATAAGTTAAAGCTCCGCTTGCAGTGTATTATGGAGTTTTTTAATTTCAGGTAAAAAACTTTCAACTACGAAAATATTAAGCTCTTCAAGAAGAGAAACATCATAGATATGGCTTGTAGAATTTCTAATTTCAAGAGCCTTTAGCCAAACTTCTCCATTTTCAATTATTCCATCTTGAAAGGCTTGACGGAAGGCTTTCTTTCCCGTTTGGACTTCCGTATACCCTTCGTTTTCAAGATAGTCTTTTAAAACCTTCCAAGAAAGTTCTATAAGAATTTCAAAAGCTTGTACTAATGCCATCTGAAAAGCATCATAGTATTTTGAACCTTTCGGATGATCCTTAACGTCCGAACACCTATCCTTAAAGACGGTGAGAGCTTTTTCAAAATTTTGAAAACGCTGTTTCCAGCGGATATTTTGGGTATTGGTCATCGTAGATTATTATAAATCTTCCTTTAGACTCAGACTTTAATTAAACCATCGGCTTTTTTTATAAGAGGCTGATACAAGGTATAAAAACGTTCCCAAGAAAAAAAAAGGATGTTTATAGCTTCAACAACATCTTCTTCCCGTTCGGGGTACTCGTGGGCAAGATTATTCCGAAGTGCCCTAAAAAACTGCCAATCATTTACGGAAGACAATAAGCCTAATTTTTCAAGCCTATTAAGTATATCAATAAATGCTATGGCTCTATCATCGTTTTCCAAGGCCTCATAGAGAGCAGGAATTAATCTCAGTCCGATACAATCTTGTAATTTTGCAAACCTGTACAAAAATTGATCTAAAACGGCAACCCTATCATCACCAAAAGAATTTATATTATTTACGGTAAGAGGAAAAGAAGGCTTTAAAATTTCTAAAGCTTTTAAAATTCTCGCTTCGTGTTTTTTACACTCGTCTTTTGCAGAAATAAGCTTTAATCTCTCTACTTCTCCCATAAAATAATTCCATCACGATAAGCGTTTTTTACGATAAGCCTTTTATCCTCTATCCCGCATGAAGTGATAAGATCAATCCGCTGTTCTCCAAGCTTGGCTTGAATTTCGGCTAAGGCATTAATCTTTTGACTAAAAGCCAAAGAAGCATCGGAAGGAGTTTCAATCAAGAGGTCTATATCTCCTCCTTTTTTACTGTCATCAGCACGGGAACCGAAAAGAATTATCTTAAAAACTTCAGAAAAATTATTACAAATAGTATTTACTATAATACTCTTCGAAAGTTCATCTAAACGCATAACGACTCTATAGTATTTATTCGTGCGGAGGGTTTAATACCTGACGTTTTACGTCTATGCTCTGCGTCGGGGTTGTTGATTTAAAAGTCTCACCTACAGTCAGCTTGAAAGGGTTTTCTATATAAAAAAAGACCACAGCATAGTGTTCGAATGATAACACAGAATATGAGGCAGTCTGTTGGTTTTTCATAATATACTTAAAATTTAAACATCAAAATTTATTTAGCTGTAAAAGTATCAACACCATACACTCGTGCATAGGACGTATTCGGCCATTCATTAAAATTTTCATCAGGATTCGACCATTCACCATAACTCCAATACTTTGACTCAAAAGTTGCTTTGTCTACAATAACATCACGAATACCATTTCTTTTTTGCAGCTCAATACTTTGCTCCATTTCCCGCCATTTTAAATACATACTATAGCACTCCCAACTTACAAATGATATAATTGACAAATTTAACAATGCACAAAATGTAAAGGCACTCAATTTAACTTTAAAATTACTCTTAAAAGCTTCAAAACAATAATCCATAACTATTGCAATTAAAATAAAATTCAAAATACTATACTGAAACCCTGCACGGCGCGGCATATAATAGACCTGAATTGTTGCACCTATAAAAATAAATTCAGCAAACAATACACAGCCAATAATAAAAAACATCCGTGCTGCATTATTATTTTTATGGCGCAAAATATATGCATACAGCAGAGCAACACAAATGGCAGATATTAAAAATACCGACCTTGGCAGATACTTCAAAATAATCCCTATAAATATGATTATAGCAAAAGCTCTAACAGTTTTTTTTAAAGAGGGAACATCCAAAATCGAACTAACAAGTAAAAATGATGTAAGTAATGCGTAATTTTCATAATAAAGCCAACGAGTTTTCCTTTCGTATGTATGGATAATCGTTTTTATAAATAATTTAAACGGCATACGGATAATTTCAGAAATAGAAAGGTATTCTTCGCCATAAGATAAAAGTGCCAGAATTCTTTTTTGTATACCCGGGCAAGTATACAAAAAAAGCCATCCTGCCGTCATTGAAATAATGCCGATAAAATACCACATTGGCAGATGTTGCTTATGAACTACATACGCATATAATATTAAGCAAAACTGTAAAAAGATAAATACTACACCGAACTCAGTGGACCATCCTGCAAGAAACCCTGTAAAAAATAAAAATATAGTTTTCAAAACCTTATGGTTACCTTGTCGGACTTCTTTTTTATTAACAATAATATCCTGCCAATAAAAACGGTAAGGCATTGTCCATAATAAAATGAAAAACCATGCTAATAAATGATTAAAACTTCCTGCAGCCCAATAAAACACAGCACCAAAACAAAAGCCTTTATCAAGCAGTAAAAAGACAATCAAAATTGATAAGATTGAAATATCTTTCAAAGTAGATTTTGGCTTTCGTGCAAATACATTAACAAAGAGCATTAAAATTACAGCCGTTCCAACAAGAGCATTTATTGGTGCATAAAAAGGTGTGGTAGCCAAATATGAACCGAAAGAAACTCTTAAAAGCTCCCCAAAACGGCCGTTCCAGTTATTATACGAATTAATAGCAGCGGTTAAACCGCCAAATCCAGCCCCCATATCGTCACTCTGGGTTGGAAAAATTGCATTTAAAAAATATAAAAAGACAAAAACACCAATAAAAAAAATGAAAACTCCATAAGTTTTTAAAAAATTCTTCTCTTGTGATAACATCAATTAACTCTCCTTAATACATTAAATTAATCCAAACCAATAACAAAACTCATAAAATAAATAAACATACTACAAAACTGTTTCTATAAAATATTTAGGTCTACGCTTAGTTTCCAAATATATTTTACCTATATATTCACCAATCACGCCAATAGACATTTGGAGTAAGCCTCCTATCCCCCAAATTGAAACAGCTATGGTTGCCCATCCAACAACCGTGTGTCCGTTAAAGTATCTAACTAAAAAATAAACCGATAGCGCAATGCTTATAAAAAAAATACAAACACCTATAGTAAAAATAATCCTCATAGGCTTAATAGAAAAAGATGTTATACCTTGAAATGCAAGAGCAAGCATCTTCTTTAGCGGATATTTACTCTCACCTGCAAAACGCTCTTTTCTTTCATAGTATACAATATCCTGCTTATAACCTATTGTAGGAATTATACCTCTTAAAAATAAATTAACCTCTTCATATTCATTTAAAGCCTCAAGAGCTGTTTTAGTCATCAAGCGATAATCAGCATGATTAAATATAATTGATTTAGGATCATCCGAAAATAATCTTAATATTTTATAAAAACCTTCAGCAGTAAATCTTTTAAAAAACGAATCTTTTTTTCTTGAAGATCTCACACCAAAAACTATATGAGCTCCATCTAAATACTTTTCAACCATCTTATCAATTGCGTCTACATCATCCTGTAAATCCGCATCAAGAGAAATTACGGCATCAGAATAGTCCTTAGCGGTCATCAATCCTGCAAGAACGGCATTTTGATGTCCTCTATTTTTCGAAAGCTTTACTCCTTTAAACATAGCATTTGTTTCATTCAAACTTTTTATAATATTCCATGTATCATCTGTAGAGCCATCATCTACAAAAACAATACAACTTTTCGAAGATATTTTTCCACATGAAACAAGATATTCTATTTTATTCCTTAAAATATCGACAGTAACCGGAAGAACTTCTTGTTCATTGTAACAGGGAACAACGAGGGATAAAATCGGAGTTTTCATTTACCCCCCCCCCCCCCCCATCCAATGGTTGGGCTATTAAAAACCAATAGTCTTTGCCCAAGATAATTAAGGCCGGTATAAAGGATCATACCAAAGATCATTGCAATATTATCCTTAATTTTTTCCGATTGTTCAATAAACATCTTATATACCATCCATTTTGCCAAAACATAAGCGAGTACATAACAAACGGCAAGGTTTAAAATGAAAAACATAATCTGTTTAACCGATTTTTGTGTATTCTTAAACGTAAAATACTTATTCAAAAAAAAGCTGATAATGCCTCCTGCAATATAATTGCAGAGGGATGATACCCAGTAAGAGCAGTGTGCCAGATTGTATAACAAAAACATTATACCGGCACCGGCAAGTGTGTTTACGATGCCGACAATAAGAAATTTCAGCAGTTTGATGTCAATAAGTTTCATAATAGCTTAAGTTAGTCTACGGCAGCTTTTAACCGGAAAACCGATAAAAGGCAAATGTTTTTTGGGGAAAGGGGGAGGGTAGGGGAGGAAAACCGTACGAAACACCGTAACGGCATACCGAGTATTTTTTTTCAAGCATATTTCATCCTACGGTATCAATCCTTTTTTTTTACCGTTTGGAAAAATACTTTTGAGGAAGGAAAATTACCTCCTTTACGCCGCCGAAACAGGCTGTAAGCTCGGATAATTTTATGTCTATGTCTACCATATCACATTTTTATGACAATGACAATAGGCCGTATTAAAAACCGTCTAAAAACTTTATAAGGGCTTTTAAAAGGATGCTCTAATCGGCTTTTAACGGCCTTTTTTATACATGTTTGAAAAAAGAGCTTGAAACAATCCATTTTTTGTTTTATATTAGCGGTATGTGTAAAGATTTTTGGAAAAAAGGGCTCAAATTTTCTTGTACTCAATGTTCTTCGTGTTGCAGGTTCGATTCGGGCTTTGTTTTTTTATCCGAAAACGATCTTTCACTTTTATTAAAATGGGCTTCAATGAGCCGCGTGCCGTTTATAGAAACGTACTGCCGGTGGGTTTTGCAGCCGGACGGATTTAAGTATTTATCTTTAAAGGAAAAGTCGAATTTCGATTGTATTCTTTGGAAGGACGGCGGCTGCTCGGCTTATAAATACCGGCCGCTTCAGTGTTCCGCCTTTCCGTTTTGGAACTTTCTTCTTAACGATAAAAATATGTGGGAAACGGCGGCTAAAGATTGTCCCGGTATGGGATACGGCAAATTCCATACCTCATTGGAGATAGCCGGCACATTGGACAGGCAAAGAAAAGAACCTTGTATCAGAAAGGGGTGAAAGAGAGGATTTTAGGTAAGGATGCGTGTAAAATTTTGGGGAGTCAGGGGTTCGCTTCCTGCACCAATAACGCCTGCACAAGTGCAAAGTAAGATTTCTGCCGTCGTGCAGCGTATAACCGAAAAGGATATAGAAAGTCAGGATGCCCGTGAAAAATTTTTAGCCTCTCTTCCGCATTGGCTTTTCGGAACAATCGGCGGAAATACGCCCTGCGTTGAGGTACTTACCGATGACGGAAAGCACATTATCTTCGATTCGGGAACGGGTATACGCGATTTGGGAATCGATTTAATGAAGCGCCCCGATTACGGCGAAAACAATACTTATCATCTGTTTCTTTCTCACTTTCACTGGGACCATATTCAGGGGCTTCCTTTTTTTAATCCCGCTTACGATCCGCGCAATACCATCATCGTTTACAGTACCAGAAAAGACGCTCAAAAATTTTTAGAAGAGCAAATGCGCTATCCGTATTTTCCTATTTCTATGCTTGGGGCGGACGGTTTCGGGGCAAAATTCGAGTTTCATTATATCACCCCGAAAGAAAAATATGTGCAAATCGGAGACACAAAAATAGGTTGGCACAAGGTGCGTCATCCGGGCGGGTGTACGGCTTATTCCATTATTGAAAACGGAAAAAAGGTTATATATTCTACGGATACCGAATTACGAACGCAGGATTTTGAAAGAAATGAGGCAAATACCGAATTTTATACAAATGCCGAAATTCTTATCATAGACGCCCAGTATACCTTTACGGATTCGATACAAAAAGAAGGGTGGGGGCATTCCACTTTTTCTATGGCTATCGATTTTGCATCCGGCTGGGATATAAAGCGGATTGCACTTTTTCATCATGAGCCCACTTACAGCGATAAAAAAATTTTTTCAATTCGGCAAACTGCCGATTGGTATAAAGAACGCTCCTGCGGTGATAAGCTGGATATTTTCATTGCACAGGAAGGAAAGGATTTTATTGTATGATAGGAATCGAGAAATTACAGTATTCATTTTCGGGTTATGAGCTGGAACAGCTTGCCTTATTTTTCCGAAAAAATACTCATAATTTTCCGCAAAGCTTGGAAGGCCTTTTGGAATTTGCAGAAAACTACGTATACGGAAAAATGACGGTTGAAGAAGCCGAAAAGTTTTTTGACACCTGAAAATAAAAAATCTTAAAAACTTTAGCTTCACCGTTTTATCGCAAAGGAATATTAAATGAAAAAAAAACCGCTTATTTTTATAGGTCTTGCTGCCGTTTTGATTTTTAGTGCCGTATTCTTCTCTGCGTTTATCTTAAATAGACATCCCGCCGGCAATACCGTTCAAAAAACATTCAGGGTTGAAAGGGGAATGACGGCTAAGGCCGTTATACATAAACTTAAAACGGAAGGACTTATCCGCTCCGAAGGATATGCGTATATTTACACCCGTTTAAAAAAAATAAATTTAAAGTCAGGCTCCTATCAAATAAAACCGGAAATGACTACCGCCGAAATTTTAAATAAGCTGACTGAAGGCACACAAGGCTTAAAAAAGCTTACGATACCGGAAGGCTTAACGCTGCAAAAAACTGCCCGTTTGTTTAAAACTGCCGGTTTCGGCACCGTCGAAGAATTTAATGCACTTGTTACCGATGAAGCTTTTCTAAAGGCCAACGGCATTGAAGCTGCTACTGCGGAAGGTTTTTTGTATCCCGATACGTATTTTTTCGGAGAAGATGATACGCTTAAAATGATGATTGAGTTGATGATAAGAACCTTTTTTGAAAAGACGGCTTCCATTGCGAACTTTCCGAAAGATTTCGGCGAAATATATAAGACCCTAATTTTAGCAAGCATTATAGAACGCGAATATCAAGTTCCGGAAGAAGCGCCTATTATAGCAAGCGTTTTTTCAAACAGGCTTACCGTCAATATGGGGCTTGAATCGTGCGCGACGGTGGAATACATCATAACCGAAATAAAAAATAAAAAACACCCTAAGCGCCTTTTTTATGACGATTTAAAAGTACAAAACCCGTATAACACCTATATCAATGCAGGGCTGCCTCCAGGTCCGATCTCAAATCCGGGTTTTACGGCCTTGCATGCGGCTTGTAACCCTGCTAAAACAGATTATTTTTATTTCAGACTGATTGACGCCGATAACGGAACGCACATATTTACGCGGACATTCGACGAACACAATAAGGCTAACGGCACTTTTTTACTAAAAAAAGCTGCCGGCCAATAAACCTTAAATAAAGCTTTTTAGCCGAAAGTATATTATTTATTCCTTATAGATAGTAAGCCTAAAGATGAAATCTCCGACCATAAAAAAGAAGAAGTTTATAAAATTTTAAGGAGGTCTTCTAAAGATGAAAAAGGAGGAAATATTTACACTTTACATCGATAATCCTTATTATAAAAGGATGAGAATGCAGCCGTTCCCTAAAAATCTTAAAGACCAATGTGTGTTCTTTTTGCCTTTCAAATATAAAAACAACACCAATAATTCGCGGCTTAGAAAAATGCTTTCAGAATTAAAAGAAGAACGAAAATATAAAGAAAAATCGGCCGACAAGCAGTAAAAACCTGCCTTTGGGTAAAATAGCTTTAACGGCCTTCTTTTTTTCTATATTTCCTTATAAAAGGTGAATGGAAGCCTTCTAAAAACGCCGGCTTATTAAGTAGACAGAACATACATTATCGGAAGAAACCTAAATGTTTTTTTAAGAGGCCTTTTGTCTTTTCTGTTTAGTTTTTATTTATCTTTCTGTATAATTTCCGTATTTAAAAACGCGTATCCTGTTATCCAAAAAGTCGGAGAGCACTATCGTTTTTCCGTCAGGCGAAACATCGAGCCCTGTCGGCTGGTTTCCCGCCTCGATACTTTCGATGACGGTCAGGGTTTCCGTGTCGATTACGTCCAGTCGTCCCATAACAAGGCCCTTGTACAAATAGCCTTTTTCAGGATTGTTAGGTCCGCGGCAGGAAACATACAGCCGTTTGCCGTCAGGCGAAAGCTGCATGGTATTCGGGTGGCTGAATACCTTTACGGTTTTTACAAGCCGGTCGTCCTCTTTAAGCGAATATACTTCCACAACCGCATTAAGCATATCCGAAACATACAGGTATTTTCCGTCCGAAACGATATGCCTTTTTGCACCGCGTACCCCCATTTCTTTTATCGTTTTAAACGTATGCAGGTCTTTTTTGATAAGACGGCAATTCGATCTGCCGGCGGAATCTTCAAATTGGGCGCAATACATACTTTTTCCTTCTTCGTCAAAGGCCATTCCGCGCGGAACCGCAGGAGCGGCAATCAGTTTTTCTTCCTTATACGTGTCGGGGTTTATGACGCCGATGTTTTTTGTCGTCCAATTACTCAAATAAACGCGGTTTTCTTTCGGATTGTACACCGGAACCTTGCTCCATCCGCCGGCACTTTGTATGGTAGTCTTGTATTCGAACGAAGTTAAATCGAATACGTGAATGCAGGCTGCAGACATCTGGCTTACCCAAAGCTCGTTTTTGTGCTTTAAAACGAGGGTTTCGACAAAGCCGAGCCGGTCGGCATACCGCTTCGGCGGTGCAATCCGTTTTGTTTCTCCGGTTCGTATATCGATAATATCGATCCCCTTTCCTTCCAAAAGCGGGACTGCAACGGCGTGTTCGTTTACAAAGGTTACGCTTTTCGGCTGTCTTCCCGTCGGAAACACCTGTACGACCTCGTAGGACGAATTTTCAAGAGGTAATATGACGAAGATATTCGGATCCGAAAACAGCGTTTCTTTATCTATCCGCCGCGGCCTAAAACCGTCTTTTTTTATTTCGAGTACGTTTACCGTATCGTCCTTAAACACGCAGCGCAGCCGTGCCAGCGTATTGTCCTTTTGCAAAAGCCTCGGCTCGATTTTTTTGCCGTCCGCAAAAAAATCGGTGCCCGCATAGGGCTGTACCGTAAGGGTTACGGCCGTTTCGGCAAAGCCTGTACAAAAGGACAGGAATAAAAAAGAAAGGATTATACGGTATTGTTTCCGATAACCGTTGTATATATGCGCCTTCATCGTATAAAACTATATACGGTTTTGCACTTGTACGCAAGCCCCCTTTTACACCCTTTTTTAAGGCCGCCGGAACAAAGGGCGTAAATGAAAATAGGAGCCGGGTTAAAAAAACGGCTGTAACTAGGCCTTACGATAAGCGGCAAGCCCCGAAACCGTTTACTATTTTTTAAAATCGATAGAGATATTGCCGATACCGCCTTCGATCTTGATCGAATGGGCGGCGCTGCGGCCCGAATAGCCGTTTTTTTGAGAGCGTCTTGCCGGTTTTTCGCCGTCTATCCGAACCGCGCCTATACCGACTTCCGTTTTTATATCGTAGTCGGAAGCCGCTCCGTCTATATCCATTGTTACCGAGCCGATGCCGCCCGATATGGCCGTCTTGCCGTACAGCTTTCCGGAAAAATCGAATTTGCCGACACCGGCCTCGAGTTTCAGGTTTGTAAAGGCGGAATTGCGCACCCTAACCTCGCCTACCCCGCTTTCTATAAGCGTATCCTTCTTTGCTTCGGTATCTTGGATCTCGACGGTTCCGACTCCGTTTTGCAGCAAAAAACTTTCGGCCCGTATCCCGTTTATAAAAGCGGCACCCATTCCCGTTTCTATCCTCAGTTTTTGCAGGTCAAAGCCTTTAGGCACGATAACCGTAATCCGCCGTTTATTCGCATCTTTTCGGAACAGCTTTTTAAATACCTTGTACGGAATGGTATCTTCAAAGATAAACGTACCGTTTTCTTCCTTTACCGAATAATATTCATCCGGCATATTGACCGTTTCGTACGAAAGAATGCCGTCCTCTCCTTCCGTTTGAATATAAAGCCGCGCATACTTTGCAATAACGGTAAGGTTTTTTATACCGTTTAAGCGGACCGTTTTTATGCCGGAAGCCTCGTTTTCGGCGTATGTTCCGCCGTCCTTTTCTGCCGTGTTATAGCTTTTTAAAAACGCCCGTACCCGCTGCAAAGGAATAAGGCCGCCCATACTAAAACCTGCTCCGATTAACAACAACCCTATGATAATCAATAAGGTTATTTTTACCGCTTTACTCATATAACATCTCCTTAACAAACAATTTTTTATGTTATTTTCTATTATTTTAAGAAAGCTATTTACAGTATCAGCATAATGATACAGATGATGATTAAGGCGGGAATACCCGCTATTAAAGCACCAACGAGCAAAATCGGGAAGAGCCATAGAAAAAATTGCAATATAATAGCCGTAAAGCCTGCCATAAGAGCTGCAATAATACCGAATATGCCGAATGCGACAACACAAAGGACAATAAACATCAACAAGATCATAGACAGCCTCCTTACCGGCCTCGTTTACAGTTTTTTAACAAGTCTCGAAATTCCGCGGATAATTCCCGTTATAAGAGAGGTTAAAAGCCAGATAAAACCCGCCCCGCACAAGGCGGCTCCGAATAATATAAGGGCAAAACCCGTATCGGAGAACAGCATAAAAAAACCGGCTAATAAAAGCCCGCCGCCGCCTAAAACAAGGGCAAGCACCGCAGCCGCCAGCACTAAGACCAAAGCGAATATCACAACCGCAAGGGCTACCGCCGCAGGCACGGCGATGGGCGCTGCGAATATCCCCAAAATAATAAACCACAGCGCCCTAATACCGCCTGCCGCCGTCCGTTTTGCCCGAGCAGACTCTTTTAACGCATAATCTGAAAGGATATTCGAGGCGGCATGGGCGGGACTTCTTAGCTCTTTTAAAACCTCGGCTTCCTTTTCAGCCCCCGCTTCTGCAAAATATTCTTCGTAATACCGCACTGCCTCTTCCCGATCCCGTGCAGGAAGCCTTTTTAACCGTTGTTTTAACTCTTCCAAAAACTGCCTGTATGTCATTTTGTTTACCCCTCTTTTAAATACAATCTTGTGCGCAAGGACGCTCTTTTGTTTTTATGATTATACTTCCGAACTGTACGGAAGCGGATATTTTGTTTTCGGCTTCGGGGTTTCCTGCGGAATTCCATCCGTTTTTACTTTCTAAAACCGTACCGTTAAGCCGTATCTTAGAGCGTTCGGCGGCAAACCTTATATCGTACCGGTCAAGAACGTCGTCAAGGTTTAAAATAACCGAACCTATCGAAGAAGAAATGCGGGTTTGTCCGTATAAAAAGCCTTCCGCCTTAATGCTTCCCGCCCCGCTTGAAATGGTACAGGTCTTTAAATCGCAGGCGTTTATTTTACAACTTCCCGCGCCGGTGTTTATGCCGCACTTTTCGGCCCGTACTTTTTCGGTAAATACCGAGCCTGCTCCGGAAGATATTTGAAGAAAGGCAGCGGTGCAGTTTGAAAACGAAATACTTCCGGCTCCCGTGCTCGACCTTATTTCGCTAGAGCCGACGGACTCGCACTTTACAGAGCCTGCCGCCGTATGAAGTTTGATCTTATCCGCCGTAACCGAAGCGAGTTTTACCGAACCGGCTGAGGTATTTAAGTTCATATCTTCAAGTCGACAGTCTTTACAATGTATGCTTCCGCAGCTAAGCGAGGCTTCCGTTATCTTTATATTTACCTCTTCCATTTTAACCGAACCGAAATGCGAATGAAATTCGGCCTTTTCAATTAAAAGATTCTTCGGTATATACACATATATCTTTCTTTTTATTTTCCCAACACCGGAAACGTTTGCTGTAAAATTCTTAATAAAATCGCCGAAGCCTTTTTTACTGAAAAACAAGGCCGATTCTTCGTTTACGGTAAACACGCCGTTTTCAATTTTTACTTCTATATCTTCTTCGGGAATATTTTCCAACTTGTATTCGAAAACACCGGCAGGCGAAGCGGCTATATAAATATTTGAAGACTTTGTTTCAAACACAAGCTGCCTAATATCGTCTTTTAGGCTCTTTCGTATTGCCGCCGCATGCTCGCCGGAATAGGAAGCCTTATAAAAAGACAGAATTTCTTCGGCAAGTTTTTCAGGAGAACCGAGCTCTTCTGCCGCAGCGCTTTCGGCCCCCTCCCCCGCTTCATCAAAATACTCTTCGTAAAACGCAAGCGCATTCTCCCGATCCTCTGCCTTTAAGGCCGAAAGGTTCCGTTCAAGCCGTTCGATAAATTCTTTTTTAGTCATTTACCCTCTCCTTTTTATAAGGCCGTTCCGTGAAATATTTTATCGATTAAAGATTTATACGATTTCCACTCTTCGACATACAGCTCATGCTGGCGAAGACCTTCCGCCGTAATGCAGTAATATTTTCTGTTTCGGCCGTCAAATTGACGGTCGTAGGTTTCCAAATACTTTGCCGTTTGCAGCCTTTTGAGTACCGGATACAAGGTCGATTCGGAAATAGGAACGAGACTTTTTACGTCCTGCGTCAGTTTGTAGCCGTAAGAATCTTCGTTTTTAAGCAAGGCTAAAATACAGGCTTCAAGAAGTCCGGTATTTATAGAAAAAATCATAAGTCTTCTTGTTTCTCCTATAGTTTTAATATTATAATATTATATCTTTACACATATTATTTATAACTATATATTATATAAAATATAATATAGCGTCAAGTAGAATATTTGTTTTTTTAAGATTTTTTTTAAAAAGATTATTGGGAACTCCTTGCATACACAGGGCATTTCGGCATACAATGGGCGCATCTTATTATGAACTTTTTTAAAAAACTACGGGCGGTACGGGGGGCTGTGTGCTGTAAAAACGAGGCTGACGATATTTTGCATACGGTAACACTCTTGTATACGGCCATTTTGGAAAAAAACAGGCTAAAAGAACGGGACATCGTGTCGATTCAGTTTACGGTTACTGCCGATTTAACGGAGCTAAACCCCGCTTCCGCCCTGCGCCGAAGCGGTTTTGCCCGAAACCTGCCCCTTTTTTGTTCGCAGGAGCCTTTAGTAAAAAACAGCCTCGCCTGCACTATCCGTATTTTACTTCATTATTATGGCCGAAAAAAGAGTATCCCTGTGTATTTAAACGGGGCCGAGGTACTGCGACCCGACATAACGGCAGGGAAAAAATCCTGATCGCCCTACCCGTCTTTTGTGCAATTTTTCCGAATAACTGTCTTGCGGCACAGGGGCGTTTTCGGCTTTGCGCAGGCCTATCTTTTTGTGTACATAAATAAACCGAAAGAGGCAAGGAAATTCGGCAAAAAAAACGGATTAAAACTCAAAAAACGTCAAATATTTTTCCGATTATCGGTTCACGAATTATATATAAGCTGATTGTATAACAATCAAAGCTCTTGATAGTTTTCTTTTTGTTGAGTATACAATTTTGCAAATAATGAACAGGGATTATTCAAAAGGTTTTCCATCGTATCGAAAAAAGCTATTGATCCATTTACAACCTCAAGAATTTTATTGCTGAATATTGCAGATGTCATTCTGTGCGATATAAAAATAACCGTTTTTGAAGAATCAAGAGCTTTGACCGTTTTATAAAAATTACTTTCCGCATCGGCATCCAAAGCAGAAGCCGGTTCATCCAAAATTATTAACGGAGTATTTTTATATAAACATCGTGCAAAAGCCAAACGCTGCATTTCGCCTCCGGACAAATATATGCCGTCTTCGTTTATACTTGGATTCAAATATGTACAATCTTTGTTATCCAAACGGTTGATTTTTTCAAAAAGACCGCTTGACTTTAGTACGGCCGATATTTCGTTTCCGTTTATATCCTTGGCAGCCGCAATATTCTCATTAATGGGGACGGCAATAAAGCCGAAATCTTGAAACACCGTTGCAATGTATTTCATAAAATCATCATACCTAATATCGTATATGGAAATTCCATTCAGTAAAATATCTCCCGCATCCGGTTTAAAAAGACGGCTTATCAATTTAACGATGGTTGTTTTACCCGCTCCGTTTAAACCGACCATACAAATTCTGTCGCCTTTATTTATCTTAAAAGAAACACCGTTTAAAATATATGTATCGGTATTCGGATACTTAAAATAAACATTTTTGAATTCCAAATATTCAAATTGTTCAAAATCAAATTCGATAAATCCACTATCAGTTTCTTTTTTTATTTTTAATATTGAAACAAGCGGCCTTCCCAATTCGATCCCCATAGCCAGCCGTGTAACATTATGAAAAATTTTTGAGACTGTGTCGGAAAAAGACAAAGCCGTATTTATTCGAAACGATAAAACCGAAAACGAAAACCGTATCAGAAAAAATTGATAGACCGAATGACCGTATACAATTATATTTTGAATACACAAGCAGCCTTCGGTTATACACTGTAATAAGAAGCTTTTGTGTAAATACCGTTTATATGTTGCAATCATTTTTTTACCGAAAACTTCAAATTTGTTTTGCAGTAAATTACCGATACCGAAGACGCGGAAGTCTTTCCCCAACGCCGGTTCTATCAATGTGTCTGTGTAATAAAAAAAACGCCTATTTATCAAAACATTATCGGCAAAGAATTTCATCCTATTTTTCCCCTGCATTTTATAGATCAAGTTCATCGTAATCAATACGGCAACAATAATACATATCAATTTCCAATCTAATACGATAAGAGCTGCAGAATAACAAACGGCTAAAATTATTTTTTCAAGTAACTCAAAAAAAGAAGTTAAAACGACATCAATACAATCTTCATTGTGTATCGCAGCATTTGATTTTTCCAATAAATCCAAGTAATCGGGATCTTCCAAATATTTATACGGAATATGTGCGGAATGTTCTAAAATTATTCTTTTTACGGAATCGTTTAATTTTTCTCTTTCGATACGTTCTTTCATTTTAATATAGTTAGCTGATTGCGATAGGATCATTTTTGTTATAAGAAAAATTCCAATTCCGAAAACACACATTTTAAAATCGGCTCGCTCCAAAAGAAACACAACAACCGTAACGGTATACGATAACGACAAAACATTTATACTTGAGAAAAAAATCCGCAGTGAAGAAATAAGTATATATTTTTTTGATACACCGAACAAGAATTTTATAATAAAAATAAATGTATATAGTTTTTCGATTAACATTAGGTTTGGTTTATTTGTTTTCATTTTCTCTTCCAAAATATTCTGCCTGTTTATTAAACAAAGAATAATAAACCCCTTTTGCCTTCATCAGTTTGTTGTGATTTCCTTCTTCAATCAAAGAATCGTTATGTATTACCAAAATATTATCCATATTTTTCATATAAAAAAGCCGATGCGAAATAAATACAGATGTTTTATTTTTGGTAAAATCATAATATGAATGTACAAAATCTTTTTCGGCAAGCCCGTCCAAGGCAGCCGTTGCTTCATCAAAAATATATAGTTCTGCATTTTTATAAAGGGTTCTGCAAAAAGATATTTTTTGACTTTGCCCGCCTGAAGGAATTATTCCATCATCATCAATTTCTTTTCGAAGCTGTGTGTGTATTCCATTCGGTGTGTTCGAAATAAAGTCATCAAGACGCGCAATGGCAATAATCGTATCCAATTTTTCTTTGTCGGCATTATCTGAACAGGTTATATTTTCCAAAACGGAGGCGGCAAATATATGTATATCCTGAAATACGACCGAGAGAATTTTTATATATTCGTCGAAGACATAATTGTCAATATCGATACCATTCAGCGTAATCCTCCCCGATACCGGTTTGTACAACCGCA
Organism: uncultured Treponema sp.; assembly: GCA_963547785.1. Classification (GTDB taxonomy): domain Bacteria; phylum Spirochaetota; class Spirochaetia; order Treponematales; family Treponemataceae; genus Treponema_B. Next base: position 100,568 of record CAUUSH010000003.1, on the reverse strand, counting down.
AAAGCAATTTTATGATCGTGCTTTTACCGGCTCCGTTTCTTCCGACAATACCGACCTTGCTCCCTTGCGTTATTTCGAAATTGATATTGTGTAAAACATTTTTTGCACCTTTTTTATAAGCAAACGAAACATTTTCGAATTTTAACGATTTAAATTCAAAATCCGGTTTTAGAACGGCTGTCTGTTTTTGCCGATAACGGGTATTTATAAAACTGTAATATGTATGTATTTTTGTACAGGCTTTAATAAAATTTTTAAATTCGGTTATTAAAATTTGAGAACTGAAAGAAAAGGATGCAAGGAGCCCGAGATAGAAAACCATATCTCCTATTGAAATTCTTTTTGAATCAAACGCGTATACTATGACAGAAAAACATACAATATCGCGGATACAATATAAAATTCCGTCTCCAAAACTTAATTTTAAATAAAATCGTTCCGATCTTTTTAACACGCGCATATATGCTTCGGCAGCCTTATTGTAATATTTTAAAATCGTGATAAGCAGCGAAAATATTCTGATTTCTTTTCCATAACGATAATCGAAACACAATTTATTAAAGTAATTTTTAAGCCGAAGCGGATTTGCGCGCTCTTTTTCGGCAGTACCGTCAAATGCGATATACCTCATCCCGATAAAAACCGATAAAGCGGTAGTAAAAAGGCAAAAGAATACTATGAAAGAGCTTATCTTATAAAAAAAATACAGCAATAACAGAATGCTTGAAAAACCTGTAAGAATATTCGTGAATGCGTGAAGACCTGCCTGATAACCGTCAAAACCGGTAAGAGCGGAATAAGCTGACCGGGCATTATCGTTAAATGCACTGTTTTCCAAAAAACGATACGGTATAGTTAAAAAAAAGCGATGAAATTTCGACATTTCGTTTGTACGTACCGTAAGAAAAGCCGCATCAAAAATATGTTTAAACAAGCTGTTTATACATGTCAATATTCTTTCTGCGCACAAACATATAAAAAGAAGCGTAATCGTATGCATAAAGCCGTTTTGCATATTTATGTTGTCAAAAGCGATTTTGGGAATAAGCATTTGTACTATATATAACGCAGGAACCGTTACCGTATTTAAAAACATAACAATGAATATATATGTCTTTTTTTGCACATAAATTTCATATAATTGCCGTTTAATGCACATCAAAAAATTATGTATCCGGCTCTGTTTTTTCATAAATCATATCCATATATTTGAATAATAGACCTGTTCGATAACGGAGTTATCGAACAGGTCTATTGTTTATAGTATCAATTAATTTTTGTTTTAAATTGGCAGTATTGACTAATTGCACACAAGGATAGTTTACTCCGTCATAATCATAAAACAGAGTAGTAAACCTCTTATTATTAAATTCTACCGAACACTCATAAAAATGTCAAGATAGTTTTATATATTTTTCACGGTAAAGAGGCAAGGAAATTCGGCAAAAAAAACGGATTAAAACTCAAAAAATGTCAAACTTGCCGGCTCCGTTTTGTTAGCGTTTGGCTTTGTCACGGATTCTTATTTTGTGCGTTTAAATGCTCCATCGCTTCTCCAAATGTGCCATTGCGGAGCAGTCCACCCGCATATATAATCCAACATATCTGCAAGCCAATCTTTGGATAATCCGTCCGGCAAACCGTTATGATATTGCAAAAGGGTATTATATACCCGGTTTTGTGTAATGCCTACATCATGTATTTTAACCAAAATAGCATATCCTTGTTTATCGTAATCGGAATACGTTTTTTCCGTAACGGCAATACAAAGCCGTTTTAACCGGGTAAATAATTCGTCAACATCATTCATTAAGCCTGTCCTCTTTGTATAAATGATACATATAGTTTTCGTACTGTTCGATGTATCAAATTTAACGGACAATTATACCGCAAAAAAGCGGATAATGCTATTCGTCATTACAATCTTCCGGCCGTATTTCACACCTATATGCGGAAAGTACTTAAAAAAAAGACCTTTTTTGCCGTAAAACCGGGGTAAATTCGTCAAGACGAAAAATAAAAAACGTCGGACGAATTTTTTTTTTCGTCGTACGTTTTTATTTTTTCGTACGGACGTTTTTCCCCTTTGTTATTTAAGATTTATCTAAAACAGCTAAAAAATAGATAAAAAAAACACTTGACGGCTTGAATTTCCTGTGTTACCATACTAATAACGATTAAAAATGCTTTTTGTGTGGAGGTATGTATGGTAAATCCTGTCATTGCGGCCGTCGTTATTATGACGGTTTTGTGTCTTTTAAAAATCAATATTTTGATTGCCATTATGGTTTCCGGTATTATCGGAGGGCTTATCGGCGGTTTAGGGCTTTCTCAGACGATAAGTATTTTGATTTCCGGTATGGGGGGCAATGCGGAAACGGCCTTGTCCTATATTCTTTTAGGTACCTTGGCGGCAGCGGTCAGCCATACGAACATCGTAAAGCTGCTTGCCGTTAAACTTTCGACACGGCTTAAAACAAAAAAGATGGTTTTGGTGCTGATTATCGCCTTTCTCGGCTGTTTTTCGCAAAATTTGGTGCCGATTCATATCGCCTATATCCCGATTTTGATTCCGCCCCTTTTGGTGTTAATGAACGAGATGAAGCTGGATAGACGGGCGATGGCCTGCGGTTTAACCTTTTCGGTAAAGTGGCCCTACGTCGTTTTCCCCGTCGGTTTCGGGCTTATCTTTCACGATATTATTGCAAAGGCGATGACGCAAAACGGTGTTCCCTTTGAAGTTTCCGACGTGTGGAAGTCTATGCGGCTTCCCGGACTTGGTATGTTGTTAGGTCTTTTAATTGCCGTGTTTTTTTCTTATAGAAAGCCGCGGGAATATAAGCAAATACAGGCGCTTCCCTCTGCCGACGAAGATATCCGTTTTACAGCGCGGGAATGGTTTACGCTTTTGGCGATTGCGGCGGCCTTCGTTATTCAAATTTTAACCGGTTCCATGCCGCTCGGCGGCCTTACAGGTATTTTAATTTTGATGATAACGCGCGTTATCCGAATGGATAAGGTCGATGAAACGATGGCCGAAGGTATTAAGCTGATGGGCTTTATCGCCTTTGTTATGCTGGTTGCCGCAGGATTTGCCGAGGTTATCAAGGCGACAAAGGGTGTTGACGGTTTGGTTATTGCGAGTGCAAATATAATCGGCGGCAGTAAGCTCGCAGGCGCCTTTATAATGCTGCTTATCGGGCTCGGTATTACGATGGGGATCGGAACGTCTTTCGGCACTATTCCGATTATTGCGACCATTTATGTTCCGCTCGGCATACGGCTCGGCTTTAGTCCTGCGGCCATTGTCTGTTTATTAGGCACGGCAGGCGCCTTAGGCGACGCAGGTTCTCCCGCATCGGATTCGACATTAGGCCCGACAGCCGGGTTAAATACGGACGGACAGCACGACCATATACGGGATACCTGTATTCCGACCTTTGTGCACTATAATATCCCGCTTATCATTTTTGCAATGATTGCAGCGATGATTTTGTAAGCCAAGAAATTAAAAAAAACGTTCAAATTCCGCTTATATGGAAATTGAAGGTTTAACTTATCCATCCAAATAAGACTGCCGAAGTTAACCGCTGAAGTTTACAGAGTAAACTCGCTTATTATATGCCGTTTCTCGTTTTCTCGAAATGGCATAATTCAACGACGCCTGTTTTTCGTACATATTTTAAAAACGTATTTAAAACTGACGCGGCTAAAATAATCTAAAAGCCGAATTTTGTCGGTAAAAGCATTAAAAGACCGCCGAAACGGTATGTGTAATATTGCAGTGTATACACAAATATGATAAGATAGACATAGCTGAAAAAAGTCAAGGTTTTACATCTCTTGTTTTTCGGCTAAGCTTTTATGCGCTTTTTCACTTCTTTGCTTTATCGAAAAAACGCTGTAATCTATAAGGTTTAAAAATTCGCACACGGCGGACAAGCCTTTCCTTAAATAAGAAAGGCCGTACAGCCGATCGTTTTGCAAACCGGCGGATTATAAAAATGTGTTTTAAGGAGTTAATTTTATGGATTCAGTGATTAAACTGGTAAGTGCTTTTGCCGATTGGCTTTGGGGTCCGCCTCTTTTGATTATCCTTGTAGGCGGCGGATTGGTTATCACATTAAAACTGAAATTCTTTCAGTTTAGATACGCCGGTTTTATTGCAAAGCAGACGTTCGGAAAGATGTTCGGTAAGGGCGAAGGCGAAGGGACGGTTTCTCCTTTTCAGGCGGCAACCGCAGCCCTCGCTTCGTCGATAGGAGCTGCAAATATCGTCGTGGTACCGACCATCATTTTTGCCGCCGGACCCGGCGCCGTTTTTTGGATGTGGATAACCGCTCTTTTGGGGCAGGGCACGAAGTTTGCCGAAATTGTATTGGGCATTAAGTATCGGGAACAAAATGCGGCCGGTGAATATGTCGGCGGGCCCGCTTATTATCTTAAAAAAGGTATCGGAGGAATGATGGGCAAGATTTTGGGCTTTTGTGTTTCTTTTTTCTTTATGCTCGAAATCTTACCGTCGATTACCCTGCAAACCCTGTCGGCTGTCGGCCCGATCGAAAAGCTCGGTGAAGCCCTGTTTAAGGCGGATGCGGCCCTTATGCGGTACATCGCAATCGGGCTTATTTTCGTTTTGGTTGCCATGGTCGTGTACGGCGGCATAAAGCGTATCAGCAAGGTTACCGAGTACCTCGTTCCGTTTATGGCGCTTTTATATTCGGTTTTTGCGATTCTCATCATTTTGATGAATATTAAAAATGTTCCTGCGGCGTTTAAGATGATTTTTGTAGGAGCCTTTAACCCGACGGCCGTTGCAGGCGGCGCGTTCGGCGGCGGTATTTTGCTTGCAATCCAAAAGGGAGTTGCCCGCGGTGTGTATTCGAACGAGGCGGGTATGGGTTCCGCACCCTACGCCCATTCTACGGCCATTACGGACCATCCGGCACGGCAGGGGATGTGGGGCATTTTTGAGGTAACCGTGGACACGCTTATCGTCTGTACCATGTCGGCTCTGGTTGTTTTGACGACGGGAATTTACCGCCAAAAGGAATTTGCGAGTATTGCCGTAGAAAGGGCTTTTAATCAGTCGTTCGGCTCGATCGGCTCTGCAGTTATTTCCGTTTCGCTTTTCCTCTTCGTTCTTTCGACAATACTGGTCATCGTTTTTTACTGCGAAAAATGCGCCGAATATTGTTTCGGTTCGGCCGTAGGAAAAATTGTCCGTATCCTCGCAACGCTGATGGTCGTTGCCGCGCTCTTCGTCAAATTCGAACATGCAGGTTTTGTGCTGGACATAACGCTTGCACTGGTTGTAATACCGAATATGATCGGCGTCGTCTGGCTGAGTAAAGAGGTAAAGGAATTAACCAAAGACTTTTTCGAAAACAAAAAATATAATCCCAAAGCAAAATAAAGTGAAGCTGGGGAAAAAATCGATAAGGAAAAATAAGTTTTATGAAAAAAGATTATAAGATTTTGGGAATGCCTATCCCATTGTTTATTATTGCTGCGGCAGTCGTAACGGCCGCAGCCGTATGGAACAAGCTGCCTGCAGGAATGATCGGTGCCCTTTTGCTGATGATGGTTATGGGCGAGGTGTTGAACATTGCAGGAGACAATATGCCGGTGGTCAAGACCTTTTTGGGCGGCGGCCCCATTGTCATCATATTCGTATCGTCGGCTCTGGCTTATTACAAGATATTGCCCGAAGACAGCATAAAAACAGTAACGACCTTTATGAAAGGCGGCGGGTTTCTCGACTTTTATATCGCGGCCTTGATTACCGGCTCCATCTTAGGTATGGACAGAAAGTTGTTGATAAAGGCTTCCATCAGATATTTTCCCTGTATCATAGGCTCGGTTGCAGCCGCCCTGTTGTGTGCGGCAGGAACCGCCTTTTTGTTCGGTATGACGCCGACCGAGGCTATCGCATACATCGGTATTCCTATTATGGGCGGCGGTATGGGGGCCGGAGCCGTTCCCATTGCGCAAATATTCGCAAATCCCCTGCTCACGACAGCCGACCAAATTCTTTCCAAGCTGGTTCCTGCCGTCGCCTTGGGTAACGCAATGGCCATCGTTTCAGGCGGCTTATTAAACAAGGTCGGCAAGGTAAAGCCGTTGTGGACGGGTAACGGAAAATTGATGCCTATCGATTCTTTTGTGCACGAAGAGCAAAAGGAAACAAACGAAGCCTATCCGGTCAAACTGTTCGGAACCGCAATCGTAACGGCAACGGGCTTTTTTGCGCTGGGAAAAATTATAAACGGCCTTGTCAAATTGCTTGGTACGGATATTCATACCTATGCATGGATGATTATAGCCGCGGCCGTCGTAAAGGCCTTAAACCTCTTGCCTAAGGATATCGAAAAGGCCTGTTCCGAATGGTACAAGTTCGTTGCAGCCAATTTTACGTCGGCGCTTTTGGTCGGTATCGGAATTGCTTACACGGACTTCGGGCAGATCTTAAGTTCGATAAGCCTTGCGTATGTGGTGCTGGTTGCCATGGTTGTGTTCGGAGCGATTGTGGGGGCCGGCCTTGTGGGAAAACTCGTCGGGTTTTATCCGATTGAAGCTGCGATTACGGCAGGCCTTTGTATGGCGAATATGGGCGGTACGGGCGATGTTGCTGTTCTTATGTCGGCAAAGCGTATGGAATTAATGCCGTTTGCCCAAATATCCTCGCGGCTCGGCGGTGCTTTTATCATACTGCTTGCGTCCTTTTTGATACCGCTGTTCTTCGGAGGCTGAGCCTTCCGGCTGGTCTTTCTTTAAAAAGTGCAAACTAAAACCGTAAACTTTCAGCTAAAGCCGAAGGTTTACGGTAAATCGATACTACGCTTATCTTCCCGTAACCGGACCGTGCTTCATCGAGTAAATTAAGACCCGTATGCAAACCGTTTCATCTTTTAAGTACTTTTTGATTCTGGCTTCGGCGCCCCGCTCCATATCGGAAACGATACACGGCATTCCGTTTTCAATAAGATAATTAAAACATTCCTCGGCAGTCAAAAATCCGTTTACGCGGGTTAGAATATCGGAAGAAGAGCCGTGCAGTGCAAGATAATAAACAAAGGCTTCCATTCGGGTATCGGCCGTGCGGTTATGTGTGTTGAAAATACCGATTGACAGTTTCGAAAATTTGCCGATGTGCCCTAAAAGCGTAATATTTTTAAAGCCCTTGGAATATGCGTACGAAAGACTGTCGCCGATATAATTCGAAACCTTAACGGAGGGAGCAGTCATGCTGAGCCGTTCTGCAAGGCGTTCGCCGTAATTCCCCGGCACGAGTAACAGGGCTTCCGTACCGCCGTTTTCGGCAACACCGTCGATTTCCATATAAATCGTTTTTTTTATGGCGTCCTCGCTCATCGGATACACGATTCCCGTAGTCCCGATTATGGAAATGCCGCCCTCAATGCCGATATTACGGTTAAAGGTCTTTTTCGCGATTTCCGTGCCTTCAGGAGAAAAAATGAGAACCTCAGCCCCCTCAGGAAGAATTTTCAAAACCTCGTCTTGTATCATTCGGCGGGGAACGGGGTTAATCGCAGCCTCGCCTACCCTGCCGAAAAGTCCCTTTTTTGTGATCCGGCCTATGCCCTCCCCGCCGTCTATTTCCACACAGCCTTTGCTGCCTGCCGAAACCCGTGCATAAATCGGTATACCGTCAGTACTGTCGGGATCATCCCCGGCGTCTTTTCTGACGGCGGCAAAGGCTGCCGGTTTTCCGTCTTCGGCGGTAAACCGGCACTGCTCAACGGGCAGCTGCAACACGATGCCCGCAGGCGTGTCTATGTATACCGAATTGACTTCTTTTCCCGTTTTTAAAACGAGGGCAGCAGCCTTTGCCGCCGCGGCAGCGCAGCTTCCTGTCGTATAACCGCACCTGAGCTTTTTGCCGTCCTTATCGACATACAAATCCAATTCCATAGTGCGCAAAAGCCTTCAAGGTAGCGCCGGCAATCCTGCATTCACAAAGATAAACCGGCGGTGAACCTGCTATTGGCGGGCAGATAAGGGAGCCCGCACAAGTTCGGCATCGTCTCCGTAGCGCTCCTTTATGATCTTGGCGGCAGTATCGTAATTATCGGTCTTTTTTACATCGGTAATTTCGTAGTCCGCACCGCCCTTGCGCCTGTATTCAAAATGCCCCAAATAAAGATATTGTGCGTCTTCAGGCAAGGTTATCGTTACAAAAAAGGGAAAAAAGAAGCGGAATGCGTTTCCTCCAAAAAAATTGTAGGTGCAATAATCCAGATACAGTGCTTTTTTGTTCTTGGCGACCTTCACGGTTACGGAAATAAGGCCGTCGCCGGCAGGAGCCGAAGCACCTTCGTTATTGGAGCTCTTATTTTCTTCAAAAAAGACCGAAACGGTGTCGTCGGGATCCCCTTTTGAAAAAGCGCCGCGGCTTTCCGATACCGCAAACGACATAAAAGCGGGGTACCGGATGTCAAGATAGTTCTTTAGAAATTCCCTGTTTACGGCAGGAATAACGTCCGCAGAAAAGACTAGAACAACTTCGTTTTTTTTCGGCTTGCGGTAGTTTTGCGCAAAAACGGAAGAAAATGCCGCGCAAATAAAAACCGCCATCAATATGTATTTTTTCATTTTTCAAGCTCCTTTATTCTTTCTTCTATTATGGACTGCCAGACCGTCCCCTTAAAATACGGCTGTATTATTTTAAGTGCGTCCAGCTCATTCCGGTTATCTGTCCGCGTATACCTGCCTTTGCTGCGGGTGAACGAACCTGCATAGTAAAGGCCGGACTTTGCCGCAGTGTGTTGCAGTGAAGAAGCGTCCGGCGTTCCGAAAAAAGAGTCCAAATTATAAATAACGGTTGCCGGTCTTCCATACATAACCGTATTTATACTGTAATTCGATTTTAAAAGCCGTAATGATATACCCTGCTCCAGCGGCGGAAAACAAAAGATATTCGGTTTAAAATAAAGCGGCATAGCAAAAAAGGCTTCTTTTTCAGGATTAACCTGAGCAAAGATTTCAAAATCATGCATACCGATACCTAAGGCCGCTTTTCTGTCCGCTTCCGATATTCCTTCTATATCCATATAGCCGAAGATAAGCGTATGCGTATCAGGCGGGCCGAATTTCTTTTTATCGGGTAAACGGTTATTGATATATCCTCCCGCCGTCATACATGAAGAAAAAAGAACAGAAAATACGGCAGCAGCAAGCAGAGCGCGTATTTTTTCACCATTAGAATGTATCATAACAAACCTCCATATATATGCAACAGTTGAAGAGAATATCAATTCTCGAAAACTGTTGTATTTCAGTGCTTTTGTAAGGCGCCAGCCTGAAAAAGCACATATAATAAACAACGTTTGCGTAAGCAAACTTGAAGTGTTTTTAAGCGGTACCATTTGTGCCGCTTAAAATAAACCTCCATATAAATTCATCAACCGCAGTCTTTATCAAAAGGCGAGGATTGGTGAATTTCTGCACTTCCGCAACGATAGTGAGAAAGTGCGATATAATAAACAACGTTTGCGCAAGCAAACTTGAAGTGTTTTTAAGCGGTTCTATTTGTGCCGCTTAAAATAAACCTCCTATGGTTTTTACACCATCAATTTATAAAACCTATCCTGCCTCAACAAGGCCGCCCGGTGCCCTAGCCCGCCAAAAAACGGAAAAACAGCAAACAGCCTGTCTCTTCAAAATAGGCCGTCCCTTCACAAAAGTGCAAAGACGTATAGTAATTTAAATGTGCTCGAACCGTGCAGTAAAAAAGCGCAGCTGGCGCGGTTCGTACACGAATTTAAGTCCGCGGATATCTTCTTTGTGCTTAAACAGCTTTATAACCGCATCGGCGACAATATCCATGTGCTTGTAGGTGTACACGCGGCGCGGTACGGTTAAGCGGACCGTTTCGAGCTTAGGAATATGCGTTTCACGTGTTTTGGGGTCTCGGCCTGCCGAAACAATGCCCCGTTCCATGCTGCGCACCCCCGATTCAATGTACAACTGGGCAGCCAAGGCCTGTGCAGGCAGCTGCATTTGATCCAGATGCGGACAAAAACGGCGTGCATCGAGGAAGACGGCATGGCCGCCTGCAGGCTCGATTATCGGCACACCCGCTTCCAAGAGCTTATCGCCTAAATAGCGCACCTGTTTGATTCGGTGCTCGATATACTCGAACTGCAAGGATTCGCGGAGCCCGATTGCCATCGCTTCCATATCGCGGCCTGCAAGCCCGCCGTACGAGGGCATTCCCTCAAACACGACCACCAGCTCCTTTGCCGCCTGAAAAAGCTCATCATCATTCATACACAAAAAACCGCCTATATTGACAAGGCAGTCCTTTTTGCCGCTCATCGTGCAGCCGTCGGCATAACTGAACATTTCATGCACGATTTCTTTAATGGTCTTATTTTCATAGCCTTTTTCCTGCTCTTTGATAAAATATGCATTTTCGACACAGCGCGTCGCATCGTAGAAGACCTTTATGCCGTATTTTTTAGTAAGCTCGCGCACCGCTTTCATATTTTGCATGGAAACGGGCTGACCGCCTGCAAGGTTTACGGTAACGGCCAAACACACATAGGCTATGTTTTCCGCACCCTTTTCGGCAATAAGGCGTTCCAGCTTTTCGAGATCTATATCTCCCTTAAACGGGGCACTCTTGCCCGCATCGTGGGCAATGTCTTTAATAACGTCCGCAAAGATACCGCCGTTCGCTTCCTGATGATAGCGGGTCGTCGTAAAGTACATATTGCCGGGAACGTATTGGCCGGGCTTGATAGCGATCCGCGAAAGCAGGTTTTCCGCCCCGCGTCCCTGATGCGTCGGCACTAGGTACTTAAACCCGAATACTTCCCGCACCGTTTGTTCAAGATGATGAAAGTTGCGGCTGCCCGCATATGCCTCATCTCCGATCATCATACCGGCCCATTGCTTGTCGCTCATAGCATTGGTACCGGAGTCGGTTAAAAGGTCGATATACACATCTTCCGAATTGATTAAAAAGGTATTGTATCCGGCCTCTTTGGCAACCTGTGCCCGTTGTTCCTTGTCAATCATTTTGACGGTTTCGACAACCTTAATCCGAAACGGCTCTGCAGGATAATTAGCGATGTCCATAAGAATTCCTCCCTGTCGATAAGAAAATAGTGTCGGCGTACACAAGGAGTCCTTGTGTATGCGATGTATACATTATCTCACATACGATTGTACCTGTCAATATTCAATGACATGGAATACGGCATACAAGCCGGCATAGCCCAAGGCTCGCACCAAGCAAAGCTTGAAACAGCTAAGGCTTTAAACAACTTGGCGATTCCGTAAAAAATATAATTGTAAGCCGCAGGCCTCACTCAAGAAGAGGTTGAAAGCCTTTAATTAATTGGTAATTCAATTACATATTACCCCCCCCTCACAAAAAACCTTAAGGCCGTCAGGCCGCTGTCCGTAACCGCTTATAGACGGAGCAGATAGTCAGTACTATACCCGCAGGGCCTGGGAACAAAAACATGGTAAGGCACGAAAGGAGCACAGAGAAAAGGCTTGCAAAAAAAAAGACGCAGGTAAAAAATGGATATTTAAAAAAAAGCATGGCCGACCGCTTTACACACGGAATAAAGGCCGCACCATCGGACGAAAAGACTGCAACAAACCAAAACAGGGAAAAATCGTAAAAGAAAAACAAGGTCATAGCCGCAAGAGCAAGCACGGTGCCTGCTGCGTTTTCCGCCTGTAAACCGATACGGAGAACGGCTCGGCATGCAGTGAATACCGATAACGTAAGACTCGAAAACAAAAGTCCTTGTACAAGCTTTTTTTTGCAAAAGTTGGAAAAGAACTGCATAAGCGGCCGAGCGCCGCCTGTAAAATACAGGCCGGCTGCCAAAACAAACAGCTGAAAGACCGTAAAAGCGACTGCCTTAAAAACCAAAGCGGCCGCTTCGGTTTTAGGGGTGATATATACCGCGGCGGTATAGACGGTCGCAAGCGCAACAAAAACCGCGTTAAAGGCTAAAATAGGTTTTACGGCTTTTTTTTTCACCCAAAAAAAAGCTGCACAGGTGCGCAAAAGCCTCATACCGATAAATCGCCCGTAACGTGCCGATGACCATTAAGCCGCTTACCGCAGCTCAAAGGTCATTTCGATATAGGAATCTATCCGAATCCGGCCGGTATTTCCCGCATCGCCTGCAGAGGCAAAGCCTGAAGCCGTCTCTAAATAGGCAACTTTGTTTTGCACCAATCCACCCCCTCTTTCCTGATCGCCGCCAAAAAGTTCGGAAATGCGCACAACCTTACCTACCGAAAGTTTTTTTCCGCCGTTTTCTGCGGCATCACACAAAAGCGCTGCCTTTTCTTCCGCAGCCCGTACTGCTCCTGCACGCGCCTCGTTTCTGTATTTTTGAATATTCGAAACGGAAAATCGTACGCCGTCTATCTTATCAATACCGGAATTAAGCAGTTCCGTTAAAAAAGGTTCGTAGTTTTTCAGATCGTTTATCGAAATTGAGTAGCGCCTGGTAACCTCATAATGCAGAAATTCGGGTGAATTATACCTATACGAATACTGCGGTTCAATCCGAAGGTTCCCTGCGGTTATATCCTTTTGTTCGATACCGTATGTTCCGAATAAACGGGTTACGTTTTTCATAAGCGCATCGTTTTTGCTTTTTGCCGTCGAAATAACAGCATCTTTCGAAATGGCCGCAAAAGAAACCGTTACCTGATCGGGTATGATATACACCGTCGAAACGCCCGTAACTGTAATAAGAGGCGCGGGCTTTTCGGTCTTGCATGAACACAGTAAAACAAATACCGCACAGCATACGGCCGTCCTCGCCGCAACACGATCAAAAAAACGCTTTTTCATAAAACATCTCCGTTTTAAAAAAACAGCTGATTACCAGTACTAGAACCGGCATCCTGCAGCGGCCGTTTTTCGCTTTTATGCACGGCCCGCACAAACCGCTTTTTCGAGAGCGGTTTTTTATAAACCCTCAACAAGACCGTCCTATATGTCCTATAAGACGATCTTATATGTCAAGGGCTATAAATATCGATAGGATTCCCCATTACTTATTTTTTCGCCTTTCGGCCGGCGGAGGGTTTTCTAGCTGCAGGCTTCTTTTTAGAAACCGGCACTTTTTTTGCGCTCTTCGCTGCCGCAGGTTTTCTGCTGCGCATTTTCTTCGTTCCGCCCGCTGCTGCACCTGCCTTTTTCGCGCCGCGTCCCCTGCTTCCCGAAGAAGTCTTTTCGGTAATTCCCTTCGATTTTAGCCCTGCTTTCCGCGTCTTTTTTGCAGAAGCGTCTATTTTTACAGGTTTCGGCGTCAATTTGACACCTGCCTTTTCGGCGTTTTCAAGCTCGGTTTGGGCAATCGAAAGAAGCGCGATGGGCACCGAATACGAGGAACATGAAACGTAGTTAAGTCCCGCTTCCATACAAAAGCGTACGTTTTCGGGAGCGGCACCGTGTTCTCCGCACAAGCCTAAGTGCACATCGGGGCGGGTCAGCTTACCGCGCCGAATTGCAATTTCGATCAAATCGCGGACACGGCTGTCCAAAATAGCAAAGGGATTGCCGTCGATTAAATCGTACATCGTATAATCGGGCATAAAACGGTTAAAATCGTCGCGCGAAAGTCCCAGCGTCGTCTGCGTCAAATCGTTCGTACCAAAGGAGAAAAACTGCGAATATTTGGTAATTTCGTCGGCGCTTAAAGCCGCCGCAGGAAGCTCAATCATAGTCCCAACCTTATATTCAAGGCTGCCCGCCTTCATCTGTCCGCGAACCTCTTCTTCTATCGAACGTATACCCTGATAGGTACGGCCTTCAATCTTTTTGCCGTACACAATCTGCTTTAATTCGCGGAAATTCATAATGAGCGGAATCATTATTTCAGGCCGTACATCGACCTTTTCTTTTTTGAGTTTATAAGCGGCTTCGAAGACTGCCCGCACCTGCATCGCGTAAATTTCGGGGTACGAAATGGCGATTCGGCAGCCGCGGTGTCCGAGCATCGGATTAATTTCGGAAAGTCTGTCGATTTTTTCCTTTAATTCTTTTTTATTAACGGTCTTTTTTTCCGAAGCCAGATATTTTACGAAAGCACCTAATTCGGCATCGTTATGCGGTAAAAATTCATGTAAGGGAGCGTCCAGTAACCGGATCGTAACTTCCTTGCCTGCCATTATTTTAAAAATCTCGTAAAAGTCTTCGGTTTGCACCTTTTGCAGCTTGGCCAAAACCTTTTGCCGTTCCGCTTCCGTTTCGGCTACAATCATTGTACGGAACAAATTGATTCTTTTTTCGTTAAAAAACATGTGCTCGGTTCTACATAAACCGATTCCTTCCGCACCGAAATCAAGAGCAAGCTGTGCATCCTTCGGGCTGTCGGCATTGGCGCGCACATAAAAGTCCGAAACAAACCCCTTGGCCAAGGCGATAAAATCCAAAAGGCCTGAGGTTTCAGGATCAGGGTCGATAAGTTCGGCCTTTCCGAAATAAACGGCGGAATCGCCGTAATACGGAACATTTAAGGTAAGATAGTCGCCCTCGTTTACGGTAACGCCGTCAATCACCGCCTTTTTTTGCATAATTTTCATATCGGGGCGCACCAAAGACGTTTTACCGTATTGGCGCGCAACGACCGAGGCGTGGGCGGAATAACCGCCCTCGTTGGAAATAACGCCCGTTGCAACCTCGATAGCCTTTACGTCTCCCGCATATGTTGCAGGCATACACAGGATACAGCGCGTATCGCGGCCCTCGATTTGGGCTACTCTTTTCGCTTCGATTAAAGAATCGGCGGTAAAATAAACCCGTCCTACAGCCGCGCCGGGTGCACCGGCAATACCGCCTGCAGAAGACTTCAAGCCACGCGTACTGGAAAGATTAATAACAGGGTGAAGAATTTCGTTTAACTGCCCCGGTTTTACGGCGCGTACAGCGTATTCGGCATCCACAATTTTACGGTTATAAAGATCAAGGAGCAAATGAACCAGCGAAATAGTACTCTTTGCCTCCACCGATTTTTGTTCGATCAGCCACAGTTCCCCCGCTTCCACCGTAAAACGGATATTGCGGATATCCTTGCTGTGATCCTCCAAAAGCCATGCAATTTTTTCAAGCCGTTTTAGGTATTCGGCTTTCATCGAATTGATGTCCTTTCCTTCCGCCTCCGCCTCATCGAATTTCTCGACAAAAAATTGCCCTTGCAGCTTTTTTTCGCCCGTTACGATATTTCTGCTGAAAAAAGAGCCCGAATACGAATCCTTACCATAGTTTCCGTATACCATCGGCTGAATCAAAAGGGCAACATCCTTATTATTATCTTCCTCCAGCCGTAAAAGCCGGCTTATCATACAAACCGATTCTTCAAGCTGAATGTGCGCATCATCAAAAAAGCCTTTAGGCAGATACTCGGCGTATTCTTCCATTATTTTTACAGGACGCGCCGTACTACTTGAAGAAGCAAGAGCCGCTTTAACCTTGTTTACAGCCTCGGAAAGCCATTCTTGTTTTTTCGGTTCTTCTTCCAGCTGTGCAATCTTATAGGCAATGTTCAAAATACCGTTTAGCAAAAACAAAACCTCGTGTGCGGCAAAGGCTTCGCCGACCTTTTCCTGAAAACCGATGACCGTTTTTTTGGTCAGTCCGAAATTATGAAGGGCGGGATAGTTTGCGATCAAAAGATTGGGAGAAATAACCAGCTTTAACAACATCGGGCTTTCTTCATCACCGTAGGTTTTGCGCACCTCTTTTCCAAACTTTTCAAGATGGGCAGTAAGTGCCGTACGCACCTTATCCTGTTCCGTGCCTAAATCCTGCATAACCGACGAATCGACTATAACGCCAGGCAAAATAGGCAGCTTTAATTCCGCAAATTCGTTCGCCTGCCTTCCCCTAATACCCAGTAAATTCTTATCGACTTTTTTGCCGACGGTTTCTTTTTGATTAAAAAAATGTATATGATCTGATAATCTCATCTAACCCCTCCATTAAAACAGATTTAAAACGGTATCGGGAGAACCGCGTAAAAAGGCTTCGAACATAGGACTTGCGCCCTGTTTAAAGTACTTCGATAATTTCGATAAATCCTTAATTTCCTCTGCGGAAACGGCAAACTGAATGGAACTGCCGTGTTTAACCTTTCCCCATTTAAAAAGCGTATTAATATCGACAATCCGCTCCCCGTCGTAAAAAATCATTACTTCGGAATTGGGATACCTTGCCGTATAACTTCTGATAATGCGCTTCCACGCTTCAACATTTCCGTTATGGAACAATTCGTTCGAAACGGGAACGGATACCAGCTGGCTCATCTTCTTAGGACCGGTTGCTATGGCGGCAGGCCGATCGGAAGAAGACGGCGCTGCGGCAACCGAAACGGGCTGCTCTGTTTTGGCAGATTTCTTTGGCCCTGCTTTTCCGCGCCTCTTTTTCCCTGCCGTTTTTACAGCACGCCGCGCCAAAGGCTGCTTGGGTTCCGCATACTTAAACGGACCTGTTTTTACCGATGACGGCACTAAAACCGCTTTTTTTTCAAACAACTTTAAAATTGCCGAAACAACCGCATCCGCTGCTGCAGGATCGATTACTCCCTTATCCTGTTTTCCGACAAAAATAAGCAAAAGTTCGTGTTTTTTAAACTCTTGAATAACGGCCGCCGCCTGCGGATTTTTGGGGTTTACGGCCAAAAAACCCAAATCGGGATGTTCATAACCCAAAACGATATCCACTCCGGACCATGTGCATATATCCTTTACAAAGGCGGATGCGTCATCCAAAACAGCGGTAACATTTTTCGAAACGACCTTATACTGCCATTTATCAATCAACAGCACCGATAAAATTGCCTTAACCTGCTCTGGCTTTATCGTGTGTTCCATTATCATCTCGTTTATCATATCCGCCGCATTTTTGGACGGAGCAAGGTTATCGGTAATTTCGATAACCGCCTGTATATGACTGACGGAAAGATTAAAATCGGCTCTTTTTGCAAGCGATACAAAAGCACCGGATTTATTTACCATAATATACTCCTTTTATGAACGGCGGCTTCAAAGCGCAAAAAACACTTAAAACCTAATTTATGCCGTTTTTATAATAACTTGGCAAGGCGGAATGTAATACCTTAGCTTTTTAAAACGATTTCAAAAACCGGAAGTCTTAAAATACCGCCTGCAAACCGTCTATACGAATAAAAAGCCCCTGGAAACCGGTCTGCTTCACGGGGGCTTTTATTATCTTTACTTAAAACATACCTTAAAAAAAAGGTACTAAAGAGACCTAATGCCCGATTTTGTCTTGCGGCGGCCTCTTCCGGAATCGACGGAACCGGTCTTTTTTGCCTTAGGACCGGGTCGTCTTCTGACGGGAGCGCTTACCCCTTCGGCGGCAGGCGCCTCAAGGGCGGGAGCGCTGTTAAGCATATTGATAAACTGCGTGCGTCCTGCAGGATCTTTTGCTGCAGGCGTATCCTCCGCACTCGAAAAACTCTGGGCAATGTCCGCACGTACCGTAGAACGTCTTCGGCTAAACGATGCAAAGGCCGCATCTGCAAAGCCCTTCGATACGCCATGCAAAAATTCGTTTAACACGTTTGCCATACCGTCCAAAGTTGCCTTCTTGCGCTTAATCGAAGTAATATCCAAATCGAGTAAGAGGCCTGGCTGCACGTGGAACGGATTAATAAGATAATCGAACTTGTTAAATTCGGCCTCAAGGAACGAAAGCCTATCTTCAATAACCCTCCGTTCAATAGGATACTGATAATCGTACAAATCTTTCATTCGCTGACGCATAATGATAAGACGCTTTCTCAGCTTATCCTTTTCATAAATATAGGTGCGGTTCATCTTTTCAACTTCGGTTTCGGGAACCTTGATAAAAGAAATCTCGTCCCAAACCTTTGCCGTATCCTCATACACCGGATCGCCGGATTTTTCTTTAAATTGCTTTTTAATATAGGTCTTATATTTTCCGGCCAAATCCGCAAAATCATTGATCTTGAATTTGGATTTGGATTTATCGTACTTGGCTCTTACAACGTCCCACAAATGCATAACCTCGGTTTCAAACGAGCTCATCATAACTTCATAAGCCTGACGTTCTGCAATGAGCTGGGCATTATCGTAATACTTTAGCTTAATCTGGTACCGTTCATCGGGGAGATTTGCAGTGTCGGTATCGTCGTACTCGCGCAAAATCAGCTCGCGGGCGTTCTTTAAGTTTTCGATATACTGATAGCCCATCTTCGAGGTGTCGAGGATGGAAGTAAGCGAATTGATGGCCGTATTAAAGCCCCTGTTTCTAATATTTTCAAGGTCGATAATCTTTTTAAGATTTTCGCGGATATTCAGCTGATCGAAGGTTTCAGGATCTATTTCCGCACGGAGATTATTGATTCTTTCCATAAGCTGCTTGGAAACAACATCGTACCGTTTACTCTTGGGATTATCCACATCGTCGTCAGTCATGTTAGAAACTTTATTCATCTTTTCAAAGATAATAGCCCCGTCGGACATCTCTTCGAGCCCCTTGTCTATTCTTGCATCCTTCATTTTTTCGATTTCTTTATCGATTGCATCCATATAATAATTGGACAAAAGGTCTTTTATAAGATATTCAACCGTTGCCTGATATTGGAAGATCGGGCTTATCAGTTCCGTATCCAAAATATTGACCGACAGCTTTACGTCGGTTACGGTTTTAGGCTTATACAGGTTGTCTTTAAAGGCGCACTTAATAATGGAATACGCATTTTCACCGCGTACAAAGGCTCCGACATCGGTCTTTTGCCGCAACAGTGAATTGGTTAAGGTTTCCAGATCGTTTACACCGCGCTGAACATGGCCTTGCAAATGACCGTACATATTAACGATAGACTTTTCGATTTCGCCCGTATTAAACTTATCGGCGCCGCCTACTGCATCAAGCAGGTTTGCAATTTCTTTCGGAGTATAGCGGTCAAGAACCTTCATTTCTTCCCGATCGATAAAGCCGCGGACTTTTTTCAACATCTCGTCTTCGGCCGTTACCATGTAGCGGTTGAACATATTCTGGTAGTTCTGGTTAAAATAGTTGTACAACTTTTCTTTAACCCCGCCCATTACGTCTAAGCGCTCAAGGACTTCCTTAGGCAGCTTTGTTGTCAAATGGTGCAGTACCTTATTCGTCTCTTCCTCTATCAGCTGATTTACTTCTTTCTGCTGATCCCTATAATCCTGAGCCAAAGAGTTTCTTGACCCTACAGCACTCGGCTTTTCGGGGTGGAAAACATTCGGACTCTGTGGTAGATCTAAATTTGCCATTTACTCTTCTCCTTCAAATATAGACAATTTTAATATAAATACCCATAAGATATTACGTATGCGATTATATACCATATTTTACATAATGTAAAGATTTTTAGAGGAAAATAATGATTTTTTTTCAATTATGTTGTATAATATTCGTATATTTTTGAAAAAAAGGATGGCAGATGAGAAAAAAGGCCTTAGTTTTAACGAAAATCTTTATTTTTGCACTTGTTTTTAACCTTTATGCCGGCGAAAGAACCATTCCCGTCGATATAATTTTGATGATAGATAAGTCGCTTTCTATGGAAGAGCCGGGTAAATTCGATAGTCTTCGAATGTGGGTTTTGGATGAACTTATCGGTCAAATGCTGATAAACGGGGACTGGATAAGCATATATCAATTTTACGAAAAGCCCGAACATCTTCTTTCGTTAGATATAAAAAACCAAAACGATATACAAAAGATTATAAAAACGGTTTCGGCCATAAAACCGGACGGAAAATTCACCGATATAGGAACAGCACTCGATAAAATAAACGGAGCGGTAAAAAGCCGCGGTGCTAACGGCCGGTATAAGATTCTTCTTGTAATAACCGACCTTGAACAAGATGCGCCATGGCAGTCCAAATATGCAGGGAAACAGGCACGCTTTAAAAGCCCGTACCTTGCCGAATCGCGTATCATAAAGCACGATAATTGGTACGAAATTACCTTGGATATGGACATTCAAGGCCGCGTTGTCGATACGACAAAACAGCTGTACTCGGATATTTTGGAGAACGAGGGCAAAGAACGGACAATGGCCGACGAAGAACAAGCCCTCATAAAACAAAAGCAGCCTTAAAGGAGTGTATAAAACGGAAAATATGGCAAAAAAAATAATATACGGCTTTACACTCATAGTTTTAGTGGCAGTTACCGTGCTTCTTGTGTTTTTTAAAGTAAGGGAAAACCGTGTACAAGAGCCGGAAACGCCTGCAGCGCAAACTATTATCCCTGCAGCATTTTCCAAAATAACTGCTTTAGAAGAAAGAGCGGAAGCGGACAGTGCTTCAAGCAATGCAAAAATATTTTTGGAATTATATAATGATGAAATTTTTGTAGATGCCGTTTCTTCCGATTTAAACGGAGACGGCGTAGAAGACCAAATAATTGCCGTAAAAAAGCTTTTAGATCCGTTTTTATACCTGATAATTTCGATCCAAAATCCCATTACACAAAAGTGGGGGCGGACGGAAGAAATAAGAACGGCCATAACACAGCCGAAATCCCTTACCTTTTATGCTATGGAGCTGGAAGACTCCCTTCCTGCAATTATCTATTCAGGAATGAGCTCGGATAACGGGCAAACCTTTTCCATTCAAAAAATAAAAAAAGACAAAAAAGACCGGCTGGAATTTAGTCAAATTGCCGATTTACACGCCGACATACAAATCCGGTTTATCGCCAATAAAGGTGCAGGCGGTGGTTTAAACACCAATTATGGAGAAGCCGCTTCTTCAGAACCTGCAAAGACATTTGCCGATTATAAAATTTACACATACAATTCGGACGCTGAAAGCCCTAATACCTTAGACCAAATTCAAACGGAATATGTTTGGAGCAATAAAACCGGCAAATATGAAAGAGGACGTGAAACAAAAATTGCCGGAGAAAAAATAGAAAACCAGCTTTTGCGCAAGCTACAAGCCGGCAACATGGAATCCTTTGCAGAATTTTTATCTGGCGTTTGGTACCTGCCTTCCGCATCTCAAAGCATCTATTTCGACAAAAAAGACGGCATTATCATCTTTAATAAAGATAAAATAGAAGAAGTTTACGAAATACAGTCGACCCTGCCAAGACGCTACGGCCTTTTTTTTAATGCAAACAACAAATCTATCCCGAATATTATCCGCAGAATCGATGTTGAAATTAAGGGAATTGACGAAATTCAAGTGCGCATTATTGAAGACGTTTCCAGAATAAGGTTTGCAACGGCATCGCTTTGGAGCGGTCAATACAAAAAGAATACAGGGCTTTTACAAATAACGGCAAAGGCAGAGAACCCTGCCGTAAAATTAAAAAACGCCCTTTTAAAATCGGAAAACGCATGGGACTCGTCCATCGGCTCTGTCTTAGAGCTCAAAAAAAATACCTACCGTTTTAAAAAAGAAAACAAATCGAGTACAGGTTATTTTGACATTATAAATATACACGAAAAACTTATTTTACAAATGAAAAATACCGAGAATAAAAATAGCTTTTATCTTATACTTTTAGAAGAAGAAGCACAAAAACAGACAATAAGCCTAACTAAAATACAGCTAAACATAAGTGAAATAATGCCTACGGGTGATGAAACGGTCATCTTTACACGAAAAATATAACAGGCGGTTTTAAGCGGAATGAAAAGCAAAAAAACGGATTATAGTGATTTATCAAAGGAAGAAATTCTTGTAAAAATAATAGAAACGGAATCTGTTTTACACAATATTCAAGACGTCGATATTCTTTTAGAGCAAATTTTGACCGAAGCGCGGAATGTTGTTAATGCCGATGCAGGCTCCATTTATATTGCAAAAGATGAAAGACTTTCAATTAACTATGCGCAAAACGATACCATGCAAAGCAAGCTGCCTGCCGGAGAAAAACTGCCATACATTTTCTTCGATTTTCCGATCGATAACTCAACCATTGCAGGATGCGCCGCTGCTACCAAAAAAACTATAAATATTCCCGACGTATACAAAATACCCAAAAACAAGCCATATAAATTCGGTAAAAGTACTGACGAAAAAACCAGATACAAAACGGTTTCAATGCTGACCATACCGCTGCAATCAACTACGGGAAACCTTTTAGGCGTCTTGCAGGTTCTAAATGCCCTCGATAAAAAGAGAAATATCCGTGCCTTTAACCATGACGACGAAATATACCTCAGTCATTTTGCTTCCCGTGCCGGAGCGGCTTTGGAACACGCTTTTTTAACCCGCTCTATGATTATGCGGATGATTAAGATGGCAGAGCTGCGCGATCCGACAGAAACGGGCATGCATATTAACCGCGTCGCCAACTATTCGGTGGAAATATACGACCGATGGGCTTTTAACCAGAAGATACCGCAAAAAGAACAATCCCGTTTTAGGGATTCTCTTAAAATTGCAGCCCTTTTGCACGACGTAGGCAAGATAGCTATCTCCGATTCCATTTTAAAAAAGCCCGACAAGTTAACCGAAGAAGAATTTAAGGCGATGCAAGCACATACTTGGCTCGGTTCAAAGCTTTTTGCACCGTACGAATCTGATCTGGATAAGCTTTCAAGCGATATAGCCATGAGGCATCACGAAAATTGGGACGGGACAGGGTACCCCGGACATATAAACATTGAAACTGGCGAAGCATTAAAAATCGATAAAAACACCGGAAAAAACAAAGGTTTAAAGGAAAAAGAGATTCCGATAGGCGCACGCATTGTTGCACTAGCAGACGTTTATGACGCCCTTTCTTCACGCAGGGTTTATAAACAGGCATGGGATGAAAATCAGGTGCTTGACGAAATAAAGAATATGTCGGGAAAAAAATTCGATCCTAGCCTTGTAGACGCCTTTTTTGAAGTACTTCCTAGAATTCAAGCTATACAAAAACGCTTTTCGGATGCATAAAACAAAAACCCTGTCCCATAAAAGCCGGTCATTTCTCCAATAAACGAAAATAAAAACCGTCTGACGTTTTTTATTTTCGTTTATCCTTTCAAAAAACGGCTCTAAGCGGCCTTATTCAGCACTTTGCCGTATCAGTTTTGAAAGGTGTATATCCAAACAATTAGCAAATTTTTTTATTTCTTTCGGCCCGAAGGAGTTTTGCGCTTCCGGTTTTAGCCCATTTGCCTGCAATTCGTACATAAAATTTCTTGCAGATAAAAAGGTGTTTATATTATCTTTGGTAAAACAAACTCCCCTGTCGTTAATAACCGTTACTCCCTTATCGACAAGCCGCTTTGCAAGCGGAATATCGCGCGTAACGGTAAGATCTCCGGGCACGGCATTGCACACAATATACTCATCGGCAGATTGTTCTGCCGAATCGGTTATAATCATTTTTATAAAATTCGATTTTATCGCAAGAGGAATAGAACGATTTGCGGCAAAAACGGCGCTCCGTTTAACGCGGCTTGCTGCTTTACAAATAATTTCCCGCACCCGAACGGGACAGGAATCGGCGTCTACAAAAACGGTCATGTAACGCTGTTTAAAACCTTATCAATATCTTCAATCATCTTACGGGCGGAATTTTCTATTTCGAAGGCGCTTTTCAGTTCTTCCGAAGAGTCTGCGTTTTTAAACTGCTCTTTATATAATTCATCGGTAACCAAAATACCGGCAATTATAGCAAGACGTAAGGGATCCCTTACGGAAGAACATTCTTTAACTTGGTTTATTGTGTGAAGAAAATGCTCGTAAATCTGTTTTAAATATTCATCGGTTTCATTGGCTTGGATTGCAAAGGATGTTCCCAACAAATCGATGTTTAATTGTCCTCTGCTCATCTTATACCTAAAAAATATCCATTTGCTTATCGATGTCCGATTGGTCATCGACAGTAGAAGATTCTCCTAGCATATCATTCAAATCTTGCTGCAAATCTTCCGTCTGATCGGAAGAAGGATTACGCAGATGTAGGCCGCCTGTAGAGCCGGTTCCAGTGCTTTCTGCTTCGGCGGCAGGGGTTTTATTCTCGGATATAGACTCTTCAGCCGCTGCGTTTGCAGCCGGAAGCTGCGAAGCATTTTCCTGTTGAGCCGTTTCGCTTACGGAAGAAGACTCGAACGCAGTTAACTGATTAAGTGCGTTGACTATTCCCTGCTCGATCTTTAATTGATCGTCTTTAAAAACAAGAATCAAATTTTCCAATTCCAAAATGCGCTTGCTTTTTTCTTCCAGCTCTTTTTTAAGAGCGCTTTTTTCATAAGAAAGAGATCTGATTAAGCTGACGGCTTTTCCGACCTTGTCTTCAAGAAGTTTCATTTGATCGAGATTTACCATATCAAGCTCCTAACGCTTTTTTCGAAGCGTCTACAACTGTTTTAAAAGCGGCAGGATCTTCGATTGCCATATTGGAAAGCACCTTTCGGTTCAGCTGTATACCGGCTTTAGTTATCCCTGCAATAAAACGCGAATAGGTAAGCCCTTCTGCACGGACAGCCGCATTGATACGGCTTATCCAAAGGCTGCGCATATCGCCTTTTTTGTCCTTCCTTCCTACATAGCTGTGTACCAAGGCCTTGCGTACAGCATCCCTGGCCGCCTTAAAGTTGGTACCCCTTCTTCCTCTAAAACCCTTGGCCAATTTTAATATGGCGCGTCTGCGGGTTATTCTTCTATTACTGCTTGTCGATCTTGACATTTAAAACCTCCCATATAAGCCTTAACCGTAAGGCAATAATTGTTTGCGGATTTTTACGCTATCTGCTTCGGATAAGATTCCGGCCTTCTTGAGCCTGCGCTTTCTTTTTTGCGCCTTTTTGGTTAGAATATGCGCCTTGTTCATTTGCTTATACCTAACCTTTCCGCTTGCCGTCAAAGAAAACCTCTTTGCCGCACATCGTTTACTCTTCATTTTAGGCATTGTGTTACCTCCAAAATTTATTTGTAAAGCTTATTTTTTCGATTTAGGGCTTAACGTCATTGACATTGTTTTGCCTTCCATCGAAGGTTTTTTCTCTACCGTATAGGCTTCTTCGCCCCCTACACGGTCCAAAACCTTTTGTAAAACTTGGTAACCTATTTCGGTATGCGCAAGTTCGCGGCCCCAAAACCGCACGGTTACCTTTACCTTATCTCCGCCGTCAAGGAACTTTTTTACGTGTGCAGATTTAAATTCAAGATCATGGTCGTTTATCTTAGGCTGCATTCTTATTTCTTTAAGAAGCTGCTGTTTTTGATTTTTCTTGGAGTCGCGAAGCTTTTTCTCCATTTGAAAACGGTATTTACCATAATCTATAATTTTACAGACCGGAGGCTTGGCAGTAGGTGCAACTTCAACAAGGTCAAGTCCGGCTGCCGATGCCCTTTTTACTGCTTCAATTGTGGGAACAATACCTTCCTGCTCCCCGTTCATACCGATTAACCGAACCTCTCTTACGCGAATTTGTTCATTTACTCGCAAACCTTTTAAATCTGCCAACTATTCTCCTTTGCACTTTTGCCTATTGTGCGGTTTAATAAAGCTAGAAGTGCATTATACTTGAAAGGAAAAAAATAGTCAAGCGTTTTTTTTTCGTAAAAAGGTACGCCGAACGGTACGGAACGGAGTGTAATCCAAAGCTAGTTTTATTTTTTGTGTTTAAGGGTTACATAAAAGATAATACTGACCCTGCGCAGTCAGACTGCGCTTTGTTTTTCAGTGTCCAGCCGGTGCGTCTGATAAAACACATAATCACCGTCATCGGTCTTTTCCCGCAATACGGCCGGTATGAATTTCCACTGGGCAAGCAGCATAATATTATAGTCTTTTTTGATAACAAAGTTAAAAACGGGCCCAATCGTAGTTACAAAGCGCTCTTCACCCCACATTCTCTTATCAAGCCCTGCCGGAACGGCAAAAAAGCTTTTTTCCGTGTCTATTTTTAAGGCGATAAGGTTTAGCGGAATAGGCATTTTATAGCCTACCACATAGGACGCACCATATCGCCAGCCGTTCCTATTTGTGCCGTAATCTGCCTGATATATCCATGAAGTCAGGTTATCCGTACCGGTCATTCCCTTGTACAAGGCAAACTGATCAATGCGGAAGATAATATGAGCCCAGTCGTTAGGAATGACGGCTCCCAAATCAAACTGAAGAGCGCCGCCCAAAGTAAAAGAGTATACGCCCTTTTTAAAGTCAGCAGGCTTGAAGACGGATACGCCGTTATCGTTTTCGTTGATTCCCACACCTAAAAATTCCTTGTTCAATTTCCAGCCCGTACCGAGCCGCCCCTCCGTATACAGTTCCAAAAAGGCGGCGGGCGTCCATGTAATACCGAATTTGCCTTCCATAGTAACGGGAGAGATATCCGCCCCCAGTTTAAAGGTTATATTATTATCCTTCGTCAAAGGGTTATCGTAGTTTAAAACCGGCACAGTAAAATTTTCGGTTACACCGAGCAGGAGTTCAGGCGGCCATGAAAGTACGGTATTTATGCTTGTGCTGTATTCGACGCTCTTTTTTTTATCGGAAGCAGCTTCCCCATTTTCCTGTGCACCGAGGAACCAAAAAACGGCTAAACAAAAAAATATAACCGCGCTGTGTTTTTTCATATCGTTTTTTCTCCTAAACAGAAATGCGAAAAAGTTTAACAAAAAAGATGAAAAAATACAAGGTGAAGTAATAAAAATTTCATGTAACCTGTTTCGCTCTCAGTATTTTGACTACAATATTTTTAATACTAATTCCCAATAACAGACTTATAAAGACCCTAATTATCTTAAAATAAGCGGTTGACAAAAAAAGTAAACTTTGATATACTGTAACTATAAGGAAACAAAAAATGAATGTAAAAGAGGTATTTAAAAGAAAGATTGCGGTAAAGACTAAATACAGCATACACGGCGCCGTAGACCGCAAAACTGCCGCACAGGTAAATAGCAGACAATTTCTACCCCCCCCCCCCCCCAATTTCTCTAAAAAGACAACAATCTCCAGTTCCCGTTTTACACACAATCGTTTCCATGTAAGCCCTATCCATATAAAAAACTACTTATCGGATTATCATCGTATTAAAACCGGCTTTTTTAAAATTTTCGATTTAAACAATGCAGCTGATCAAACTGCAAAACTGAAACCTGCCATCGTACATAGTGCTCAGACAAGCCGTTTTGACGGACAGGCAATCGCATTCGTTATCACAGACATTATAAAAAATCTCAATTCGTTAAAAGAATCATAAAAACACTTATATAAGGAAGGCTACTTATGAAAAAATTTATTGTTTTACTGACCGCAGTATTCTGTTTTGCGGCCTGTACCAAAACCGGTTCCGAAGGGCGCGAGGCTGGAAAAACGGCAAAAAAAGAGATAGTCGTATCGATGGGGTCCCGCATTCCGCACGAATTCGAACCGAAAAAACGCTGGGGTATGTACAACGAAGCGCATATTCTGCACAGCACCCTTTTACAGAAAACCGCCGACCTCGATATTATCGGCGACTTTGCAAAGGATTACACTATTTCCACCGATGGCAAAATCTGGACATTTCATCTGTATGATAATTTCAAGTTCTCTAACGGCGAACCGGTTACAGCGGAAGACGTCAAATTTTCTTATGAAATGCTGAAAGAAGACGGCAAGCACTGGGATTTGAGTTTTATCAAAAATATAACGATTCCTGAAAAAGACACCATCGTTTTCGAACTTGAACAGCCCCGCTCCACTTTCGTCGCCCAGCTGACTGAGGTACCGATTGTTCCGAAAGCTCACTACAACGAGCATTATTCCGAAAATCCGATAGGATCGGGGCCGTATATGCTGCAGCAATATGACGAGGGCGAACAAGCCGTATTTACGGTAAACCCGTACTGGCATGGAAAAGAGCCCTACTTTACAAAATGGACATGGCTTTTGCTCGATGAGAATACCGCCCTTGCAGCTGCAAAAGCGGGCACAGTTGATATGATTTATGCAATCCCGGAATTCGCGGATGTGCAGATACCCGGTTGGAAATTATTTGAATTTGAATCGAACGATGTGCGCGGCCTTTCCCTGCCGTATGTAAAAACGGGTGTCAAAACATCTGTCGATAATTATCCAGTCGGCAACGACGTAACGAGCGATCCTGCAATACGCACGGCGCTCAATATCGGCTTAAACCGAAACGAGATAGTACAGACGGTATTGAACGGACACGGAAAACCCGCCTTTTCCGTAGTGGACGGTATGCCGTGGTGGAATCCCAAAACGGCTATTCAAGACTCCCGCGTCGAAGAAGCAAACGAATTGCTTGAAAAGGCCGGTTGGAAAAAAGGCAAAAACGGCATACGGGAAAAAGATGGCAAAGCTGCTTCTTTCAATCTGTATTATCCAACCAATGATAAGCTACGAACCAATGTTGCCGTTACCGCGGCAGAGCAGGCAAAGGCGCTGGGAATCGATATAAAATTAATTGGAAGCAACTGGGACGAAATGGTTACAAAGTCTCACAGCGATTCTCTTTTGTACGCAGGCGGACGGCACCATGCACAGCAGTTTTACGAATCTCATCATCCGAGTATGGCAGGACACGGCTGGACGAATATTACGTTTTACGATAATCCCGCCGTTACCGCCTATCTGGAAAAAGCGATGACAGCCTCAAGTGTTGAAGAGGCAAACAAATATTGGAAACTCGCACAGTGGGACGGCCAAACAGGTGTCAGTACCTTAGGCGATATACCGTTTTGCTGGCTAATCCGCTTTAATCATACTTATTTGGGCAATAAACACATTAATGTAGGAAGACAGCCCGTGCACAGCCACGGACACGACTGGTCGCTTTTACACAATATTTATGAATGGACGTGGGATGAAAATGCCGAGTGAACGGCAGCACACACAAAAAAAACTGAAATTTATTGCAGGAAAGCTCATACGCGGGCTTTCCCTGCTTATCGGGTTGTCTGTTCTTGCCTTTGTGCTGGTACGCACCTCGCCGGTCGATCCGGTATTGGCAAGCGTAGACTACGATATGTCACTTACTGACCGGCAGTACCAAGCCATCGCCGAATATTGGGGTTTGAACGAACCGCCGATAAGGCAGTATTTTCGTTGGCTTAAAAATATGCTAAGCGGCAATATGGGCGAATCTCGCATTTACCGTAAACCGGTTGCACAAATCATACGTTCGCGGGCGGGAGCCTCGTTTGCACTGATGGGCATATCATGGGTGCTTTCAGGACTTATCGGGTTTTTACTCGGTACAGCCGCAGCCTTTAAACGCGGCACGTTCCTAGACAAGGGCATCAAATGGCTTTCGTACCTGCAAGCCTCCGTCCCCGCCTTTTGGGTCGGGCTTATCTTTTTGCTAATATTTGCGGTAGAGCTGAACTTGTTTCCAATCGGCATTTCCGCACCTATCGGCGTTCCACGGGAAAGCGTTACATTCGCAGAGCGTATTCATCATCTTATTTTGCCCGTACTGACTTTAAGCGTACTCGGTATTGCAAACGTAACGCTGCATACCCGCGAAAAGATGATCGATGTGCTTTCAAGCGAATACGTTATTTTCGCTAAAGCCCGCGGCGAAACGATTTTTCAGATTTTTAAAAACCACGCCCTGCGCAATGCCGCAATGCCTGCCATTACCATTCATTTTTCATATTTCGGCGAGCTTTTCGGCGGATCGGTACTGGCAGAACAGGTGTTTTCATACCCCGGTTTAGGACTAACGCTTACGGAAGCGGGAATGAAAAGCGATATACCGCTCTTGCTCGGTATCGTAATGATCGGTGCGGTCTTTGTGTTTGCAGGTAATCTTGCCGCCGATCTTCTGAACGCAGCACTTAATCCCTATTTACGCGAAAAGTAAAAGCTCCGGTCAGTACCGATAGCGGTCAATTACGATACGGATAAACGATCGTTAAACACTATGCCGTTTTCCTCCTTGGGGCGGACGGTTTTAAGAGAGGTTTTGATGACAGAGTTACATTCAAGGCAGCATTTAATCCGATCTATTACGGCTTCGTCGCTGTTGATTATGACGATTTTGCTGTTGAGTTTTACACTCTCAAATTCGAATTTGATATCCGATTACGCTGCAAAAAATCTTGCACCGTCTGCCGCGCATCTTTTTGGAACGGATTGGCTTGGACGGGATATGCTGACACGCACGGTAAAGGGGCTTCGGTTTTCGATGATGATCGGCCTTGTAGGTTCTGCGATCGGCGTTGCCGTTGCTGCCGCACTGGGAATTACTGCTGCGGCAGGCGGGAAAAAAGCGGATGCCATTATCCTATGGCTCATCGATATGTTTATCGGAATGCCGCATCTGGTATTCCTTATTCTGATATCCTTTGCAGCCGGCAGGGGTGCGCGGGGTATTATCATCGGTGTGGCCCTTACGCATTGGCCGGTGCTTGCACGGCTTGTCAGAAACGAGGTAAAGGCCATTCAAAACCTCGAATATATCAGGCTTTCGGAACGGTTCGGGAAAAGCCGCTTTTTTATCGTAAAAAACCATCTGCTGCCGGCCCTGCTTCCGCAAATTATGGTAGGCTTTCTCTTGCTCTTTCCCCACGCCATTTTGCATGAGGCGTCTATGACCTTTTTGGGCTTCGGGCTTTCGGCTGAAAAACCGTCCGTCGGTATCATTTTGTCCGAGGCTGTAAAGCATATATCGCTCGGTCATTGGTGGCTTGCGGTGTTTCCGGGTGCGCTACTGGCCGTTTTAGTAAAAAGTTTCGATTCCGTGGGGGAAGCGGTCAGAACGCTGATTGAACCGAATCCGAATTAATCGGCACCGTACACACCGTCGGGGGAATAAGGATATGAGAAAAGACATTTTAACGGCGCATAATCTTTCGATCTCTTTTACGCAGTATACAAAGGGCTTTCGTACGCGGCTTGTTACGCCAGTCCGTTCGCTGAACGTCCATATTGCCGAAGGGGAAATTCTTGCAGTCGTCGGCGCAAGCGGTTCGGGAAAGAGTTTATTGGCTCATGCGATATTGGGGATTTTACCGCATAATGCTTCCGTTTCAGGCGAAATATATTACAAGGATACGCTGCTGACACCGAAAACGGTACGGCAATTCCGCGGAACGGAAATCGCCTTTATTCCGCAATCGGTTACCTACCTCGACCCGCTTATGAAGGCCGCAGATCAGGTAAGGATAGGTTTACCGAAAAAAACAGCCGCAGCAATTCAGGATGAGCTTTTTAAGCACTACGGGTTGACGGAAGAAGCGGAAAGCCTATACCCTTTTCAGCTTTCAGGCGGTATGCTAAGACGCATTCTTTTTGCTTCAAGCGTGCGGGACGGAGTCAGACTCATCATTGCCGATGAGCCGACGCCCGGCATTCATCCCGAGGCTCTTGAAACCGTACTGCAGCAGCTGCGCCTATTTGCCGATGAGGGAATGGCGGTTTTGCTTATCACACACGATATCATGTCTGCGGTCAAAATTGCAGACAGGGTTACCGTTTTTAACGGGGGCGAAACAGTCGAAACGGCACCCGCTGCCGCCTTTTCAGGCAATGGTGAATCTTTAAAAACGGATTATGCACGCCTGTTGTGGCGTGCCTTACCGCAAAACGGTTTTATTCAGGCGGTGTAGTATGGCATTAGAAGGCAAAAAACTCACGTTACGCTATGACAGGGCAGAATGGATATTTCGGGATATTGATATAACTGTGGAACCGGGAGCCGTTTTCGGCATTACAGGGGACAGCGGCTGCGGAAAAACAAGCCTTGCGCGGGTGTTGGCGTATCACTTAAAGCCTGATGAGGGGAAAATCCTTATTGACGGAAAAAGCGCCGAGCAAATATGTGTAGGAGGAAAACGCCCTTTTTGGCCGGTACAGCTTATCTTCCAGCACCCCGAAAAGGCTGTAAACCCAAAGTGGAAGCTGGACAAGATATTGACGGAAAGTTACGAACCAGCACCCGACATACTGGAACGATTCGGCATAAAACGTGAATGGTTTACGCGTTTTCCTATAGAACTTTCAGGCGGAGAGCTGCAGCGCTGTTTAATCGTCCGCGCCCTGCACCCGGAACTGCGCTACCTTATCGCCGACGAAATGACGACTATGCTCGATGCCGTAACTCAGGCTCTTATCTGGAAGGAACTTATGGCGGTTATTAAAGAACGGAAAATCGGCCTTATTATCATAAGCCACGAGAAGGCAATTATCGAAAAACTCTGCACGGACACACTGTATATGGAGCGGCTCTAATCAAACCTTTTAGTCTCCGCAATTTTCCTTTTTTTGCCTTGAATTTAAAGCCGATAAAAAGCTATAATAGGCGTCATATGGAAAATGATAAAAACCAGGGCAGGAACAGCCGGCTGGTTAAAAGCGGCTCAAAGCTTTCTCTTTTAGTTTTTGCATCCCGTATTTTAGGTCTTATCCGTCAAATGACTATGTCTTCTTTTTTAGGCACAGGGCCTTTGGCCGACGCGTTTACGACCGCCTTTATGCTGCCCAATTTGTTCAGGCGACTTTTTGCGGAAAACAGCGTAACCGTCGCCTTTATTCCGACCTTTAACGGGTACTTGGAAAAATACCATTCCGCCGAAGATAAGGAGAATATAAAAGAAGAAATAAACGCATTTTTAAACTCGGTTTTTACGCTCGTCGGTTTTGCATCGGCCTGCGTCGTTATTTTTGGGATTGTTTCGGCGCCGTTAATAATCAAACTTTTTTTTAAAGATCTTGTTGACTATGACTCCGCCGTTTTTCTAACGCAGATTATGTTTCCGTATCTTCTTTTAATTTCACTGGCCGCCTTTTTTCAAGGAATATTAAACGGCGTTAAAATCTTTACTCCTTCAGGAATTACCCCGATATTATTTAACCTTTCTGTTATTTCGTGTACCTACCTTTTTGCAAGGCCATTCGGAGACCCTGCCGTTGCAATGGCCTACGGCGTATTGATAGGCGGTTTTATACAGGCCGTCTTTCAGCTTCCATTTGTATTAAAAACGGCATTCAGTTTTCGGCCTATACGCTTAAAACAAACCCTTGCAAACCCCGGCACAAAAAAGGTTTTAAACCTGATAGGCCCTACGGTTATCGGAGTTGCCGCCTATCAAATAAACGATGTGGTTTCTACCTCGCTGGCTGCCGCAGCCGGTTTGGGAGTTGCGTCAAGTCTTCAGTATTCACTGAGGCTTCAGGAGCTTCTTTTAGGCGTTTTTGCCGTTTCCATCGGAACCGTTGTTCTGCCTGACCTTTCAAGTCTTGCGGCAAAAAAAGACTGGCGCGCCTTTGAAGACCTTTTACTAAAATCGATAAAAATTATAGCCCTTATCACCATTCCAGCAACCTTTTTTTCGCTTTTTACAGGCGAACACATCATCACGCTTATTTATAAAAACAGAAAATTCGATGAAACGTCGGTTGCTTTAACGCTCGGTATATTCCGCTTTCATATAGCGGGGCTTTTTGCAATTGCGGTAAACAGAATTATTGCGCCTGCCTTTTACGCTCAAAACGATTCAAAGTCGCCGACCCTTGCAGGAATTATTTGTTTTGCGGTAAATATTTTTTTAGCCTTTATATTACGCACTTTTATGGGAGGAAACGGAATTGCCTTTGCCCTTACCCTGGCAAGCTTTGTAAACACTGCCGTTCTTTTTGCCCTTTTAAAACGGAATAAAGAGCTTTCGGTCTTACACCTTATTATGCCTGCGGTACGGTTTATCGTAAAAATGCTCGTCTTTTCAAGCCTTGCATCTGTGCCGTTATATCTTCTTGGTAAAAAAATATATGCTCCTTTTTCAGGCTTTGGAAGATTCATCGGGCAAGGCATACCCCTTTTGATTTCTTTTATCGTCTTTGCCGCTGTAGGCCTTGTCCTTCTTCTTGTAACAAAGGATAAAACAGCCCTTATACTTTTAGAAAAAACCCGGACGCCCAAACGGGAAAAAACGCAGGTTTAAAGGAAAAAGAAATACCGATCGGCGCACGGATTGTCGCTTTAGCCGACGTGTACGACGCCCTGACCTCTCCGCGCGTGTATAAACCGGCATGGGAAGAAGAAAAGGTTTTGGAAGAAATACGGAATATGTCCGGGAAAAAATTCGACCCGAGCCTTGTAACCGCCTTTTTCGAAGTCCTGCCGCGCATTCAGGCTATAAAAAAACGTTTTTCTGACGTTTAAAAGACGCCCCCTTGTACCGGCTTTCCAAAAACGGGCAGGCGGTTTAAGAATTCGTCCGGCGAAAACAAAAAAACGTCGGACGTTTTTTATTTTTCTCCGTACATTTTTCCCCATTTTGTCCTGACGTTTTTTTAGGCTCTTCGTTGAAAGATTTCAGCCGGTTTTTTTCGAAAAACGGCCATTTTAAGGCTCAATCGGGCTTTTCCGTGAAGCACGATAAGCACGGGCTGACTCTTTTTATGTTTTGTTATATGATAAAAAGATGAATGTAATCTGCCTAATCGGAATGAGCCGCTGCGGAAAAACCGAAACGGGAAAGGCGCTCGCTAAAATCCTTGCCCTGCCGTTTTTCGACACCGATGCGGAACTTGAAAAAAAACACGGCTGTAAAATTTCCGCTTTATATGCAGCCTTAGGCGAAAAGGCGTTTAGAACCGAAGAATTCGCCGTATTTAAAGAAGTATTTTTCGGCGGCAAACAGGCGGTTATCAGTACGGGCGGCGGTTTTGCCGATAACGGCGAAGCGGTTTCGGTTTTAGACGGCAGCACAAACACGGTTTTAGTCGATACGGAACCGGCCGTTATCTTCGAAAGAATAAAGACGCAGGCGGCTTGGGCCGGTGTATACCCCGCCTTTTTAGG
Organism: uncultured Treponema sp.; assembly: GCA_963547785.1. Lineage (GTDB taxonomy): Bacteria > Spirochaetota > Spirochaetia > Treponematales > Treponemataceae > Treponema_B. The sequence goes on along the minus strand of CAUUSH010000003.1, from coordinate 65,814 downwards.
TCAGGATTTAAAAAGCGGCGGCAAGAATGACAGAGCGGCCGAAAAGCGGTTTTACGGAGTGTATACAAGAAGGATTGCCGTGTACAGGCGCATAGCCGCCTTAACAGTAGAACCGGGCGCCCTAAGCGCCGAAAAGACGGCATGGCAGATTGCAAAACAGCTAAAAAAGGTCTTATAAGGGCACAATAGGCACCTTGAATACAAGAAGCGCACACTACGGACGGTCTTAAATACGCTAAGCTGCCGGCATACCGAATACAAGGCAAAAAAAGGACAGATTATGTTTTTCAAAAAATCGACAGTAATAGTGTGGGGAAAGGTGTTTTTTCCTATGCTTATTTCCCTCGCTTTTTCAAGGCTTTTGACCCAAACCGATTTTTATTTTTTGCGGAATTTTCCGAAAGCCGTCATATTGATCTCGTTTTTCTCCCAAATAGCCGTCTTCGATTCCGTTCTTGCGTTTGCGGTTATCCCGACCTGCCTGATTACCGTTTCACGATATCGGTCGAAAAACATCAGAACGGGGCTTGTTTCTTTATCGTTTTATTGCGGAATAATTACGGCTCTTATTTCGGCGCTCTTTTCTGCCGCACTGTTTTTTGCGCTTAAAATGAATGTAAAACTGGAAACGGGTTTTTCCGAATTCGTTACGGTTTTAACGATAGTCGCCCTAACCATTCCCTTCCGCTGGATGCAGTTAAGTTCCACCTCGCTTTTACATCTTGAAAAAAAGGGAAACATTGCGGTTCTTGTTTCTTTTATCAGTATTTTTTTTAATTATATTGCCGATTATTATTTTTTAAAACTGTTCGGTTATATCGGCTGTCTGCTTGCAACTCTTTTGATAACAGCGGGCACGAGCATAAGCCTTACGCTGTATTTAAAGGCCCGAATACGGAAAAACGGCCTTGGAAAAACTATTTTATATAAATCGAAAAACAATATAGTACAAGAATTATCCAGAATAGTCCTTTTAAAAATCGGTATGAGCCTTGTGTACGGCATGATCCTTGCCGGGAATATAAGATCGGTCATTACGTTTCAGTTCAGCGTCTTGTTTGAATTTACGAATTTTATTTCCGTTATTCCGATCGCCGTTTACCGGACGGCGGTGGTGTTCGGGAAAACGTCTTTTAAAGAAAAAGTTTTGAATATAGCAGCAAGCGCCGCTTTTATCGCTATTGTTTATATGCTTATACTTTTGTTCTTGCCCGAGATTACAAGCCTTTATATTGCACAAAATACGGCCGAGCATAACGGGATCTTTGTTTTTTATTTAAAGACCATTGGTTTTTTGTTATTTGCGGAATCTTTTACGGCCTTTTTGCGTGCCGATATGCAAATAAAAAATAAATTCATCGGTACAACCGTTATCGAAACTGCGATAACCTACGCATTCTTGATACCCTTTGTATATCTTTCTTTATATTTTGCCAAGTATAAGACAACGGTTGCAGCCTTTATTTTAAACGGATTTATTATAGGCCTTTTATATCTTACTGCCTTATCGTTACGAAAAAAAGACGGGAACTTGCAGACTGTAAGCCGATAGTATATGCTTAAATCCGCCTTACAGCGGTTTTACTGTGCCCGTTTTATTCGTTCGGGTGAGGTACAAGGTTCAATGTTTTCAGCGTATGTTCCATAAAGATGGAGGGCGGCCGGTTTTAAGAGCCGTTATTACAGCTTAAAACGGCCGGCTTTGGTGCAGGCAAAATGGTAAAAAGCCCCCTGACCGGAAGCGGAGTATTCCGATCAGGGGGCAGACCTTGTTTAAAATAGGCCGAACGGTTTACGGTTTAAAGAGTGGGCATTACAAATTTGTATTGCTTGCCGCCAATGGTTACCATAACTTTACCTCCGACAACAGGAGGTTCGTGATTAGCAAAACCCTCACATTCAGCAGTTACACCTGAACCGTCCGCCTTTGCTGCATTCGTAACTTTAACTTTGGCACCGCCGTCAGTAATTTCGAAATCGGCTTTCGATTTTTTGGTCTCTTCAGTCTTTTTGTATACGACCAATTTACCCTTTTTTGTAGCGGGGTCATATGCCGTAATCTTTATGACATACGTACCGGCTGTAATACTGTGAGCCGAATCCTCTTCATTTTCCAGCGTCTTTTCTACAAAGCCCGGTGCCGGAGGAGGCGTAGGCGTAGGTTTCTTATCCTCATTGGATGTTGCCCTGTGATTGCAGGCTGCAAACGAAAAAGCCATTGCCATAAGCAAAGCGGCCATAATAATTTTAGTTGTTTTCATTATAACATCTCCCTAGCCCCTGCGTATGGTAATATCGGTCTTTTTTAATAACTCTCCGCCTCTTTTAAAAACCGTGCAAGGGCCCGGGGACTATACTATACTATACTTGGTGTCAATACCTTTTATAGCGGAAAACCATTCTTTTTAATAAAATAGTGCATTTATTTTTTCACCGCAGCCCTTGTACCCTATCTTACCAAAAAGCCCTTTGAATCAAACAAGGAAAAACAAACCCTTACCGCACACATTTACTTTTTTTCCCGTTTATGCTATTCTTCATTATAAATTGAAAACGCGTACATAGCCGCCAATATTTTCCCTGTAAGGAGAACCTTTTATGGACTTAAAAAAGAATATCGAAAAATATACCGAACTTATTTTAAAGGTCGGTCTTAACCTGCAAAAGGACGACGGTCTTCTCGTTTTGGTAAACGAACACTCCATCGGTATGGTCAGGGAAATTACAAAACAGGCCTACCAAATGGGCGCAAAGGATATTATCTATAATTTTTCCGACGACGATATGACGCTTTCACGATACAAATACGGTAATGAAGCCGTTTTTAAAACAATGCCCGCATTTAAAATAGATTATACCGAGGCGGCTTACAAAAACAATTATCACCGCCTGTCGCTCGTTGCCGATAATCCTGAGCTTTTAAAAGAGGCGGATTCAAAACGCGTTTCCGAATGGAACAAAACGCAGGCGGCCGCTTCAAAACCGATTATGCGGTATACAATGGAAAACCGCGTAAAATGGACGGTCGCAGCCCACCCGACCCCCGCATGGGCCCGTTCCGTCTTCCCCGATTTGCCGGAAAACGAAGCCGTGCAAAAACTATGGGAAAAGATTTTTGAAGCGGTACGGGTAACGGCAGCCGACCCCGTCAAGGCGTGGAAGGAACACGATGCGCAATTAAAAAAGCACCAACACTTTTTAAACGATATGAATTTTGAAAAACTGGTATACAAGGGACCGGGAACGGATTTGGAAGTTTTTCTTACGGAAGGACACCAATGGGTCGGCGGCTCCGGAAAATCGGAGAAGGGCGAGGTTTTTATGGCGAACATTCCCACCGAAGAGGTGTTTTCTATGCCGCATGCCTTTAAGGTAAACGGTACGTTAAAGGCGACAAAGCCGCTTGCCGCCCGCGGCAGGATCATCGACGGGTTTCATTTTACGTTTAAAGACGGAAAAGTTACCGATTTCGATGCGGCGGAGGGCAAGGAAATTCTTCAATCCCTCTTGGACTCGGACGAGGGTTCGCGGCGTTTAGGCGAGGTTGCCCTCGTTGCGGATAATTCGCCTATCAGCAATACCGGAATCTTGTTTAAAAACACCTTGTTCGACGAAAACGCCTCCTGCCATTTTGCCCTCGGAAATGCATACAGCGAAAATATTAAAAACGGGGCAACCTTAAACGAGGCCGAACGAAAAAAGGCAGGAATGAACAATTCGATCATTCATGTGGATTTTATGGTCGGCGGGCCTGAGCTTTCGGTTACAGGCGTCAAAAAAGACGGCAGCCGTGTACCGCTTTTAGAAAAAGGAAACTGGGTTATTTAAACCTCTGAAAACTACACTATGTATTTGATACGGTTAGATGATGCAGGCGAATATATGGACTGCGCAAAATGGCAGCAGGTGGAAGATATTTTAGACAGCGCACACATTGTTCCGCTTGCCGGTATCATTCCGAATTGCCTCGATACAACCTTTACGTCCCGCTATCCAAAAGATGAAGGTTTTTGGGCCAAGTCCCTGCGCTGGCAAAACAAGGGCTGGATTATCGGTCTGCACGGCTACACTCACGTGTACAATACACGATCTGGCGGAATAAATCCGGTGCACAACCGTTCGGAATTTGCAGGTCTTCCGCTTAGTGAGCAAAAAGAAAAAATACGGGCGGGGTATACTATCTTAAAGTCGCATTCACTTGAACCGCAGGTATTTTTTGCGCCCTCGCATACCTTTGACGAAAATACCCTCGAAGCGCTTAAAACCGAAACGCCGATACGGATTGTCTGTGATACGATCGCAAACAAAATTTACTACAAAAACGGTTTTTTCTTTTTGCCGCAGCAGTCCGGCCGATGCAGAACGCTGCCGTTTAAGTTTACGGCCATTGCGCTTCACCCTAACACAATGGAAGAAAACGATTTTACCGCTTTGGAACGGTTTATCCATGAAAATAAGGATTTGTGCCTAAAAGATTATAATGAACTCCCCCTGCGCCAAAAAAAATATTCACCGTACGACGCCCTTTTATCGGCGGCTTATTTTTCGATGCGCGCAATAAAAAAGGCGGTAAAGAGGAACAGATGAAAACACCGATACGGATACTGCACGCCGTTTCAAAAATGGCTCGGGGCGGTATAGAAAATTTTATAATGAACATATACCGAGCTATTGACAGAAACAAAGTGCAATTCGACTTTTTAGATCACACTGAAGAAAAGGGTGCCTTTGATGATGAAATTCTCAGTTTAGGCGGCCGCATTTATAAGCTGAAAACCCTTTCAGGTAGCTACTTTTTACAATATGGGCGCGATTTAGCTTATTTTTTTGCCGCCCATCCTGAATACAAGGTCATTCATTCTCATCTTAATTTATTAAGCACTTTTACCCTGCGAGGGGCGAAGGCGGCAGGCATTCCGACCCGCATTGCGCACAGCCATACAAACAGACTGTTAAATAGGGGCCTTAAAAAAGTCGTAAAACTGTATGCCAAGATGCAGATGAATGCCTATGCAACCGACAAATTCGCCTGTTCAAAAGAAGCGGCCATTTGGCAGTTCGGCAAAAATGAATATGATCAAGGCCGAATCACAATAATTCCGAACGGTATCAATCTTGAAAAATTCCTGTTTTCCGAAACTATTCGGCGGCAAGTGCTCTCCCGGCTTGGCATAGGGGATGGGGAAATCCTGTTTGCACATTCAGGGGGCTTTAGGGCGGTAAAAAACCATACCTTTCTTGTACGCCTTTTTTATGCTATAAAAAAACGGATACCGGAAAGCAGGCTCCTTTTAATAGGCGACGGGGAATTAAAAGACAATATCGCAGCCCTAGCGCAAAAACTCGGCGTCTTCGATTCGGTTATTTTTACAGGGAGCGTGCCCAACGTTTCAGACTATCTTTGTGCAGCCGACTGTTTTGTGTTTCCGTCCTTGTACGAGGGCTTGGGTATCTCGCTTATCGAAGCACAGGTGTCCGGGCTCACCTGCCTTACCTCTAACACCATTCCTGACGAAGCCGTGTTGTCCGATCGGTGTTTTAAGCTTGATCTGGATAATCCCGAATCCTGGGTTTTAAAAATTACAGACGAGGCAGTCCGCTTTGCAGAAAGAAGGTTCCCAGAAAAGGCGAAGAGGTTCGATATTACGCAGTGCGCAAAACAGCTGGAAGCCTTTTACCTTGAACACTCCCGGCAGGTGCAGGAATAATAGACCTGTTCGATAACGGACTTATCGAACAGGCCGACGAGTTCTAAATCGTACAAATAGCAGGTTTATTTTAAGCGGTACAAATGGTACCGCTTAAAAACACGGCGAGTTTGCTTCGCAAACATCGCTTATTAACGTATGCGCGTTCCGCGCATAAATGCAGCAGTTTCCAAAGTTCACACTTTGTTCAACTGTTGCATTTCAAGGTGCGATTTAGAACATCGCATTTTAAGGCAGCCTGTTCTGAAACTGAAATTTCCGAACAGGTCTAATATGTGCACAAATATTCATAGTCATAATTGTAAATAGGAGAACAAATGAAATACACGTTTAAAGAAATAAGGGCCTCGTACCCTAAGGAAAAAAGCAGATCCGACGGAACGCTCGACCATTTATTGTACCGCCCGCTCTCGTATCCCCTTACGTGGCTTGCGCTTAACTTAAACCTTATGCCGAATACAGTCAGTTATTTTAGCATCTTTGTGTGCGCCGCGGGCTTTGTTCTAAGTTTTTTTAAAGCACCCGTATATCAAATAAGCGGTATATGCTGCTTTTTTCTGTTTGCCGTTCTCGATTGTACCGACGGAAACATGGCGCGCACCATGGACTGCAAAAACATTGTACGGGCCAATGCACGTTTCGGCAGCTGGGTAGATGCGGCAGCAGGATACTGCGCCTACACCGCACTTCTTTTCAGTATGGGTAACACGGCCTCACCCCCCCACCCCTCGTATACCAGTAAACTCATAGATCCGTTTACGGTTGCCGCATTAGCCTCATCAGCAAATATGCTGATGCGCACTGCCGTACAATCGTACAAGATAGCTGCACAGGTCAACACAAAAGCTGCAGCAGGTGCTTCAAAGCGCTTAAGCGAAGAAATCGGAATTACCGGCTGGATGCCCGTGCTGTACTTTGCAGGCTATTTTTCGCAAGTTTTACCGTATATTGTATATGCGTACGGCATCATTTATTGCGGCGGCTGCCTTGCAACCCTTTTACGACTGATACGCAAAATAGAAAAAATGTAACTTTTTTCAGTCCGTTTTTTTGCAGACTAAGCCGCGCTTATGTAATTCGTTTAAGATGATGGCGACTATTTGCTCCGGATTGTTTTTTTCCGTATCGATGATAAGGTCGGCAAATGCAAAATTACGGTTATCGATGCCGTACAGCTCTTTGTAACGGCGAGAATCCTCAAGATCCCGCATATCGGTTGCCTCTTTTATTTTCTCCAAGGAGCCGCCCTCTCTGGTTTGAATTCTTTTAGCCCGCGTATCGATTCCGGCCTGTAAATACACCCGTAAATCCGCCGAATCCAAAAGCCAGACGGCAAGGCGCGAGCCGAGTACGCAGGATTTTTTCGACGCAAGATCAATCTGTTTTTTGTCGAGCATTTTATCGAAAGAAAAATCGGTGCGGGCTTTTTGGAGGAGCTCGTTAAACGGAATATTCAGTTCCGCGGCAAGGTTTCTAAACGTATAATTTATGCAGTCTATGCCCAGCGTTTTTGCAAGCAGCGTGGAAACGGTCGTGTTCCCGCAGCCGGAAGGCCCCGACATTGCAATTCTAATCTGTGTATTCTCTTTTACTCTTAATTCCGTTTTATCGTTTGTCATATCTTACTCCGCATTGCGTCCTTGTTCGCGTATATTTTCAAGGGCTTCTTTTACATCGATAATGGGCTGCACGATTTCGATAATCTGATTTTTCGAACCTATCGTGTTTATTTCCCTGTTGATTTCCTGACAGAGAAAATCAAGACGCTTGCCCACAGGGCCGGGCTGTTTTATTTCATTGTACAGGGTTTTGCAATGAGCTTCCAGCCGCACAATTTCTTCGTTAATCGTATATTTTACCAGCATAATCGCAATTTCCTGCATTATGCGCTGCTCGTTTATTTCGATTTCGGTCAATTCGTTTAAACGGTTTTTGATGTTTTGGTAAAAGATTTGTTCAAGCTGTGGCACATATTCTTTTATCGTCTTTACCGCGGCAGTTATCGTGTCGAGATTGCTCGCGATGTCGGCATACAGTGCAGCGCCCTCTTCGCTCTTCGTTTTATCATATTGCAAAAAAGTCCGCTCGGCAATCGGCATTAGTACGGCCTCCCACGCATGCAGGTCGACATTCCGCTCCACGGTCAAAACGCCCTCTTTTTCGCAAAAGATATTTATATCGATGACATACGGCGCCTCTACCGCATCCGCTATTTCTTTAAGCGCCTTAGCGTAGGTTTTTGCGATCGAGATGTTGGCACATACTTCGGCATCGAACTCGAAATCCTTTACACGCACGGTAATATCGACCTTGCCCCGCGCAATCTTCGAAGCAAAAAAATCCTTAAAAACGGGTTCAAGACCGGAAAGCCAAAACGGTAAATTGATATTCAAATCCAAGTATCTGGAATTATAGCTTTTTATTTCCAGACTGATATACGCGTTTTTTCCGCTTTCCTCATACAGGGCATAGCCCGTCATACTTTTCATATATTATCCTTGTTCTGCCAAAAGTTCGGTACCCAAAACATAATTATTGCCCGCACCGATCGTAATAAACAAGTCGCCGTTTTTTAATCGTTCTTTTAAAAAATCTTTTGCGTCCTGCACCTCGTTAAAAAAATAAACATTTTTATGCCGTTTTTTCGTTTTAGTAAAAAGGGTCTGCGCGTCCATCTGTCCCGAATATTTTTCCCTAGCCGAAGCAAAGATCTTATGCAAAATGACGATATCCGCATCGGAAAAACAGGCGGCAAATTCGTTTATAAGGGCCTCGGTTCTAGAATAGGTGTGAGCCATAAAATCGGCGACAATACGCCTTTCAGGATAAAATTCGCGCAAGCCTTTCAGCAGAGTTTTTATTGCAGTCGGATGATGGGCGTAATCGTCAAAAATCAGCACGTCTTTCGACTGCATCTTTCCGATAAATTCGGTGCGGCGTTTGGAACCCGTAAACGACGCTATCGCAGAGCGTATGGCCGAAACATCTTCAACGGAAACGCTTCCGTATTCTTCTTTTAAAAGACTAATCGATAGGGCGATTGCAGCGGCGGAATTCAACACGTTATGCCGGCCCGGTATTTGCAGCCGAAACTCGCCTGCAAAGCCTGCAAGGGAAAAATACAGCTTACCGTCCCGAACCCCGTGTATCGACACCTTATAATCCCCCGATGCCTTTTCGCCGTAGGGGATAAGAGCCAGATCAGGCCGGCTTGCAAAGGCCAGCCTTACGGCTTCGCAGGCACCTGGATCGTCGGCACAATAAAAAAGCTCGCTGAACTGGGGCAGTTTGCCTATATACTGCAAAAAGGCCGCTAAAATAGATTCATAGGTCGGATAATAATCTTGATGATCCGGTTCAATACTGGTCAAAATAATTTTTTGTGGAAAGAAGTTTAAAAAATGCCGTTTGTATTCGCAAGTTTCGGCGACAAAATATTTATCGCCATTGAGCATCGTAGATGAATTGCCGAAACCCGAAAGAACGCTGCCTGCCAAAACGGAGGCTGGAAAGTCAAGCTTTTTTAAAATGGTGCCGGTAATTCCGGTTGTGGTCGTTTTTCCGTGTACGCCGCAAATACCGCACGAATAATGGTTTTTAGAAAAGGCCCCAAGCGCCTCAGGATACGACATCATAGGTAAGCCCCGCTGCTCTGCAACAAACAGTTCTTCATTATTTTCAGGCGAAAAGGCCGCCGAATAGATAATCAAATCGGGGGAATCTGGAACATTGGTTTGGGAAAAGCTTGAATAAACCGGAATATTCAGTTTTTGCAAAACGGCGTCCGTATAAAAAACATCGGAAACATCGCTTCCCCAAACAAGCGCACCCTTTGAAACAAGGATTTCGGCAAGGGCGGTCATTCCCGTTCCCTTAATGCCGATCATATAAACCGTAAAATCGTTTAAATTTCCGGGCAAAATACTTTGGTACATGGGTGTATAATAGTACATATCCGCACTTTTATCAATAGCGGATTTGTATTTACAAATTTCGAATTTTCTGATAGATTATTGTTTTCAATTTAAAACAAATACTTTATGTAATACGAGGCAAAAATGGAAGTAGAAACAGCTTCAGCAGGGGTTTTTAGAATAGCCCTTACCGCAGCGGAGCTTCTTGTAAAAAACGGAGCCGAAATGAGCCGCGCCGAAGAAACAATTTTGAGGATCTGCGCTTCACGCGGAATAACAAACCTTGCCGTCTTTGTAAGCCCGACGGTTATCATTATCGGAGATTCAAGTAAAGACGGTTCTACCTATATAAAAAATATAAAAAGCAGAGGCAGCAATATACAAAAACTTTCTTTAGTCAACGATTTTTCAAGAAAATTTACGGAGAAAAAAATTGACGAAAAAGACGCCCTTGCTGTTTTAAAAGAAGTCGAAAATCAAAAAGGATATTCTTATCCGCTTATATTGGTAACAGCCGGAATTGGATGCGGAATATTTTCGATGCTTCTAGGCGGAACAATAAACGATTTTTTAGTTACCTTTCTTGCAACGATTGCAGCTGTTTATTTATACGGTGTAGTACAGGAATTTTCAAAAACCGTGTTTTTAGGAAATTTTATCGCAGGCTTTTTTGTAGGCATAATAACAATCTTTTTTTATCATATAAAATTTATACGGAATTTGGATATGATAATAGTAGGCGCCGTTTTATCGTTGGTGCCGGGCGTCGCTTTTACATCGGGTATACGGGACTTTATTTTAGGTGATTTGATTTCAGGACTTGCCAGAACTTTTGAGGCCGTATTGGTTGCAGTGGCAATAGCCTTCGGAATCGGTTCCATTCTTTTTGCATATTCGCTTTTCGGAGGAATTTAATGCCGCTTTATATTCACGCGCTCGCTTCACTGATTGCAAGTTTTTGTTTTTGCTTTTTATTTAATGTACCTAAAAAAAACATTTATTTAAGCGCAGGCTGCGGCTGCATTTCTTGGACAATGCTTATCTTTTTACAAAACATAGGAATAAATTATATTTTTGCAAACCTTGCTGGAGCCGCAGCGGTTGGAATTCTTTCCGAAATTTTTGCCGTTTGGCAAAAAACACCCGTAACGTGTTTTATCGTTATCGGAACAATTCCTCTCGTACCCGGATTTAGAATTTATAAAACGATGCTTTACTTTGTAACCAATAAACTGAATCAGGGTATTACCGAAGGCGTGCAGGCTTTGTTTATAGCGATTGCCATATCGGTAGGTCTTATTATCTCAACTTCCGGCTACAGGCTGTTTAAACTGTTAAAAAAAGGAATATGGAAAAACTGAAAATAAGGCGTCATCAAACTTTTTCATTTTTTAAATATCGGGTAGGTTGATAGGTTCTATATCCCAGTGGCGGTATAAAAGATCTAAAAATGAATGCATAATGTATTCACCGCCTGAAATAGTATAGTGCACACCGTCATCACGCATAAGTTTTATTTTTTTTCCGCCGGGTGTTTGAATAAAATCAGTATAGGGTACGCCCTTTCCGGGGGCTTCGGCGCTCATCGAAAACTTAATTAAATTTACGTTTTGATATTCGGAGAAAACTTTTAACTGTACTCTTTCTATATAAGAAAGCTCTTCATTATAAACCCTGTTTCTAACAATAGGCATACCAAGCCAATAAACTTTTTTTGTATTTGCTAAAAGCAAATTTAAATGTTTTTTTATTTTGTCTCCGTAAGCTGCTTCCCATTTCGCAGTTTCTTTAACGAGAACCTTACCGTCGGAATCATAAAAGTTTTGATAATCGTTCATACCTAAAAAAATAATGACGGCATCAAACGGCGTATCCTTATTTTGTTTAAAAACGCTTTCAAGTTTTTTAATCCAGTTATAATAATCTCCTCTGATAAAGCCCGATGAATGAACGGCTATTTCGGTAACATTTATAGAAGAATCTTTACCTACAAGCCTTTTAAAACCGCCCGATATACTCTGCATTTGGGAATCTCCCACCATCAAAATTCTAAAGGGGGTTTCTGCAGTATATTTGTAATTATACTGTTTTATGGAAGGCTGCAAAAGTTTTACTGCAGAAACATCTTCTTGAATAGATTCCGTACCGGATGCTTCCTTTTTCTCTAAAACGCTATCGATAATACCTGTCTGATTTTTTTCGGTACTGAAAGTTTTATCGCTTGTATCTTTTTTGGATAAAAGCTCTTTTAAGAATTTTTCGTTTTGGTTTATAAAAGCCATATTCGATTTTTCTGACATACCGGCATTTTCATTTACCGTGCCGATATTTTTATCCGTAGAAGTTTGCTCTGCTTCATTCTCATTTTTTTTAATCGCCATTTTATCTTTTTCATTTTCGGCAATTTGTACAGCCGGCTCTTTTTCCGGTTCAGTGTTTTCTACTTTTTGCAAAACCTGTTCTTCAATATTTTTTCTAGATGCCGTCCGTGAAGGCTCATCCTTTTCCACCGCGTTATCGGCATCATCGGTTTTGTTTTCGGCAATAGCAGTATGCTGCGTTTCCGGCATAATATAATAAAAATCATCCCAGCCGTTTTCTTTTTCAAGCCCTGTAATATACAAAAAAGAAGCTCTGAGTTTAGGAACCGCAGAATCTACACCATTTTGGGAAGAAAAATCTGAAATCGGTTTTACCACCGAAAGAAATATATCGGAAAGATATTTATTTTCTATTTTGAGCGAAAAACTTTCCAATGTTTTTCCCAATATCAAACTTATAAAAATTAAATAAAAGATAAAAAAAAACGAAGCTTGATTTGCAGAATAATAGCCGGGTCCTCTTTTTTTAAAAAATGTATTTATAATTTTTTTAAAAAAATTCACTAAGACGCTCTCCTTTAAAAATTAAAATAGATAAAAGACGGAACACCTGAAGTTGAAACGGTATAAATAAAAACTGAAAAGGCGGACACAAAAAAAGCTTTTAAAACAATAGGCACACGTTTATATATTTCCAATACCTTAGTTCTAAAGTGAGTGGAAGGCGCTTGAAGCAAAAGCCCTGCAAAAAAAACAATTATGACAAAAGGATTTATAACGCTAAAGGGCAGCGAAATGTTTTTTAACGAAACTAAATACAGTTTTAATTCGGAGACTGAAGGAGAGAAAAAAATAAGCCAGCTTATATTTACAAAAATAAAGACCGAAACCATTTTAATGCAGGAAGCGACTCTTGTATTTTTTTCGGCCGCGCTTATAGTTCCGGCACCCAGCGCATCATTTTCAATTTTTTCTGATTTACCAATTCTCTGTTTTTCATAAAAGATTCTTTCAATGACAAGAAAGATCCCTTGCACTGCACCCCAAATAATAAAGGTCATTTTTCCGCCATGCCAAAGTCCTGCAATAAGCATCGTAAAAAAAAGAGCGAAAACCGTTCTTTTTAAACCGAACCGCGAACCGCCTAGACCGAAATAAAGGTAATCTCTTAGCCAAGAAGAAAAACTGATATGCCATCTGCGCCAAAATTCACTTACCGATTTTGAAATATACGGGCGGTTAAAATTTGCCGGCGTTTTAAAACCTAAAAGCAGGGCAACCCCTATTGCCATATCGCTGTAACCGGAAAAGTCAGCATATATAATTACCGTATAACACAGCATTCCAAAAAGTAATTCCCACGTGTTATAAAATGAAGGATTTGCAGAAATTTTTTCCGTAACCAAAATTGTAAGGAAATTTGAAATAATCATTTTTTTATAGACACCCGCAATAATAAGAAGAACCGCTTTATCCAACTCTATCGGTCTTGAATTTTTATCGGCATCGCAGTTTAAGGTTTTTGGAAGTTCCTTAAAGAAGTATTCGGCTTGTACAATAGGCCCTGAAGCAAGTTGAGGAAAAAAAGAAACGTATAATAAAATATCCCAAACAGATTTTACATGCCGCATTTTGCAAAGATAAATATCGAAGATGTAACTCATACACTTAAACGTATAATATGAAACGCCCACCGGAATCAAAATACTCAAGGCCTTGACCCGAATAAAAAATGCGGAATCGGTATATATTTCCGGAAAAAAACGGTTAAAGAAAGAAAGAATCCCATAAAGATATTTAAAAAAACAAAGATATAATATATTTAATAAGGTAATTATAATAACGATAAATTTACGCGGACTGTAATTTTTTTCTTTTTCAAGCAAAAAACCATAAAAGTAATTTACGATTGTAAGCGCAAAAATTAATATGCAAAACCGCCAATTCCAAAAAGCGTAAAAAGCATAGGAGGCTAAAACTAAAAGAATCTTGCGCTGCTTTTCTTTACGGAAAATATACCAATAAAGAAAAAACAGCACACCGAAAAAAGACGCAAAAGAAAGCGTAGGAAAAAACATCTTTGTTTTAAAAACCGATTACGGGAATGTTACCGGCTTATTCGCCATCTTCCTTTGAATTTCTGCAGCACGTGCAGGAGGCATTAAGGAAAACCAAAACGAAACGCTGGACTGGGCTCCTTCGGATTTGGCAATGCTTTCGGCAGCACGCAAAACATCGATTATATCCTGATCATCCATTTCTAATAAATTGGCAACAGCTCTTTCCGGTCTCATACCGTTCATATATTTTGCTATTTGCAGGATATTCGCTTTTCGGTCATCGGTTTCCACCAACATCAAATTAAAATTTTTCTCTTTTTCTTCTATAGAACTAAGCCGTTCGGTAAGTTCTTCAGAAACCTGCATATTTTCTTTTTCTTTTAATTTAACGTCTTCTTCCCGTTTATCCAGTTCCTGAGAACGCACTTCGAGGGCCAAAAGCCGTTTTTCGTAACGGTCATTTTCAAGATTAGCCGGCAGATTACCGCCCGTCGTTCCCACGCCGACAGGAGTTTGCAATCCGAATAGAGAATAAATCGGAGCAAACATACCGCGCGTATTGATAAGTCCCAAATAGTCGAACCATAGAAGGCCGCCGAAACTGAGCAATATAATCAAAATAATAAGAACTACTATCCGTCCCAAATAACCTTTACTTCTCAATTTTTTTCCTCCGTCATATAAAACTTCACTATGTAAAAACGGCTATTCAAAGTCTTAAAAAATCATAACGCATTTTAAAAAGCCGTTATTTTTAAAATTCCTATGTACCATTATCGGAAAAATTCAATGGGCGTATAAGTATTTAAAATATTCCATATCCGTAGAAAGGATCTTTTCCGTCTGCGGTAAAGAATTTTTATAAATTTCTATACTTTTCCAAAAGCTGTAAAACTCAGGAGCCTTACCGTAGGCATTTGCATAAATGGAAGTCGCTTTTGCATCGGCTTCTCCTTTTACTTTTTCAGCCTCCGAATATGCTTTTGAAAGAATCGTCTTTTTTTCATTTTCAAGTTTTCCAAGCCATTCGGCCTTTTTACCCTCTCCCGTAGAGCGGAACGTCTGCGCTATCTGGTTTCTGTCTTTGATCATTCTGTTAAAAACCGAATCTTGCAGCTCGTCGGAATATTTAATCTGTTTAAAGATAACGTCTATTACCTCAAGCCCGAATTCGCCAAGCTGTCCGTTTGCTTTTTTTAGTATTTCCTGAGCCAAGGCTTCCCTACCCTTATCGATTTCGGTAAAAACGATTTTTTCGTTTGTGATATTATCCAGTTTTACCTCAGCATCTTCGATGTTGAACTGTTCTTCGTGGGTGCTCTCGTTGATAATATTGGAACTGCGCACCACATTGTCGATACTGTTAATGGTGATAATGTCGCGCACCGAAGAGTCCACAATGTCGGAAAGACGCGAAAAGGCTGTTTGGTACGTTACCAGTGATTCGTAAAATTTGCGTACATCCGTAATGCGCCAACGGCTTGTCGTATCTACAACGACATATTGTTTTTCTTTTGTAAGAATTTTTTGAGGGTCGCCGTCCAGCCGCAAAAGTTTTGCAGTATACTTGTGCACAGCGTGCAGAACCGGAATTTTAAAATGAAGTCCCGCCGCCGTTTCCGTTTTTACGACCTTGCCAAGCTGCGTAATAATGACCGTCTCTCCCTCGTTTAAAACATAAAACGGATTAAGCAAAAAGAATAAAACTGCACATAAAATAAGCGGAATAAAAAGTGTAATTTTTTTTCCGGATTTTATATTATTCCCGCCGGCATCCGAATTTTCGTGATTATACATAACCGTCCTCCGATTTTTCAAATTTTTGCGATTTTTAAAACAAACCGCATTTTATATAAATACAGCGCCCCTTGACCGTAAAGCCTTATAATCTTTTAATTTCCCTTATTCAAATCTTTTAGAGGTAAAAAATTTTTTAAGTTTTTGTCTACGATTATTATCTTTTCGTTATTTTCAAAAACCGTATCCAAGGTTTCAAGATAAAGCCGTCTTCGCGTAATATCGGGCGCCTTTACGTATTCGGCATAAACCGCATTAAAACGGGCGACATCTCCTTCCGCCTTGTTTATCCGCTCGGATGCATAGCCGCGGGCCTCCTGTATCATCTTGTCAGCCTCGCCTTTCGCCCTTGGAATTTCCTCATTATAGGCTTCTTTCCCTTCGTTTATGAGGCGGTTCATATCTTGAATTGCAATGTTTACATCTTCGAAAGCAGACTGTACTGCGGCAGGCGGTACAACATTTTGAAGCTGCACGGAAGAAACCGAAATACCCAAACCGAGCTGGTCATATTTTTCGTTCATCAGTTCCTTGGACATATTCTGAATATTGTCCCGTTCCGGCCCGATTATGTCCATAATGGCTCGGTCGCCGACAAGGCTGTTGACCACGGACTTGGAAACGTCGCGGACGGTTTTGATGCGTTCGGAATTTTCCACGTTAAAAAGCCAGGCCTTCGGGTCGATAATCTTATATTGAACAACCCATTCCACGTTTATAATGTTCAGATCGCCGGTCAGCATCTGCGATTCACTAATGATGGAATTTTCGTATTCGCTGCGTTCGCTGGAAATAGATGTCCTAAAGCCGAATTCTTCTTTTTGAACCGTCGTAACGGGTACCTTGTACACGGTGTCGGCAAAGGGAATGACAAATTGAAGACCCGGTGTCAAGGTTCTATTGTATTTGCCGAAACGTGTTACCACTCCATTATCTGTCGTCGGGATAATCTTTACTGCGGAAAACAGCACAAAAACTGCGATAGCTGCAATGATAAGGGTCCGCAGCATACCCGCTATCCGTGCAGGGTCGGGAGTTTTGGCATTCTTTGTTTTTTTCATAATCTTTTTCCTTATTATTCAATTAAACAATTAAACTAAATGATTAAAACTACAAACCGTTTTTACGCTCTCCGTTCGGTGGCCGAAAGCGCTTCTTTTTCTTTTACAAGCCTTTCAAGCCGTTCTTCCAGCTCGGCCTCTTTTTCGCGTTTGCACTTAGGACATTCGAAATGCTCGCCTTCAAGGTACCCGTGAATCGGACAAATGGAAAAGGTCGGTGAAATGGAAAAATACGGAATGCGGTAGTTGGACGCCACGGTTTTTACGAGATCGCGGCAGGCCTGCCAATCCTTAACCGCCTCGCCTAAAAATATGTGAAAAACCGTACCGCCGGTGTATTTGCGCTGAAGACTTTCTTGATGATCGAGGGCGTCGAACACGTCCTGCGTGTAAGCGACCGGCAGCTGGCTTGAGTTGGTATAATACGGCTCGACATCGCCTGAAGCGATAATGTCGGGGAATTGCTGCTTGTCGTGTTTGGCAAGGCGGTACGAGGTGCTTTCGGCAGGCGTCGCTTCCAAATTAAAAAGGCTGCCTGTTTCTTCCTGAAAGTCGGCAAGTTTGTTGCGCATATAAGTCAAAACCCTTTCGGCAAAGGCCTTGCCCCGCTCACTCGCTATATCTTCACCCAAAAAGTTAAGGCAGGCCTCGTTCATTCCGCAAATACCGATGGTTGAAAAATGGTTATTCAAGTGCTTTAAATACCGTTTGGTGTATGGGAAAAGACCGCCTTCAAGCAGCTTTTCGATGACCTTCCGTTTGATTTGAAGACTCTGCTTTGCCGTTTCCATAAGGTAGTCCAGCCGGTCGAAATAGTTTTTTTCGGTTTTGGAAAGATAGGCTATCTGCGGCATATTGATGGTAACGACGCCGATAGAACCTGTAAATTCGTCCGAACCGAAAAGCCCGCCGCCTCGCTTTCGCAGTTCCCTCTTATCCAGCTGAAGACGGCAGCACATCGACCGCACATCACCGGGGTTTAAATCGGAATTGATAAAGTTTTGAAAATAGGGCGTGCCGTACCGGGCGGTCATTTCAAAAAGAAGGCGGGCATTGGGACTTGACCAGTCAAAGTCTGCGGTAATGTTGTACGTCGGAATGGGATATTGAAAACCCCGCCCTGCCGCATCACCTTCCAGCATCAGCTCTATAAAAAGGCGGTTAATCGTGTCCATTTCCTTTTGGCACTCGCCGTAGGTAAAGCCGGTTTTTTCCCCGCCTACAACGGCCTTTTTATCGGCCAAATCGGGCGGGCATACCCAGTCGAGGGTAATATTGGTAAAGGGCGCCTGTGAACCCCAGCGGCTCGGCGTATTTACGCCGTATACAAAACTTTGCAGACACTGTTTTACGCTTGCATCCGAAAGGCTGTCGGCCTTTACAAAGGGGGCCAAATACGTATCAAAGGAGCTGAACGCCTGAGCGCCGGCCCATTCGTTTTGCATAATGCCTAAAAAATTGACGATTTGCTGAATCAGCGTGGAAAGATGCTTCGGCGGTTTTGAAGTAATTTTATCAGGCACGCCGCCGAGCCCCTCTTCAATCAGCTGGCGCAACGACCAGCCGGCACAATAGCCTGAAAACATCGATAGATCGTGCAGGTGAAAGGCTGCCGTCTTATGCGCTTCGGCAATTTCGGGCGTATAAATATTTTTAAGCCAATAGTTAGCCGTAATGGTACCGGAGTTATGAAGAATAAGGCCGCCTAAAGAAAAATTGACGTTTGCATTCTCTTTTACGCGCCAGTCGGACTGGCTTAAATACCCGTCCATAGTACTGTTGATATTGAGCATAAGGCTTTCCGTGTCGCGGACAGCTTCCCGTTTTGCGCGGTATAGGATATAGGCCTTTGCGAGGGCAGCCTCTTGCTGCTCTATAAGGACCAGCTCCACAATATCTTGAATCTCTTCGATCGCGGGGATCGAATGAGCATAACGGTTCGCCATAACCGCTTTCAGTTTTTCTTCGACCTTATCGGTCAAAAAAACGGCCTTTTTGTTATTCACCCTGCCGTCAACCGCCGAAATTGCCTTGTTTATAGCAGCTTCGATCTTTTTGCGGTTATATGCTTCGATTTCTCCCGAACGCTTTACGACGGATCTGAGCACCCCAGGCTCGTCTTTGCCGCCGATGCCCAGAAAAGACTTCCATTCAGGAAAGACCGTCTGGCTTATTTGCACATTTTCCATTTTTTCCCACCTTTCTAACTTCTATAATAAATTCTTCCAAGTTGCTAAATTGTTTATAAACAGAGGCAAAACGGATATATGCGACCTTATCTATCGAATAAAGGCGCTCCAAAACCATTTCGCCCAAAACGGAGCTTTCTATCTCCTTGCTTACTCCCGAAACCATCGCCGCCTGATCTTCTATTTCGGTAACGATGTTTTCTATGGCGTTTACGGAAACGGGACGTTTTTCCAAGGCCCTTTCTATGCCTTTTTCAATTTTTTTACGGTCAAACGGCTGTCTTCGGCCGTCCCTTTTAATGACCATAAAGGGTTTTTCCTCGATATGTTCATAGCTGGTAAAGCGGTAACCGCAGGAATTACATACCCGTCTGCGGCGGATCGATTCGCCTTGAGCCAGCAGCCTTGATTCCATAACCTTATCGTCAAAACTTCCGCAATGCGGACATCTCATAGCCCCGCCCCCCATTCCGGTATACCCCGATTACAGTACCAGTTTTATTTATCCATCTCATATCTTTTATATAAAGAATTTTCAATCCGTGTAAACCGACCTTGCAGAAAGCGGTAAGCCTTTTATAAACGTCTCTAGTGTTTCCGCACTTTTTATGGAGAGTATCACACTATATATAGTGCTGTCAAGCCCTTTTTACACAGACCGGCGAATTTCGCATAAAAATACCGTAAAAATGAAAAGAAAAAGCGGCTGCAGACATCATGCCGTATCGATGCGGCGGATACCCATCTCCTTTCTGCCCTAAAACCTTATTCCATCCGAAATTCCGTCTTTATATTGCGCAGTAAGTATGGAGGATACTGCTCGCTTCTAGAATGAAACCACGGCTTTATTTTTTTAAAATTTGCGGCATTTAAATATAAGGCGGAGGCAAGTGTCTGCTCATCCTTCAAAAAAAGTTCAAGCCAACTTAAAGTCAAAATTCGGTACATGCCGTGTTTTTGCGCGTTAAACGAACCTGAAACCGTGCCGCCTATCTTGTCTATCGGGTGAATGTGTCTGCCGTCTTTTATGGAAAAAAAGGCTAGCGGAATGTCCTTGCTGCAATGTTTGCAAAACTCGAAAGTTTTTGCAGGATAGGCAATTTCATCCGTATCGCCTGTAATAATTAAAAGCGGCACCCTCATCCCCTGTAAGTCGGCTCCAAGTATCTCGTTCTGTCCGCCTATAAGCTCGATAAAATGTGAGGCACCGTTATAAGGGTTAAAAGCTATGACCGCGTCTATATCCGAATGTACCTTGGCGTAATACAAGGCAGCACTGCCGCCCATCGAATGGCCGATAACGGCGGTTTTACCCGCCTCCGTTTTGTCGAATAAAAGGCTTTGCGGGTTTTTAACGGCCTCACTCATAATGCGGTAGGACTCTTCAAAAGCGGAAAGGAGTTTTTCCGGCCGCTGCCATTTTTTTGCAGAAAAAATGACGGTGATATAGCCGTGAGAAGCAAGAAAACGGGCAAGGCTTGCGCTCACCTTTTTGGTATCACCCCACCCGTGCCCTATAATAACAAGCGGAAACCGTTCATCTTCCGACAGGGGATAAAAAACCGTAAGCGGATTTTTAAAAACCGCCTTATTGTGCAAGCCCTTTTCTTTAAACGACTTTGCCGGCTTATTTTTATACACGTGATTATGGGCTATAAAATTTTCAGGATTAATAACCGCTGTTTCGTATCTTCCCTCGATGTCCAAATAATCGAAATCGGGCTCGGAAAACAAAAAACGGCAAGGTATCAAAAAAAATGAAAAAAAGACAATGGCTATTTTTTTATGCAAAATTTTTCCCTTTTAACCGGATACATCATATCCTCGCATTTTCTTGAAGGCCTTATAAACCATGCTTTAGAAATTCTTTTACATAGGTAAGCCTCTAAAAACTGCAAGCCTATCGGCTTGTTCTGTAAGGAAATTCATCAACTTGTCCGCTTTGCGGACTTGCGAATCAGTTTTTTAAGAGGTTTACCTTAAATTTAACTTGCGGCGTTTTTCATAAGTCATTTATACATAAAGACTTATGAAAAACTCGTTATCAGCTTTGCTGATGAGGCATCTTTATTCCGAAGGATGCAAAGCAAATCCAACAAGATTTTTTACAAGATGCCCATAGATTTTAAGGCCTCTTTGAAAAAAATCGGATTTTTTAATAAGTTGTCTCTAGCTTACTTATTACAATCCGACAAGTCTTTTAAAGATACCCATATAGAATGAAAGTGAGCAGCATATAAATGACCATTCAAATTCAATAAGTTTTAAATTATTGATGTTGTAAAAAGCATTTTAGGCTTAACCCGTACTTAAGAAAAGCCAACTCTCGGACTTGAACCGAGTACCTGCACGTTACGAGGGTGCTGCTCTGCCGGGTGAGCTAAGTTGGCAAAACATTTCCGAAAGACAAATCTAACGAAAAGCTTTTCTACTATATCAGAAAATTAAAAAGAGGTCAATCAAAATCAACAAAATCCTTCGGAAAAATTTATATGGAAAAACAGTGCTAAACAAATCTACAAATATTTGAACAATTCAGAAATGGAAATATCAAATTCTTCTGACAGAATATACAGCCTTTACTACGCCTTGTAGATTTTTTGCGGATATTATGCTATTATCCAAGGGCACCCTTAAAAAACCTTGTCGATTTTTTAAGGGTGCCCGACGAGTTTTTCATAAGTCTCATAAGTCATTGATATATAAAGACTTATGAAAAACATCGCGAAATTAAGCTTAAGGAAAACCTCAAAAAACTGATTAGCAAGTCCGCAAAGCGGACAGGTTGATAAATTTCCTTACAGAACAAGCCGATAGGCTTGCAGTTTTTTGAGGTTCCCTATAAGAAAAGCGGAGACAAAAGTCCGCTTAACAAGGTTTCGGATGAAAGAAAAAAAAGAAATTTACCGCCTTTTGCACAAGGATGCAAACGGCCGCGCCCGTACCGGTGTTTTGGAACTGCCGCATGGGCAGGTTTTTACGCCCGCTTTTATGCCCGTCGGTACCGGCGCCTCCGTCAAAGCAATGACAAAAGACGATTTAAACGAAATCGGCTTTCAAATCATTTTAGCGAATACCTATCACCTGTTTTTGCGTCCCGGTATCGAGGTAATCGAACAAGCAGGCGGGCTGCACGGTTTTTCGGGCTGGACTAAAAACTTTTTAACCGATTCAGGGGGATTTCAAGTTTTTTCTTTATCAAAATTAAGAAAAATTACCGAAGAGGGGGTTCGTTTTCAAAGCCACATAGACGGAAGCAGCCGTTTTTTAAGCCCCGAAATTGCCGTAAAACTGCAAACGGGTTTTAACAGCGACATTCAAATGCAGCTCGATATCTGTTCCGCTTACGGAATTTCGAAGGCCGAAACCCTCGCCGATTTAAAAATTACGATGAACTGGCTGGATCGGGCGTTCAAGGCCTGGCACGGCAGCCCTGAAACATACGAGGGGGCTCTTTTTCCGATAATCCAAGGCGGCTTTTTTGAAGATTTACGCCTTCAAAGCCTTGAAGCAATTTTAAAACATGACCCGCGGGGTATCGCCATCGGCGGCCTTTCGATCGGGGAACCCAAGGACCTGTATTCAGAATATCTTGCCTTTACTGCAAAACACATTCCGGCCGAAAAGCCCGTTTACGTTATGGGAATCGGGACGCCCGATTATATTTTGGAAGCCGTAAAAAACGGTGTCGATATTTTTGACTGCGTTTTGCCTTCGCGGAATGCACGGAACGGCAGCCTTTTTACGCATACGGGGGCAATTTCGATTAAGCGCAAAGAATACGAATTCGATTTTACCCCAATCGACCCGCACTGCACCTGCAAGGTGTGCAGGCAGTACACACGCGCCTACTTGCGCCACCTGTTCCGTACAAAAGAAATCTTGTACTCGATGCTTGCAACCTATCACAATCTGGCTTTTTTATATAATATGATACAAGATATTCGGAATGCGATACAAAACGACTCTTTTACCGAATACTATAATGCCTTTTTAAAAAATTACCGAAACGATAATAGGCACCTCTAAAAATTCGGTTATGATACGTTAAAGAGCCTTACGGAAAATACCGTTTAGGCGCTTCAACATAGGAGGAAAATGAAACAAAACAACATATTAAAACCGGTCTTTGCACTTCTTTTATTGGCGGCAATCGGCCGCTATGCGCCAGCAGAAGAAACGGAAAAATCTGCTGTGTCCGCCGTTTCCGAAAACGGCACTAAGGACGAAGAAGTATCGGAGTACGAAGAAAAAAGAGCCGTCATCTTATACGGTCTCGGCGACGATATTTTAGAGCTGATAAAGCGGCTAAAACAGGACGAAGATACCCGTTTTGATCAGGATTTGCAGGAAATGTTTTTAAAAACAAAGATACCTGCCTTAAAAGCGGCTCTTTTTTCCTATTTTTCGGAAAAACAAAGCGGCGTATTACAAGCTGAAGCGCTGGCCGTTTTGGAAAACAGGTACGAGTACCAAAAAGAAATCGTACGGGCGGCGATCTCTTACATAAAAGAAATAAAAACGGCGGAAGCTGCCGAACAGCTGAAAACGATCCTCAAAGAAGACACTGCCGATTTCGGTGATGCCTGTATTTCGGCTCTGGGAAAGATCGGAAGCCCCGAAGACGCGGTTTTTCTTGCCGAATTTTTTGAAAGCGAAATTTCCGAAGACGAAAAGCAGACTTTGATTACAAAACAAAATATTATGTTTGCGCTTGAAGAACTTCACTATGCCGAAAACAAGGAATTTTTTAAACAAACTGCCGAAGATACCGACGAAAATGCTATTATACGCGGAACAGCGGCTTCCGCTCTTGGAAAGATCGGCGATGAAGACGTTCTTCCCATCTTAACGGCCCTCTTTGAAGATAAGGACCCCTATCTTAGGGCGTCGGCAATTAAGGGTGTTGCCGAATTTAAATCGAAAGAAGCCGAAGACGTGCTGCTGCAAGGGTTTAAAGACAGCTACTATAAGGTACGGTTGCAGGCCGTTCGGTCTGCAAAAGAAGCGAAACGCGGCGAGGCGGTTCCGTATCTTCTGTATCGGGCAAAAAAAGACCCCGAGACGGTGGTCAAAAAGGCGGCAATCGAGGTCCTCTCCGAATTAAATAACGGCGAAGCGAATAACTGGCTGGTGGAATCTTTTAAATCGGAAAAAACAGGGCAGCCCGTAAGATTGACGATAGCCGAATTCCTTTTAAAAAACAACTTCGCCGTCATCTATCCCGATGTCGAAAAAGAGGCTCTTAAACTTATCTCCGATCCGAAACGAAAGCAATTTTGTATGGAGCTGGGAAAGGTTATTTCCAAAATCGAAAACGCTTCCACTGCCCCCGTTGCGGAAGCCTATTTGAACCACAAGGATACGATGATCAAAAGTATCGGTCTTGATATGTTCAAAAGAAATAAATATTCTTCTCTTGTGCCCTTAGTTTCCTCGATAGCGCGGGATAAAAAAAGCGGGGCATTAGGAAGGCGGGCAAAAAGCCTTTTGGAAATTGCAGGCCATACCTTAACCGAAGAAGAACCTTGAAACAAAATAGGTTCCGCACAACAAAATGGCAAACAGGTCGTGGTCGTCCGAGGCCATCGTCTTATCGGTAAAAAATTTCGGCGAGGGGCACCGGAATGCAGTACTCCTATTGCCAGAAACTGACCATTCGTGTAAGCTGATGGAAGCGGCCGTATTCGGAGGGCCGAAAAGCAGGCTGCGCGGCCTCGTATCTCCCTATCAAAGCGGAACGGTATGGATTTATTCGAACCCTGCTAAGAATTCGCATAAGATAACCGACTTTAAGGTAAGCGATTACCGGGCCGGTTTACGCGAAAACCTGACCCGCCTGTGGTGTGCATCCTTTGCGGCCGAGCTTGCAATACATTTTAAAGGAAATATCGGCTGGAACCTGTTCAACTTTTTTTTAACAGGCATTGCCTCTTCAAGTGAGGCAGGCTGCAAGACGGCCCTGCTGCGCTTTTTGTGGCGGACCGTCATCTTTTCGGGGCTGGCCCCCGATACGGAATGCTGCTGCCGCTGCGGAACAAAAACAGGCCTTTATGCCGAAACCGCAGCCTATCCTTCAAAACAAGACTCAGCGTTCTTAGAACCGATTGCCTCCCCGCGGCCGTCCGCTTTGCCCTTTGAGTCCGCCGGCACAACGGCACAAGACCTTTTTTACCTGCCGAATGAGGACGCCTGTGCCTGCAAAAACTGCACACAAAAAGGCGAACCTTTTTTTTATCTTTCAAAAGAGAGTTTACATTATTTATCCGCAATAAGGTACTTGCCGCCTGCGGTTTCGCGGGAACAAGGCCTTTCGGTACAGGCGTATTCGGAGTTAAAGCGGTTTTTGTTTTGTTTGATACAGTCGGCTGCGGGGAAAAATTTTAAAACGCTCGATTCAGGCATCTTTTTGTTTTAAGTGTAAATAGGCGCCGTGTATACGGCGTTGAGTACAAGGTTATTGAACAAAAAGGCTTGTCTGAAATCCGCTTGAACGGCTGCTTGTGTCATAAGCCGGACGCGGTTATAAAAGAAGCCCTTATTTGACGGCAGCGTTATTCCGTGAGGGAGCGGATAACGGTGTCTTTTTGCCGCCAGTTTTTGTGTACACGGACCTGCAAATCGAGCTGTACCTTATACGGAAAAATCTTTCTCATTTCCGCCATCGATTTAACCCGTATACTTTTTATAACTGCGGCGCCTTTTCCGATTACCATTGCCTTTTGGCTCTCCTTTTCGACATATAAAAGTGCCCTGACCCACAGTTCCTTGCCGTTTTTGCGCATTTCTGCGTCCTGAATGCCCGCGTACACGGCATGCGGTATTTCGTCACGGGTATGCAAAATAGCTTGTTCGCGTATAATTTCCGTAATTCTAAAAGAGGTATCTTGATCGGTATAAAATTCGGGGGGGTACAGGGGCTCGCTTTCAGGCAAAAGCAAAAATAGGGCTTCGAGAACCGCATCGAGTCCTTCTTTTTTTAAGGCGGAAACCGTAAAAATCCGTGCAGAAGGAACCGAAGGCATGGCCTGCAAAAGAGAGCTTTTTGAGCTGCCGGTCTTATGGTTCGAAACATCCGTCTTGTTTACCGCAATTACGAGCCTTTCTTGCAAATCGGTTAAAAGGCCGCATATCTGCGCCTCTTCTTCCCCGAAATCCCGAGCCCCGTCTAAAAGATATAAGACGGCATCGGCTTCGGTCAAACGCGTTTTTGCAATGTCTTGTAGTTTTACATTCAGTTTTTTTTGAGAGATATGATAGCCGGGCGTATCGATAAAGACGATCTGGCCTCTTGCAGTGTTTACGATGCCGCGGATTGCGTTACGGGTAGTCTGCGGAACCTGCGAAACGATGGAAACCTTTTCTCCGCAGACCGCATTTAAAAAGGTGGATTTTCCTGCAGAGGGTCTTCCGATAATAGTTACGATTCCGCTTTTCACATCTTCCCCCGCAAAAGAGCGGTTTTAAGACCGTCCTTTTCAAAGTTTTTTATAATCAACATATCCCGACGCGAGTGTCGGGGTACAGTGCTCAATGTTTCGCACTGTATGTGTAATCCGGCACGGATGCCGGTGGTTCCAAATGGAAACGAGTTTTTTGCCTTGCAAAAAACTCGCAGTCAAAAAATGTACAAGGATGTACATTTTTTGACGAGGTGGTTGCAGCCGGCTTTAATACCCTCATGTTACGGCGCAGAGCATAGACGTAAAACGTCAGGTATTAAACCCTCCGCACGAATAAACCTGCTTTGATACGATGTTCAAAATCGTGCTATTCTTACGCACTTTTAAACTCGTAAGACCTGTTCGGCAACGAAGTCATCGAACAGGTCTAATCTATGCCCCGCGGTCGATTTTGCCTTATCTTAGGCGGAATGGCATGCAGCGCAGCCTTCGACATATTGAATCTTATTCTGCGCAAGTACCAAAACCTTAGTCGGACAGCCTTCGACGCACTTATTGCAGGACGTACAAAGGGCGTAATCCGTAACAGGTATTCCGTCGATGACCTTTATAGCCCCCGTCGGACAGTTTTTTTCGCATTTCATACATTTAATACAACCGCGTTTACAGTTTTTCATTATCTGCGCCTTACGCGGGTTTCTGCACGAACACAGCGCTATCGCACCGGAGAGCTTTTTGTTGACGAGCGTCAAAACATGCTGAGGACATTGTGCAACACAGACACCGCAGCCGGTACATTTATCGTAATCGACCTCAGGCAGTCCGTTCGGCATAATATGAATAGCGTCAAAGGGGCAGGAAACCTCGCAGTCGCCGAGCCCGATACAGCCCCAATCGCATTCTTTGGTACCGTTTATCGAGATTTTCGCAGCCTTACAGGTCTTTACGCCGATATAATCGCATTTATTGCGGCATACATCGTGAGACCCCTGACAGGTTAAAAGCGCAACTCTGGCGGCGGCACTTCCGTCTACCCCCATAATCTTACCGACGGCTTCGGCAACAGGAGCCGCCCCGACGGGACACCCGTTTACGGGAGCATCCTCTGCAGCAACGGCGGCAGCAAAGCCGTCGCAGCCCGGATAACCGCAGGCACCGCAGTTTGCACCGGGAAGACAGGCCCGTATGGCAGCAACCTTTTTATCGGGTTCCACGTGAAAGATTCTTTTAAAAACCCCCAACAAAAAGCCTAAAAGAAGCGATAAAGAAAAAGATACCGCAAGCGTTAATAAAATGATTTTCATGCATACTCCATTTTTATAAACTTACACTGATTGCCCTTAGCAACAAAGGCAAATTTTTATACCCTGCGTATAATATGCCATATTTTTATAAATTTTTCAATACTGAAACCTCATATTCCGTATAAATAATATTTAATTTCTTTATTTTTATAAGATGCCGTTTTAAAGTATAACCGTAAAATTTTAAAAAAACCGCGGCATTAAAGAAAAAAAGGCGGTATTTACTTGACACTTTTCATAAAAGAAGATATAATCTCTGCAGTTGGTTATTGCGGATGTTGTATAACGGCTATTACCCCAGCCTTCCAAGCTGGAGACGTGGGTTCGACTCCCATCATCCGCTTATAATCCTCATTTCCTTGCAGTAAATTGCGCCCTACCCGATTGATTTTATTTTCTTATTATTGTAAACTCCCTCTAAATTATGGATGACAAAAAAAGTATAAAAGTTTTTTTCGGCGGAGACGTCTGCGGAAATATCGGACTTAAAACGGTTAAAACATACATACCCAAAATAATAAAAGAAGAAAACATCGACTTTGTAGCGGTAAACGGGGAAAATACTGCAAACGGAGCGGGTATCCGCGAAGAGCAGGCCGCCGTTTTTTTCGACGCCGGGGTTGATGTTATAACCGGCGGCAATCATACGCTGGAAAAATTCGATATACGGCATAATTTCGGCAATGATAAAAGAATTTTGCGGCCCCATAATTTTCCGTTTGCACACGGCGCCGGAATAGTCCAAATAGAAAAAAACGGAGTAAAATATATCGTCATAAATCTGCAAGGCAGGGAAAATATGCGGGCAATCGACTGCCCTTTTCAGACAATAGATAAATTATTTTTAAATTCCGAACATAATTTCGACTTTGAAAATGCCGTTATTATCGTCGATTTTCATGCGGAATCTACAGCTGAAAAAGAGGCGCTGGCCTTTTATCTTGACGGACGTGTTTCGATATTCAGCGGCACCCATACTCACACCCAAACCGCTGATGAGCGGATATTACCCAACGGAACCGCCTATATAACCGACGCGGGAATGACGGGCGCATATTATTCGGTTATCGGGGCGTCACCTGAAAGCGCAATTACAAGGCTTAAAACCCAAGTTCCTCAAAAATTCGACCTTATGGACGAAGGAGTCGCCTTTTTTTGCGGCTTAATTTCCGAAATAGATTTAAAAACAAAGAAGGCCGTAAGCGTAAAACGTGTGTATATAAAACAGCCTGCAAATAACTAATAAAGACTTGCTATTTTTAATAAATTGAATTATAATACCGGTATGGCTAGTGATGATACGGTACAAAGCATAATGGAAGATTCGCCTAAGGATATTACAATCGAACTTGATTCCGGAGCGATAGCCGGCTTAAAAAAGATGCCGGTAGATATCTTCGATAATGTCTATCTTGGAGAAACAAGACCTCATTCTCTCATTCTTTGCATTGATGTGCGCGGTTTTAGCGACTTTATGTGCAGTTATGACGAAAAAACGGTTTTTTCACTGATTACATCATTTACATCCAACTTTCTTTCCTGTGTTAATCAATTCGGATACAGCTGTTCGTATTATAAACTGCTTGGAGACGGGGCATTGGTAATATGGGATAAGTTGGACGGGACGGCTATTAAAGAAGCCGTTATGGTTTTTACCTCATATGTGGAATTTGCCAACGAAGAACTTTTTAAGCCGTATGAAAATCTATCGCTAGGCGGGGCGCTTGTTTTGGATAAGGTATATAAATACGAAATTTCAGCCGAGACGTCTCAGTTAAAATATAGGGATTATGTAGGCTACGGTATAAATCTGGCCTGTCGCCTGCAAAACCTTGCAACCGGAGGCGAACTTATCGTAAGCAAGAAGCTTGTAGATATAGGCGCTATTACGGCCACCAAAAAAACGGACCCTTCAATTTTAAAAAAGCTAGCTGCCTTAAAAGGCATAAAAAAAGAAGACAGGGAGGCTCTTTATTTATATAAGGACATAGACCCTAAAATTCTTTCGGTCTTTAAAGTACTCAATTTGGAAATATAAGACACCTGATTATAAAAAACCTGCATTATAAAGACCTTTTTCATCTCATCATCTTTTTTTTAAACTACTAAAGCACACATCCTTTAAAACAAAACAAGCCGCAAAAACATAAAAGTTCTTGCGGCTTATAGGTCTTTTAACCCGTTTTAGAAGGGCCTGTCGGCCAGATATTTATATTCCATCCAGCGGCGTTTTGCCTTGGTTACGGCCTTGTCAAGCAGCATTTGAGCCCTTGCAGGGTCCGCATTTTTCAAAGCCTTAAACCTAACTTCCTTATACATAAAGTCTGCGAGGTTAAAATCGGGTTCCTTGCTATCAAGCTGGAACGGATTTTTGCCTTGTTCGACAAGCCGCGGATCGTATCGGTACAGGGGCCACAAACCGCAGGTTACCGCCTCTTTTTGGTTGGTCATACCCTTGGTCATATTGATACCGTGGTTGATACAATGGCTGTATGCAATGATAATGGAAGGTCCGTCGTAGCTTTCGGCTTCGCGGAAGGCCTTAATTACCTGTCCCATATTTGCACCCATCGAAATGTGCGCAACATATACATATCCGTAGCTGATGGCCATCATACCGAGGTCTTTTTTGCTTATTTCCTTACCGGAAGCGGCAAATTTCGCAATAGCACCGATCGGGGTTGCCTTTGACATCTGACCGCCCGTATTGGAATAAACTTCCGTATCCATTACCAGTACGTTGATGTCCTTTCCCGAAGCGAGAACGTGGTCAAGACCGCCGTAACCGATATCGTAGGCCCAACCGTCGCCTCCGAGAATCCAGACCGAACGCTTGATCAGATGGTCGGTAAGCGAATCGAGTTCTTTTGCCAAAGGCTCGCTCGATTTAGCCAGCTCTTTTTTAAGCTCGGAAACAAAGCTCCTCTGGTCTTCGATTGCAGCATCGTCGGACTGGGTATTGGCCAAGATCTTATCGATAACGCCACCTGCAATGCCCTTTTCCTTTACCTTGGCGGCAACTTCGCGGGCATATTCTGCAAGCTTATCGCTGGTAAGCCGCATACCGTAACCGAATTCGGCCGCGTCTTCAAACAGCGAGTTCGACCATGCCGGGCCTCGTCCGTCGGGGCGTTTTGTATACGGGGTCGTCGGCAGGTTTCCGCCGTAAATCGAAGAACAACCCGTCGCATTTGCAATAATAGCCCTGTCACCGAACAACTGCGACAAAATCTTTACATACGGAGTTTCACCGCAGCCTGCACAGGCACCGGAGAATTCGAACAAGGGCAGTTTCATACCAAGACCCTTAGCCGTTCCGAGGTTCAGATTTCTGGTATCGGGATCCGGAATGTCATGGAAGAAGAAGTTCCACGCCTTAACTTCCGTTTCTCTGTTTTCTGCAAAGTTTTCCATATTGATGGCTTTGATTTCGGGGTTTTCTTTGGATTTTGCAGGACACTGCTGCACGCAAAGACCGCAGCCGGTACAATCTTCAGGCGAAACCTGAATTGTAAACTTGGCATTTGCAAATTCCTTACCCTTGTAATCGGCGGCCTTAAAGCCTGCGGGAGCCTTGCTCAAAAGAGAAGAATCGTAGGCCTTCATTCGGATACAAGCATGGGGACAAACCACCGTACACTGACCGCACTGAATACACAGATCACTTTTCCAGATCGGAACGTATTCGGCAATTGCCCGTTTTTCGTATTGGGTGGTGCCGGTCGGGAAGGTACCGTCATCGGGTATCTGGCTGACCTTTAAGCCGTCTCCCTTCTGTATTGCAATCGTACCGAGAATTTTTTGTACGAATTCGGGAGCGTCGCCGGTAATGGCGGGGTGCATCTTAAGTTTGCTCGAAGCTGTTTTCGGATAGTCTACCTGTTCAACCCCGGCCAAGGCCAGATCGATTGTCGTAATATTCTTCTGAACCATTTCGGGGCCTTTTTTTCCGTACGACTTTTCGATAAACTTTTTGATAAGACCGACAGCCTCATCTTCGGGCAAAATACCGAAAATCTTAAAGAAAGCGGTCTGCATAACAACGTTAATTCGGGTTCCCATTCCCGCTTTTTCCGCTATTTTAATAGCGTCGATAACGTAGAATTTCGCCTCTTTTTCGATAATCTGCTTTTGTACTTCCACCGGAATTTTATCCCAAATGGTATCTTTTCCGTACGGCGTGTTCAAAAGGAAGGTTCCGCCTTTTTTAAGGCTGTACAGCATATCGTAGGTTTCAAGATAGGTGAATTTATGACAGGCGACAAAGTCCGCATTTGTAATTAAGTAGGGCTTTCGGATTGTGTTTTTTCCGAAACGCAGGTGCGAAATCGTAAAACCGCCCGATTTTTTACTGTCATAAGCAAAATAGGCTTGCGCATTGTTGTCCGTCGCCTCACCTATAATCTTAATCGAGTTTTTGTTTGCACCGACCGTACCGTCGGAACCGAGGCCGAAGAACATGGCCTGATGCATATCCTTATCTTCCAATTTGAAATTGGGATCGTATGCTACGCTGGAATGGGTAAGATCGTCTTCGATACCGACTGAAAAATTGGGAATTTTGGCTCCGGTAAGGTTGTCGAATACGCCTTTGACCATTGCAGGCGTAAATTCTTTCGAGCCTAAGCCGTAGCGGCCGCCCAAAACGGTCGGATATTCGGCAAAGGGGCATTTTCCAGCAGCCTGCATTTCGCCGATGGCTGTTCTGACATCTTCGTAAAGGGGTTCACCCAAAGAGCCCGGTTCCTTACAGCGGTCGAGAACCGCAATGTGTTTAACCGTCTTAGGCAGCGCGTTTACGAAATGCTCGGCACTGAACGGGCGGTACAAGCGTACCTTTAAAACACCGTACTTTCCGCCGCGGGAATTAAGCTCGTCTACGGTTTCTTCTACCGTTTCGGCGCCCGAACCCATCAAAATGATAACGGACTCCGCATCCTTGGCCCCATGATAATCGAACAGATGATACTGCCTGCCGGTAAGTTTGGCATATTTATCCATCTGTTTTTGTACGATATCGACGGTTGCAAGATAGTATTTGTTTACGGCTTCCCGGCCTTGGAAATAAATGTCGGGGTTTTGCGCCGTACCGCGGAGCTCAGGATTTTCCGGAGTCAATCCGCGCTTTCGGTGAGCCCTGACAAGCTCATCGCTGACCATCTGCCTCATTACATCGTATGAAACCTCTTCGATTTTCTGAATTTCGTGCGAAGTTCTAAAACCGTCAAAGAAGTGAAGGAAAGGCACGCGGGATTCCAAGGTTGACGCATGAGAAATAACGGCCAAATCCATAACTTCCTGTACGGAATTGGAAGCCAGCATCGCCCAGCCGGTTTGACGACAGGCCATAACGTCCTGATGGTCGCCGAAAATCGAAAGAGCGCTGCAGGCTATGGCCCGCGCAGCAATATGGAATACCGTACTCGTCAACTCGCCTGCAATCTTATACATATTCGGAATCATCAAAAGAAGACCTTGAGACGCCGTGAATGTAGAAGATAAGGCACCCGTGGTTAAAGCTCCGTGCACAGCTCCGGCAGCACCGCCTTCGGACTGGAGTTCGACAACATTGGGAATGGTTCCCCAAATATTTTCGCGTCCGCGTGCCGAATATTCATCGGCAACCTCGCCCATGGGGCTCGACGGTGTAATAGGATAGATCGCTATTACTTCACTTAAAGCGTGAGCTACGTGACCGGCGGCCGTATTACCGTCGATCATAACAAGTTTTTTTTCGCTCATAAAAAACCGTCCTTATATAAAAGTATTTATAAGGTACCTGCCCGATTATAATTTTTAAGCCGAATTTGTTTGAAAAGCATACTGCAAGACTATAATGGAAAATACCCTTACATACACAATAACATAGATTAAATATTTTTGCAAGAAGTAAAAACAATTTTTTATACATTTTGGAAGATTATGATGAATATTTAACGATTATGCTGCAAGATAACGGCAGATACAATGCCTGTTACGGTAAAGACGCCGGTACAGTATTGCTTATCTTCCAACCTTATACGCACTTTTGCCGATTCCCGTGCCTAAAAGAAAATAAAGGTTGACAGATGCAAGACGACTGTATATACTGACTCACGATGATGTGGTAACACCGTAAAACACAGGTGCATAGCCTCATAAAGTATGGATGAGATGGATGTAAGGGGGAGTATTCCTTTTATAAAAAAGCATATCATTTTTTGGAGGTCTTATATGACAAAGTTAAAAAGACACAAGACATTCACCTTTTTGAGAGAGGCTTTTGTGCTGCTTACCGCACTTATCCTTACAGCCTGTCTGGACAATGCAGGCGACTTTGTAAACATCATTCCTCCTGCAAACGGAATCGTAGGCATGGAACCTTCATACCCTCTACCCGGAGAGGACGATTATTGGAAAGGTGTATTTATTAAAGACCGCAAGGTAAATTTGAGTCCCTACAAGCTTGGCAAAACGGAGGTAACGTACGAGTTATGGCATAGTGTACTCAAATGGAATACTAAAAATAGTAAGAACTACACCTTTGCTAATCATGGAAGAGAAGGAAGCAATGGAGCCGTAGGAGCTGAGCCTACAGATGCAGGAAAAACAGAGCCTGTAACTGAAGTAAGCTGGCTAGACTGCATAGTTTGGTGTAATGCGTATACGGAAATGATGAATGGCTCGGATACCGAATGCGTATACCGCAAAAGCGATACCGATACTACCGTATTAAAAGATGCGACGGATGAGGCTGCTTGCGATGCCGCATACGCCGATATGGATAAAAAAGGCTATCGTCTTCCTACGGAAGCCGAATGGGAATTTGCGGCCCGATATCAAGGAAGCGATAACACAAATGCGGTACAATACGGAGAAGTATGGCTTACCAAGCTGGACAGTGCAAGCGGAGCTAAAAAGCCGATAGGTTTTAATACCCTGCCCTTACCCGAAGGAGAAACTTGGGAAAGTTTACGCAATGAAACTACAAGGATTGCAGTGTATGACGAATGGTGGGACGGAAACACTTGGGATGACCAAGCCTCTGAAGCAACTAAGACGGCTGCGGTAGAAAGCAAAGCTGCAAATGCGCTTGGACTCCATAACATGTCCGGCAACGTCTGGGAATGGTGCTGGGACCGGTACAGTAGTATAACGGCTGATGAGGTTACGGATCCTAAATGGCCTGCATTAGGCTCTGATCGTGTTAGGCGCGGCGGCAGTTGGAGCAGCGGCGCGGATGATTGCACTGTAGGCAAGCGTGGCAGCGACAGTCCTGACTTTAGGTACAGTGATCTCGGCTTTCGCTTGGCCATGTCCAAGAATTGACGTCATGGTCAATTCTTGGACGGCAGTATAAGTTTGCGCTCTTAGCAAACTCAAAACTGAAGAATGTACTCAGAATGTACATTCTTCAGCAGGACGCATCGGAACCGTATTGTAAATTTCTTACCGGCATGCTATAGTTTCTTTCATAAAATCTCTTTAAAAATTCTTTTTCAATTTACGAGGTAACTTATGTACGATAAAAAACGAAGCGCCTGTACGACCGTCTTAGTAGGTAAAAAGGCCTCCATTGACGGCAGTATTCTGATTGCGCGGAACGAAGATTTTCACAGGGCCATAAGCCCCAAGATTTTTATATCGAAACCTGAGGTAAACGAGGCCGGACGGATATATAAATCCTTAAACACAGGGGTTAAGGTTCCGCTGCCTGCAAAGGCACTTCGCCACACCTCCGTTCCGCAGGCCTACCCGCACGACAAAGAAAACAACGGCTTTTACGGCGAGGCGGGAATCAACGAAAAAAACGTCGCCGTCAGTTCCACCGAAAGCGTGTATGCAAATGCGCGGGTTTTGGCCTATGATCCGCTAGTTCCCGGCGGCATTGCAGAAGACGCCATCAACGATATTGTTCTTCCGTACATCAATTCGGCAAAAGAAGGCGTCGCCTTTTTAGGCAAACTAATTGCCGAATACGGCTCTGCTGAAGGAAACGGAATCCTCTTTGCCGACACCGAAGAAGCGTGGTATATGGAAATCCCCTGCGGGCACCACTGGGTTGCCGTCCGTATCCCCGACGACTGCTATGCCGTCGCCCCGAATCAGGTTTGTATAGAAAAAATCGACTTTAAAAAACCGGACGAATATCAGTGGTCCAAGGGCATACAGGAATTCGTAAAAGAACACAACCTAAACCCCGATAGAACCGGTTTTAATTTCAGACATATTTTCGGCACTTCAAGCGAGCAGGACAGGGTCTATAATACGCCGCGCGCATGGTTTGCCCAAAAGTATTTGAATCCCGAAATCGAGCAGTCGCCCGTTTCAAACGATATTCCGTTTATCAGAAAGGCCGAACGGCTTATTTCGGTCGAAGACGTAGAATACATCTTAAGCTCGCATTACAACGAAACCGAATACGACCCGCTCGGCAGCGGCAACACCGAGTACGAAAAAACGCGGTTTAGAGCCATCTCCCTTTCAAGAACAGCCGAATCCCACATACTTCAGCTGCGTCCCGGCGCTCCCAAGGGGTTGGCCGGCATACAATGGCTCGCGTTCGGCACGACGGCCTTTGTGCCCTACGTTCCGTTTTTTACGAACGTTTCGGACACACCGCTTGCGTACAAGCGTATGACAAAGCGCGTTTCCGAAGACAATGCGTACTGGCTTTTTAAGCTGGTCGGACATTTTGTAGAAGCCCGGTATTCGGCCTTTCGGCGGGATAATGCGCGCTATATAATCGAAATGCAAAGCTACGGACGAATGCGGGTTGACGAGGTAACAAAGGCCGCTTCCAAGGTTCCGGCCAAGCAAATCTCCGAATTTTTGACAGCCGAAAACAAAAAAACGGCGGACTACATTTTAAACAAAACGAAGGATTATCTTTCCGAGTTAATAAAAGGATCCTTCGCCTATTCTAAATTAAGCTTTACAATGGATAAAAACCTGTAAAAACAAAACCGCCCCGCCCGAACAAAGCGGGGTGATTTTGTATGGCGCAGGCGGCGCACTCAACCTAAACCGTTTGAACGGGGCGCATCAAATATTGACAATTTTTTTCCATACACTTGAAAAATTTATAAAAGTATATATAATCAAACCGTACATTAAATCGAGGCATCTTGCTTCTTTACGGAGGGTTTTATGAAACTGGTTTTGGTCAGACACGGAGAGAGCGAATGGAACAAGTTAAATCTTTTTACCGGCTGGACCGATGTCGATTTAAGCGAAAAAGGAATTGAAGAGGCAAAAGAAGGAGGGGCGGTTCTTTTAAAAGAAGGCTTCGATTTCGACATCTGTTATACCTCGTATTTAATGCGTGCCATTCATACCCTAAACTACATTTTAAAAGAAATGAACCGTGAATGGCTGCCTGTCATAAAAACATGGAAGCTGAACGAGCGGCATTACGGCGCCTTACAGGGACTTAACAAGGCCGAAACGGCCGAAAGATACGGCGAAGATCAGGTCAAAATTTGGCGAAGATCCTTTGACATTGCCCCGCCTTCTTTAGAAAAGACGGATAAACGCTGTCCCTGCTTACAGGAGCAATACCGGGGAATCCCCGAAAATGAACTGCCCTTAACCGAAAGCCTTAAAACGACAATAGAACGGGCGGTTCCCTATTTTGAAAAACATATCAAGCCCGATATGCTTAACGGCAAGCGGGTTATCATTGCGGCTCACGGCAATTCGCTGCGCGCACTGGTCAAATACTTCGAAAATTTAAGCGATGAAGAAATTATTTCGGTTAATATCCCGACCGGAGTTCCGCTGGTGTACGAATTCGATTCGAATTTCAAAATTTTAAGCAAGCGGTACTTAGGCGATCAGGAAAAAATAAATGCAAAAATAAATGCCGTCGCCGATCAGGGAAAAAAGAAATAAGCCGCCCCGTCTCACATAATTCTTGATGAAGTACGAAAGCTCATTACGGTACGGTAAACACTTTAATGTGCAAAGGAATTTTTAATGTATATTGAAAAATATTGGGGCAGCTATATTGGCGGAACAGATGACAGTCTGACCTTGCTGGACTACCTTATTGATAAACAAAAAACAGAGGTAACTTTCAGTGAAATATTTATAGATACGGGCTTGAAAAAATTAAATGGAGATTTTCGCACATCGCCTAATCTTAAATATATAAATACTGAAGGTATAGAATATAATTTTTACTACGCCATTGATTTGATAGCCGATCTGGCGGCTCTTATGTTAGAGTGTGCTATTAACGGTTGTGTTTCATTGGGAAGATTACTTGACAATGAAATTGAAAACACTATTCGCATTACTTTTACCGAAGAAGATAAAACCGTCATAAACAAGGCTTTGACTGATTTTATTCAAGACCCTCTTGTCTATGATCTTAAAGAGATCGTCCCTGATGAGGATTTACGAGAAATGGCGAAAGAATGTGAAATGCTCCGTAAAGAATTGTTATTTACATGATATTGAAGCTCAATTTTCCCTGTAATAGGGGAATCATTAACAGATTTATCAGCAAAATAATACCCCTAGGAGCTTGTTATGGATAAGAGTTATCAAGCTATTAATGAATTTTTAAATAATCCGCAAAATACAGATGATTTTTATGAAAGTGATACAGTCATTGCGATTGATTGAAGAGAGGATGATGAGGAATATTGTAAAATATTTTAATCAGGCTATAGGGAATAAGATTGCCGTTCAAATGGAAAACAATGATAACTTAGAACTTTGACAAGATTCCAAAACCGGTCAATGATGTCCCAAGTGTTACGCGGAAAGGCATCGGGATTCGGATAGTGTGTTTACGAAGGTTAGCAACAACAAAGTTTTGGTAGCCGGCATGAGTGCCGCAGTTAACAGGGAACATAAAATCGCATCCAATCGAAAAATTTCCTTACAAATAAGGGCGTATAGTGCCGCATTACAAACGGAAAATTCCGAGTGTTTCGATATGGTGCGTTTGCGGATAAAAATCGAACAAAAAGCGCTTTTTCAGCCGATAACCTGCGGCAATCAGTACTGCCGCATCGCGCGCAAAACTGACAGGGTCGCACGACACATACACCAGCTGCGGAATCTTCGCCGCACAAAACCACTCGAGCACGGCCTTTTCCATTCCGCTCCTCGGCGGATCCGCAATGACCGTGTCAAAAGGCCGGTGCGCACCGGCGGTTTTTGCCCAGTTTTTTCCGTCAAGTCCGTGATACTCAACCTTCAAGCGGCCGTTTAACACCCCGGCTTCCGTACCGAAATTAAGGCGCGCGTATTCAAGCGCATGTTTATTGTGCTCCACCAGATGAATCTCCGCCGCGCAATCGGCCGCAAACAGGGACAGGGTTCCAACACCTGCGTAAAAATCCAGAATTCGGCCGCCGAAATCAGCTTCTGCCATCATCGTCCGAATCAGTTTTTCGGTCATAGCCATATTGGACTGAAAAAAGCCCAAGGGATTAAAGCGCACCGTTTTACCGCACAGCCTTACAGAACACGAAGCGGCGTTTAATTCGGTAAAGATACCGCTGTCCGAAGCAAACACGTGAAGTCGCCGATATGTTTTCGCCGCACCCGAAAACATATCGGCGGCCGCAGCCTCCCCCTTTTGTAGCAAAGCCCGAAGCGGTTTAACTGCAACCGGGCAATCCCGTATCGGCACAAGCTCCGCACTGCCCTGCCTTTTTTGCGCAAAGCCCCCTTTTTCGGTTGTATGAAACTGAAAACGGGAACGGTATTCCCACTCATCGCCTACGATAAACTCAAAACTACACTCCTCACGGCAACCGGCCCTACAAAAGGCCTCCGTTGCAGTTTCCGCCCTGAGTTTCCGCTGATAGTCCGCCTCTGCCATCTGCATATCGCAGCCGCCGCAACGGTAAAAATACGGACAGGCAGGTTCGGTTCTATACGGAGAAGCTTTTAGAATTCTTTCGATTTTTCCTTCCGAATAATTTTTATGCTCTTTTACGATAACAATTTCTACAACTTCTTCGGGAAGCGCATACGGCACAAAAACGGTTTTGCCGTCTATGGCGGAAATACAAGAACCGCCGAAAACGGGCTTTCGGATTGTAACGGTAAATAATTTTTGCATTTGGTTTGCAGGTGGGAAAGGCGTATTAAAATCTTTAAAAATTATAAAAACAGGACTTTTTTAACATCTACTTTGGAAACGCCGAAAAGGCGGTACATTTGTTCTTTTTTATAAGAAGAACCTGCGAGCTTGTTATACATATCGGCAACCTGCTGCAGCCCTTCTTCATCTTCCGTATAGACGGCATAGGCTGCCGCCGCACGGAATTGCCCCGATTCCACCAATTGCGAAAGGCTTTTCCCCTTGTTTTTTGAAAAAGCCATCTTATCGGCAACGGCAGAATTGCCGTCATAGCCGATGGAATTAATAAAAGTATTCAGTTCCATAAAAATCCTTTAAAAAATTTTACAGCTTAAAAAGCGAAAAAATGATTCTTTTATTTACCGATACGGCAAAATATACATGCGGAAAATAGTGCCGTTATTCGATTCTTTTATGCTTTTATTTTTTAGTCCGATAAGGATGATTTTCTATACTTCAACCTTTACAAAATTCTCTTTGCCCACTCCGCA
Source organism: uncultured Treponema sp. (assembly GCA_963547785.1). Taxonomy (GTDB): domain Bacteria; phylum Spirochaetota; class Spirochaetia; order Treponematales; family Treponemataceae; genus Treponema_B. The sequence goes on along the minus strand of CAUUSH010000003.1, from coordinate 25,481 downwards.
CAAGGGGCACAGCCACTGTTCAGGAATTTCTTCGAATTTCGTTCCGGGTTTAATGCCGTTATCGGGATCGCCTAAAGACGAATCATATACATATCCGCATAAGTCGCATACATGTTTACACATAGATTTACTCCTCTGGTTTTATTCGTTGTAATGACCGTCCGAATAATACAACACTTTTACCTAATTTACAAGTAATTTTTCCAGTTTTTCAGCCAAAACCGCATTTTTCCTGTTGGAAGGGTCTAAGGCCAACACCTGTCCAAGGTAATATTTGGCTTTTCGGTAATCTTTTGCGCTCAAGTAAAGCTCATACATTGCAAAAAGGGCTTCTTTATTGCGCGGGTTTGCCAAAAGGCTCGCCCTTAGAGAGGCCAAATAAGATTCAGGATTACCCTGAACGAGTTTTGCACTAAAATAATGCAAAATGGATTTTAATTCAGAATCTGCAGACGCACTTTTATCCCTTATCAGCCTGCTTACAGTTTCGTAGTTTTTCGTTTTGTACAAGGCTTCGAGGTACAGTTTTACAACCGTATTGGATGCAGGCTTTGCGGCTGCATAAAGCTGTTTTGAAACGGCAAGCGCTTCTTGAAAATTCCCCGCTCCCAAATATGCCAAAACCAAAAGCTCCTTATTTGCATTTGTAGGATATTTATTTGCCAATTTTACCGCAAGCGAAACGGCGCCGCTCCAATTTTCCACAGCAATATTGTTTTTAATCAAAAGAGCCGCCGCCGCAGCATTATCCGGGTCCTTTTGCAGCGCTTTTTGAATAAAAAAATCCGCCGTTTTATTTTCTATCTTTTGAGAAGAAGCAAAGCATATTTCGGCGCAAGCTAAAAGCACCCGAAAGTCTTCAGGATACAGCCGATACGCTTCGCTTAAAAACTCGGCGGAGCTTATCAGATTTTTATTCCATTCGCTTGCAAGCCGCGCCCTAAATAATAGATAGTCTTTAGAAGTTCTGCTTTTTAAAGAATAGGCGTCCAAGAGGGCATTTGCCTTGAGGTATTCACCCTGTTCTATAAGCGCCTGTATGCGCAAAAGCAAGGCTGAAATATTTTCAGGCTCCCGTTTTAAAACATCGATTATATATTCCGACGCCTTTGCAGGCTCCTTGTTTGCAAGATACCCGTGCGCATATAAAAGAAGAATTTCAAATTTGCCTTTATGGGCGGAAGAAAGAATATCGGCAATTTTTATAGCCGCATCGCCCTGCCCCTTTCCGGCGGCAATCATTCCATATCGTATACCTGCAGGATAACACGAATGATCCAAGCCCCACGCTTTTTTATAAAGCTCTTCTGCGGAAAGCTCATTATTCAGTCTTTCTTTTAAAAGACCTTCAAGATAATACGGCAAAACCGATTCGGGGCGCAGTCTTTTTGCCTGCAAAAGTCTTTCTTCCATATCTTGAAAATAGGCGTTTTGCACCGCAGTACCGCGGGTAAGAATCAAAACCGGAATTATTAAAGACAAAAAATCGTTTTTTTTCATCGTAAACGGATAAACGCCGTTTTTTACATTTTTTAAACCGGTAAGATATTCGTTTTCTTCTTGAGAATCCTGCGGCCGAAGCCCGTCCGTTTCAAGCGGATAGACCAAATACATCATATCCGCAATGATGCGCAGATACAGCTTGTTCTGGGCCGTAAGCCCCTTGCTGTCGCTGTGGATAAACAACATTGCGGCCTTTAAGGAATCGGGCGAGCCTTTTTCAACATTGGAAATAAGGCGAGCGTCAAGCCTTTTTTCAGCAAGCTCCCGCTGTCCCGGCAGGGCAAGTGCCGTGCCTTCGCCTACAGGTCTAAGTGCTGCAGTTTCCGACGGCCGCTCCGTCTTTACCGCATGGCTTAAACCGGCAGACTTGGAAACGGATTTACACGAAAAAAACAACATACCAAAAAACAATAATAGGTATAGAGAAAAAGAATATTTTTGTTTTTGATATAGTCTTTTTTTTATGCAATCTGTCATTACATATAGTATAATACATTTTAAATGTATTGCCAATATGTAAAAGACATGATATAGTACGGAAACTCAAATTAAAGCCGATGTTATTTATTTTCGAAAATTAAGAAGAAAGTTGCCTTTTTAAGTTCTTAAACTATGTGCAAAAACGGGCATTTAAAATCTTCCTTAAAATGCAACAGTTGAACAAAGTTTTGAACTTTGGAAACTGTTGCATTCGTGCGCGAAAAGCGCATATGTTCAATAAGCGGCGTTTGCAAAGCAAACTCGCCCGTGTTTTTAAGCGGTGCTATTTGTACCGCTTAAAAATAAACCTTGTAATTTTACCGCCGGTATGCTGTTTTTAAGGAATGCAGATTATGTGCAGGTATACATAAACTGTGAATTGTACCGGTGCCGCCTTAAAAACGGTATGGTGCAAGAAAGAATAATCTGCCGATTACGGTTTGTAGGATTTTTTTAAGATGAAATACAAAATAATATTACTGTGTTCCCTTTGCCTTTTTGTTCTTTCGTGTAAAAAAGACAATAATTCGTACCTTTACAGCGGTATGGACGAACTGAAAGACGAACAAAAAAAGCTTACGGTTCTTTTAGCAGAAACAAAAAATTCCGAAGAGGCCTTTGCGCTTAAAGACAAGATAGCCAAAAACTTAAAACTCAAGAAAAAAAACAAATCTTTACTCATCTTCTTATCTGCGCTGGCCGAATCCGCCGAAAAGGATAAATACAAGGAGTATTGGTTTTTAATGCTTGCAAATGAATATTTGGAACAAAATATGAGCGAACCTGCCGCTTATTATTTTGAACGAATCATAAAATCGGATAAAGACATAGAAGTAGACGGAAAATCGGTAAAATATATAAGCTTAAAAAACCTTATAGGCATTACAACGGAGCCGGAACGGCTTACCGCATACTATTCCATGCTTATCAACGATTTTTACGACAGCATAGACCCCGCTTATTCTTATTTTATGCTTGCTCAAAATTATGAAAAACTCGGAGAATGGCACCTTGCCATACAAACCTATTCCAAATTCATCAGCTTAAGACGCTTCGACCTTGTAATACCCGGCATTCCCGATAATTACAGCTATGCTAGAAAAATTGTAGATTACAATTCGTCAACAAAAAGCTGGACCGTCGAAAAGCTGGACAACCTTGTTGCAAAAATAAAAACAGCCATTGCAAACAACGACTATGTTACGCTGGAACATTACCGGTCTAAGGTAAATTTTTTTACAATGGCATGGAAACAAGAACTTTCGGAGCTGTATGCCCAGCCCGATTTTAATTTACGAAATTTTATGTATGGAAGCCACATCAAAATGGCGGCGGAACTTGACCCTTCTTCCACCCCAAGAGAAGCCTATTTAAAAACATCCGGTTGGAATCAGTATGTAAGCACATGGTATTTATACTTTAAAAAGATAAACTTTCCGGCAGACCCTGAAATACATGGAAGGTGGGAATGGGCTGGAATCTACTATGGAGAGAAAATATAGTGAAAAACACTACAACAAAAACAAATTGCGGTTTTTTCAAAAGAAAAAGACACGTCTTACACAAAAGCCTTGCAGCACCTTTACTGCTTATCCTTCTTGCCGCAAACCTTTCGGCTTTGGAACAAAGCAAACCGGAAGAAAAAAGCTTAAAATTCTCTGATAAGCTTGACTATGCTGCCCTAACTTTTATCCAAAGAAATTCCTTGCACAACACAATGCTCATCCCCTACGGATATCCTCTGCTTGAAAAATTCAGAAAAAGATACACGACAGAAGAAGGGCTCCGTTATTTGGAAGCCATTATGCAAAGGTCGGTACAATACCGTCTTTTCATCATAGAAGAAATACGCCGCGAAAACCTGCCGGCTGAGCTTTTGTTTTTGCCTGTAATAGAATCGGGCTTTCATTCCAAGGCTATTTCACGTTCCGGCGCCGTAGGCATTTGGCAGTTTATGCGGAACAGCATAGGCGGCTACAACATAAACATAAATGAATGGCTAGACGAAAGGCGCGACCCGTGGAAAACCAGCATAGCCGCCGTAAAAAAACTGCGCTGGAACTACAGCCTCTACAACGATTGGTACCTTGCGCTTGCGGCATATAACTGCGGCGTCGGGGCAATGGACAAGGCAATAAAAAAAGCAAACAGCAAAAACTACTGGTACTTGGCGGAAAAAGGTTTTTTAAAAAAGGAAACTGCCTTGTATGTCGCAAAATTCCTAGCCATTACCGAAATATTAATGCAAAGCAAAAAATACGGCATCGACTGGGGAGAGCCTATTTCCTCTGCTGCAACCGATACCATTACGGTAAAAAAATCCGTCGATTTGCTCGTACTGGCCGAAGAACTTAATACCGATTATTCGCTTTTCTTGGACTTAAACCCATCGCTTAAATACAACATAACACCGCCTAATATCGAATACAACTTGAGGGTTCCTGCGGAGCACAAAGAAGCGGTTGAAGAGCTTTTATCGCAAAATAAACTTCTTGTAAAATATTATACGTATAGAATAAAGTCGGGGGATACCCTGTACGCTCTTTCAAAGCACTACGGCGTAGGCGTCGATACAATCTTAAAATACAACCCCAAAATAAACTCAAGGGCACTTAAAGTAGGTCAAGACCTGTACATCCCCGCCGTAAAATCGGTTACGGCATATACAAGAAAAAACGAACCCCAAAACCTTAACTTTAACGGCCGGCATAAAATAAAACGGGGCGATACCCTCTGGTCAATAGCCTTAAAGTATAAGGTTGAAGTAGAGCTTTTAGCCGAAAAAAACGGAATAAACGTAAATTCCATTCTTTCCTTAGGACAAGTTTTAAAAGTGCCGATATTGTAGCGGGAGAATATAATGGTTTTATTTTTTAAAAAGAAGATTCTTTTCTTTGCATGTATCCTTTCAGCCTTGGCTTTACACCCATCCGAGCCGGCTTTAAACTCTGCCTCCGTTCAAAACTGGGAAACGGAAACAATCGATTCGGTTATAAGCCTTGATATTGATAAAACGGGGCTTAAATTGCCTTCGGACAGAAACGAAGCCTTTCATATTATTGAGCGGTACATTCCATCGCAGTTAAAAGACATCTACCTTTCAATTATAGTCGATTCATCCCATCGGCTGGGAAATTATCTTGCCGAAAAAAAGGTGAATTTAAACAGCTTAAATGAGGTTATAGAAAAGGGAAAAAGAACGCCGCCTTACTTTTCCACCGATTTAAAAAATGCAATCGTAAAAAACACAACGATGACGCATGAAATTGCAAAGCTTTTTATCAAACATAAAATTCCGTATACTCCTGCAATACCGCCGAGCACGCCGGTAAGCAAGGTCTATTCGGGTATTTTAATAGATGCGCGAGGCTTTTTACCGGTACACGGTGAATACGTAAAAGAAAAATTACATCCTTGTATCTTCCCTAAGATTTGGGATACGGGAATGTCTCAAATATACGAAAAAAATATGGTGGACCCTAATATCGCCTTAAACAAAAGCATCGTCGTTTATTCTTCGACGCTTGATGAAAGCGCATACCGCAACACAATCGGCACTACTCCCTTACGGATAGTAGCGCGGGGCGTTTTCGGACAAAACAGAACCGACCCCATTATTTCGACGGAAGACAGCGGACAAATTCTTTCCCGCCCGGAAAACCTTAAACTATTGAAAGAAGGCAAGATCGTTATACTCTGTGATCCGGATGCTTTGCGGGTAACAGAACCATTTAACCCTCCGGATGAAAATTATTATTTTACTTACCGTGATATTGAGTTGCTTTTAAAAGAAAAAAGCCCCGGCGGGCTTGAACTTTCTAACCCGAAAAACATCATAAAAATTACCATACACGATATTCATTTCGTTGCAGATCAGGCGGATATTTTACCGAGCGAATTAAGTAAAATCGATATTATCGCGGAAGCTCTTTTAAAAACCGGACCGTATACGACATTCTTAATTGAAGGACATACAGCCGACCTTAAGCGGCCTAAGGATCAGCAGGTTTTGTCGGTTCAAAGGGCGGAAAAAATAGCGGAAGAACTTTCCAAACGGGGCATAGCCAGAAGACGCTTTACCACAGAAGGCTACGGAAGCACCAAGCCCATTGCTCCGAGTGACACGGCCGAAAACCGGGCGCGGAACAGGCGTGTAGAAATAAGCGTAATACGCGAGTAAATTAAAAACAATCGGGAGATATTATGACAGAACAAACAAGAAAAGCAAAAACAGAAAACACAAAAGAACAAGCCTTTTTTGCCGTAGGAAAAATAAAAACAGCCGGAAAAGCTGTGGTACTACTGTGCGCCTTTTTATGTGCGGTTATGACTGCCTGCGGAACACTTCCTACCAACGAAAACATTCCGCCGAATCTGACGCCCACCGAACTAAAACAGCGGGCGCAAGAACAATTCGATAAGGGCAACAACAGAAAAGCCCTCGCCTACTATGAAATTTTGCTTATCCGCTACGGCAGCGATATTTCCGTAAAAACGGCAGCCGAATTCGAAATAGCGCATATTCTTATAAAACAGAAAAAATGGGCAAAGGCCGACGAAATGCTTGAAGCCATTATTGCCCGCTATGAATCGGCAGGCGGCGCAGGCATTACGCCCAAATATTACGTTCTTGCAAAAAACGATTATGCGCAGACGCAGGCTCAATTACAAAAAAGAAACTTCTCAAAAAAGAACGAAGATACCGGAGCAGAACCCGTACTTAAACAAGAGGAACAAGCAGCGCCGCTGCCTGCCGCCGAAGAACTCCCATCTTCCGAACAAACTTCAGAGCCGAAAAAGAAAGACGAACCTGCTGCCGAACAGCCGCAATAAGAGCTTGCCCCAAACGCTTAGAACACAAAGTCTTATTATAATGTAATGAATAATTTAAGATTGAAAAAAAAAAGACGGCTTAGAAAACTTCTGCTTAAAGGCAAGGCTTACCCGATAACGGTTTTTTCAAGACCGGCTTTTTGAATGATTGCAGCCGCAGTAATCCTGCCGATAAAGGCCGAAGCGCTTGCTCAACTCAATCGATTCAAGGTAGCCGTTTCTTTTTTTAAAATCGGAAGGAAGCCAGCGGCAGCTTTCTTTTGAAAGATAATTTCCGATACGGTTTATTTTTTCGGCCTTTTTTAAGGGGCTTACCGAAAGGGTTGAAGAAAAAAAATCGAACCTGTCAGCCGCAGCCCGCTCAGCCGTTTTCTTTAAGCGCAACAAATAACAGCGCATACACCTAAGCCCGCCTTCAATACAGTGCTCTAAACCCTTTGCAGCTTCAAAGAAATCTTCGCTACAATAATCTTCTTCGATTATACGTATCGGAAAAGCGGAAACCTTATCGGTATTGTAAATCGAAATGATATGCTTTTGTTCCCCTGCCCGTTTTTTATATTCCGCCGCCGTGTCGATATTGGGGTTATAATAAAAAACGGTAATTTTAAAAAAGGGAGCTAGCCGCAAAATAACGGAAGAACTGCACGGCCCGCAGCAGGAATGAAGCAAAATAGACGGCGGCTCCTTTAAACCGGAAAAACCCGCTATGACCTTTTGCATTTCCTTATCGTAATTTATCTTTTGTTTAGCCGTCATTTAATCAGTTTTCCGGCTTGCCGTATAATTTTTTTTGTGTATGAATTAAAATCGAGTATCTCTGAGGCAGGGAAACGAAAGCCGATAGCTCCCGGATGCCCTCCGCCGTCTTGAATATTGAGCTTTGTTAAAACGGGGCGCACATCTATTCCCTTTACCGATTCTGAAGCCCGCACCCTAAACTGAATCTTATCCGAAACGGCCGGCGGATCGAAGTAAGCGGAAATCCCTATTCCGTTTGCTTTTTCGGCTATTTCATCGGTCGCCTTTTTTATAAGCCCTACAAACTGAGAATATTCCATATCTTTGTTAAGAATATCCGATTCTTCTTTGTTTAATGCAATATACCCTGTCTTGCCCGTATACTTCGCCTTAGCCATTATTTTAGAATAAACAGCACGGTCTTCTGCCGAAAGGGTTTCAAGAGTGCCTAGTATTTCGCCGATGGAACTGATATTGCCGCTGTTTTGATAAAATTTATCGCGCAGCATTGTATTGAATTTCTTTAAAAAATATTCATAAAAGGCCTTGTCCCTGCGTTTAAACAGATAGTTTCCGAGTTTAGCATCTCCTATCATTCCGGTCAGCATTGCAAGGATTATGTTTCGCGAATAAAGCTCGTCTATACCGTAGCGTTTTAGTATTTCAGGCTTATTTTTAAGTTTTTCACAAATTTGGGCGATAATTTCGCAGGTGCTAGATGCCCGCATAGTAAGGCGGTAATCGGGATCACCTGAATATTCGGCGTCGGCATCGAAGTGATGATCCATTTCGATTTTTGGTACGGCAGGGTCGGCTAACACCTTGTATCCGAAACCTGTTACGGCAATCATATCCGGTTTTGGAGTATCTAAAATAAAGACGGCATCAAAGGGTTCGGTTTTTGGAAATTTCTGCACTAAAACCCGTATATTGTTATAATTGCAAATGCCGAATAAAAAATCAAGCTGTGTGTGGAAAGGTCCTTCAACATAGATTATAACATCTTTATTGAATTTTTTAAGTAAAAGCCCGAACGCTACAAGAGAGGCAATGCAGTCTTCATCGGCATAGGTATGGCCTAACAGCAAAAAACGGTTTTTTGAAAAAATAATTTCAAAAATCCGCCCTATTACGGCGTTTCTACGGCCGAGGTTTACCGGTTTTGTTTTTTTGTTTTTACTGCTGTCATTCGGCTTTTTACACATACAATTAATCACCGCCCTCTTTCTCTACAAGATTTTCGGCCGGAACACAGCCCGTTATAAGCGTTTTTACACTTTCATGCCTAAGATCAGTATAGCATTAAACGGCCGAAAATAAAACTACCTCAGGCAGCTATATTTTAGATGTTTTCAGATTATCTTTGTTATGCACATCGCGTAAACTACGGTTTTGCCGGCACATACTACTTGCGGGGCTTTCTATCGATTTATTTTGTATAAAAATGCGGATATTACTTGTAAAATATTGTTTTTTACAGTAATTTATAAGGTATGGAAGTAAAAAAAGAAAGGCTCAAAGAAACGGTCATTTCCGAAAAGTTTAAAGAACCTGATGATTATAAGGTTATTCTCCTTAATGACGATTTTACTCCTATGGATTTTGTCGTTTTAATTCTTATGTCCGTTTTTAACAAATCGCAAAAGGAAGCGGAAACCCTCATGATGAAGGTGCACAAAACGGGTAAGTCCACCGTGGGCGTCTATGTGTATGATATAGCGGCGACAAAGTGCTTGCAGGTTTTAAATGCCGCAAAAAACAATAATTTTCCTTTACAATGTAAGGTCGAAAAAATATGAGCGTTATAGTCAGTACAACAGTACAAAAGATTTTTGAAGAAGCCGTTTCGGACGCAAAAAAAAGAAGACACGAGTTTGTTACACCGGAGCATTTACTGTGGCGTATCCTTTTTTATCCTAAGGTCTTAGAGCTTTTTACTCTTTGCGGCTCGGATTTAGGCTATATACACGACAGCTTAAATGAATATCTGGGAACAAGAATTCCTTCTACCGGACAAAATACGGATGAAGAACCCATTCAGACGATGGGCCTGCAAAATGTGTTTGAACGGGCTATTTTAAACTGCAATGCAGCCGAAAAAAAGGTTTTGGGCCTTAACGATATTATCGTAAGCCTTATAGACGAAGAAAAAAATCACTGCTCTTTTTTTATGAAACAAAGCGGAATAAACCGACTGCGGCTTTTACAGCTTGTCAGTAAACCCGATTTTTACGATAACGGGGAAACGGATAGCCTTTATACCCGCGCTGATGAGGAAAACGGCCTGCCAAAACTCTCTCCTAATGAAGCGTTTATCAAGGATTTGGATGCCGCCGTCAATGCCGTTTTAAACGAAGGCGTAAAACCCGAACGAGTAGAAGGCTCAGGCCGCCAAAAACGCTTTTTAGAGCGGTTCACGGTTAATCTGACCGCCCTTGCCAGGGAGGGCAAACTGAATCCCGTCATCGGACGAAACGGCGAAATAGAGCGCACGATTCAGATTCTGTGCAGAAAACAAAAGAACAATCCCATTCACGTAGGCGGCGCCGGCGTCGGAAAAACGGCCGTCACAGAGGGGCTTGCCCAAAGAATCGCTGAAAACAAGGTGCCTTCGTTTTTAAAAGAGGCGGAAATTTACACGCTTAACGTTTCCGACCTGACTGCCGGCGCGAAGTTCCGTGGGGACTTTGAACACCGCTTTAAAAAGATATGTGCCGAGCTTTACGAAGAAAAGTCGGCCATTCTTTTTATCGATGAAATTCACACCGTTATGGACGCAAATGCAGGCGGCGGGCTTGAAATTTCCGATTTGCTAAAGCCGGTGCTGACGGGCGGGCGGATACGCTGTATCGGAGCGACCACCTACGAGGAATACAACAAGTATTTCGCAAAGGATAAGGCTCTGGTTCGGCGCTTTCAAAAAATCGATATAGAAGAGCCGTCGGAAGAAGAAACGCTGACGATTTTGCAGGGGCTTCGGGAAACATACGAGCAATTTCACAAGGTGCGGTACTCCGACGAGGTATTAAAGGCCGCAGTCCGGCTGTCGAACCTGTATATACGGGAGCGGCTCCTGCCGGATAAGGCCATCGACTTAATAGACGAAGCCGGAGCCCTTTTAAAAATAAGGGCCGATAAGGATCGGGCAGCACATGCGGCGGACGGTAACGGTGCGGGTTCGGAACGGGAAGCCTTTCCGGAAGTGCAGGTTGAAGACATAGATAAGATTACCGCGAAAACGGCAAAAATTCCCGAACAGAAGATTTCCGAAAGCGAAAACGAGAAATTAAAGCGGCTTGAAGAAAGCCTTTCGAAAAATATTTTCGGGCAGGACGATGCGGTCAAAAACCTGACCAAGGCCGTAAAAAGGTCCCGCGCAGGGTTTAGGGCGAAAGAAAAACCCGCCGCCTGTTTTTTGTTTGTAGGTCCTACTGGCGTCGGGAAAACAGCCTTGGCAAAAACGGTTGCGGACGAACTGGGCATTCCTCTTATCCGCTTCGATATGAGCGAATATCAGGAAAAGCATACCGTAAGCCGCCTTATCGGCTCGCCCCCCGGTTACGTCGGGTTTGAAGAAGGCGGTCTTTTAACCGATGCGGTGCGCAAACAGCCCAATGCGGTTCTTCTTTTGGACGAGATAGAAAAGGCGCATTCCGATATTTATAATCTTCTTTTACAGATAATGGACTACGCCGTGCTCACCGACAATCAGGGACGCAAGGCCAATTTCAATAATATCATTTTGATTATGACGAGCAATGCAGGTACGGCGAATATCGGTAAGCCCGTCATCGGATTTGCGGGGGAAAAGGTTTCCGAGGCTGCGGTGGACGAGGCCGTCGAAAAGACCTTTTCGGCCGAATTTAGGAACCGCCTCGATTCAACAATAAAGTTTAAGCCGCTTTCCATGCAGGTTATGCACAAAATCGTAACGAAGGAAACGGAAAAAATACGGGATATGCTGACAGAAAAGGGGTTGCGTATGGAGCTTTCCGACGACGTTATTCCGTTTTTTGCGGAAAAAAGTTATTCGGCCGAATACGGGGCGCGGAATGCGGCGCGCCTTATCGAAGACGAATTTATAACGCCCCTTACGGATCTTATCTTGTTCGGCGATGCGGCTGAAGGAAAAACCGTTCTTTTCAGCATTGCGGATAAAACAAAACAGCCGTATGTGTCGGTCCGTATACAAGATGCATAAAAAGCGCATAAAAGAAAATGAACGAGACTTCTTCGATACGGCTTTTGAATACCGAAGATCAAAAAATCCTTTTGGAGCGGGCCGACCGCAATTTTCCGTGGCTTGAGGCAGACGAGTATTTCGATTTTAACGAGGCATTCGGAGAAAGCGGCTACATCGAGCATTCGCAAGACGATGAGTTGATTACGGGCGGAAACCTTTCGCCCGGTATGATTTTGTCGGCGTACCGCTGTTCGTTTTTTCCGTGGTTTTCGGAAGAAGAACCGATAACGTGGTTTTCTCCTTCCGTCCGTTTTGTGATAACCGGCCGGTCTTTTCATATTCCGTCGCGCTTAAAACGCGAAATAAAAAATTCTCCGTTTACGATAACGTATAACAAGGCCTTTGATGCGGTTATCGAAAACTGCGCCTGTGTAAAGCGCAAATTTCAAAACGGTACGTGGATTACTAACGATATGATCGCGGCATACAAGCTCCTTAATAAGCTGAACATAGCCGTTTCCGTGGAAGCATGGAAAGAAAACGAATTGGCCGGCGGCTTTTACGGACTTTGGTTCGGGAACGTTTTTGTAGGCGAGTCTATGTTTACCAAAACGTCGGGGGCATCGAAGACGGCCTTTGCCCTGTTTGCCGAAAACTTCTTTTTTCGTTCGGGCGGCACCTTAATCGACGCCCAGATCCCGTCGGAAAACATCGGGCGGTTCGGCGGAATAAAGATACCGCGGAATGCGTATTTAAAACTGTTATCAAAAACTCAAGACTGCTATTAACAAGGTCTCTCAGTTTATTTTATACTTCGGCCTGCAGAATCAAGTGCTGCGCAGTTTTTGCCGCAAACCGTCCTATTCATCTCCCAAACTGCCGATTAGGCAGGCGGCAGCCGCACAACCTTAAGGCCTTAATCCCGCAAATATGCGCTCTTGACATATCCAAGTCTATTTTCTATAATTATCAAGCGTATTCAAAAACCGTCAAATGCCCTAGGAGGAAAAAATGAAAAAAGGATTTGTGTTTTTGTGTTTGTTGTTTTCCGTATTTGTACTATTTGCGGACGACTTGCGTGATGTCGTGGTAATCGTCAAACCCAAATATCCTGAAAAAATATTGACCTTTTTGGAAGATACCGGCACCTATTTTAAGAAGGCAGGATATGATGATATTTCGAAATTGTTTAAAAATGCCAAAGAAGGCGTTTTCGGCTCCGGTTTTTTTATACGCGGGACGGACGGAAAATTTTATGTACTGACTAATCAGCACGTCGCAGCCTACGGCGAGTCGCTGACACTTGAAATAGTCGATATAGACGGAAATGTAAAAAAAATAGAAAACTGCACGGTTATTGCAGCGAACGAAGAACTGGATTTGGCCATAGCCGCCGTAAGCGATCCGTTAAAAGTGCCCTTTGCACTCGAATTCGCAAAAAAAACGCCGCGCGATGGGGACGATGTATGGTCGGCAGGCTATCCCGGCTTCGGCGGGGAACCTTTGTGGCAGCTTGGAAAGGGTGTCGTCAGTAATTCCAAAGCTAGAATCCCTGCAATGGTAAATCCGAAAAAGTCGTTTTTTATTCAGCACTCGGCTCCCATCGATTCGGGGAATTCGGGCGGACCGCTTTTGGTACGGTCGGGCGCAAAATACGAGGTTGTAGGCATGAATTCGGCAAAAGCCGTTTTCAGACAGACGACGAATTTTGCTATTCCCGCCTCGACTATTATCGAATTTGTTAATACAGGCCTTTCACAAAAAAGCGGAGGCACTGAAGACCTCATCGTTTCGGCAAAGGAATTTTCCGAAATGTGCTCCAAATTCGATCCTGCAGAAAAAAAAGAAGAAGCGGTAAAACGCATTGCCAATATGGCTCTTTTTATCTCCGAAGATTATGCGATTTCTCAAGGTCAAGAGGCTCTGAAAAATGCCCTGACCAAGGCACCGACGGCAATCCGGAACGAAATACTGGCTGCCGCCGTCCTCAGTAATCCGATAAATGCCTTAAAAACGGCCATTGCCTACGAAATATACAAAACCCTCGATCCGGAAGGAAACGACTATAAACCCGAACAACCGATTACCCTTGAAAATCTGAAAAAGAATGCGAACGGGTACGAAATTCCGCTGGTAAATAAAGATAATACAGCCAATTTTTTATGGAAAGAACACTTAAAATCGTGGAAAATAAATGCTTTCGCCCTTAACGAGGCCGTAAAAGAAAATACGGCCGCGGCCGAAGGTACAAAAGAAAAAACGAAAAAAGAAAAAAAGGCAAAAAAACGATCTTCGGCTGAGTTTTCGTTTTCGATGGATCCGAAAAGGCGTCTTTCACTTTCGTATATCGGCTTTAAGGTGCCGCGGGGACTTTCTTCGGGCGCTCTTATAGAAATTTCCGCATTCAATTTTAACTATTTTGAAACTGCCGTTTCGCTTACCCTGCAGCAAACCCCTGAAAAAGATATGCCGAGTTTTAGCTTTTTTGACCGGTTCAGATCAAACAAAGACGAGAAACGCACTACAAATTTCCAACTGAAAACCGGCATACACATTACCCTGCAGCTGCCTATGGATTTTTACGGCAAGGTAACGGTGGTGCCGCAGCTTACGGCAGGCGCGGGAAGTATGGGCTTTCTTATACTCGGCACGGATATTTACGCCCGGCTTGGATTTAACCTACAGTTTATACCGGGTGCTTTTGAAAATATTGCGGTTGAAGCGGGCTATTTGGTCGATTTCGATAATTTGATTCTAAGTAAAACCAAACCGGCGTATCACGGTTTTAGGATAGGCATTTCGTACCGATTTTAGAAAATGCCCGTTGAACACTTTCACGGAAATACCGTTCAAGCGTTTTAACCTTTGCAGGGCTTTTAAAAGGTTTTTATGGGAGGAATATTGATGAAAAAAGGAGCCGGATTTATTTTTATATGCATCGGCTGTGCTTTTTGCCTTTCGTCGTGTTTTTTGCTCAATATGTCGGCACTAAGGAATTCCGTTTCGCCGAAAAATTTCGGAAGCCCCGAAGGAAAGGTTCTTATTTACGGCAGTATAAATTTTCACGGCAATCCAATGCATTTTACGGAATTTATGCAGATAAATCCTGCCAATACGGCGAAATTCATAAGCCCGAATACAAGGGGAACTAATTTTTATTTTCCGCCCGCCGATCCGGGGGACGTTTTTAATCTTATATTGCTGACCCAAGACTATAACAGGGCTTCGTACCGTGCCGAATACGGGCTTCAAACATTCAATAAACCCGTTTTTCGGGCCGAAAAACCGGGTCTTCAATTTGTGGGTACTTACAATGTGCGGGTACAGCTGCAACCCGTCATATTGTTTTTAAAAAGCAATGATGTTGCAGAACTGACCGTATTGGAAGGCATCGTAAAGGATTTTAAAGGAAGCGAATGGGAACCGCTTATTAAAGCACGGATAGAGGAGCTGAAAAAAGATGACAAAAAATAAAAAATATTTTCTTATTTTTGCCTGTGTCATTTTTTGCGTCCTGCCGTTGACGGCGCAAAAAAAATATTATAAACCGCTGAATAGCGAATTTGTAGCGGTTTTTTCTTTTGAAATAACGCCTGCTCCCGAAAACGAATTCCTGCTTTCATATTTCGGAAAAAGCTCAAGCAGTATGTATATTCCCAAGGAATATAGGCCGGAAATCGACAAAACGAAATACGATGTTATGATATTAAAACACGAAGTATTCGCGCAGCTTATGCAGGCATCTGCGCATAGCGGTCTTTTGGCGGAAGATGAGGCCTTAAAGACCGTACGTATTCCGATGTATCAAAGAACGGCGGAATTTTTAGGGCTTAAAATTACTTTATACGGCCTTAAACATTTCCATTTTTATCTTCCGTTTCACTTTAAGGTCAAAGTTCCCAAAGGAGTTAGATATGTGTATTTGGGGCACTTCGAATTCAAGCGGGCCGGCGGAATGGATTATACCATCACCGATGTAAAAGTATCCGATCGGTTTGATGAGGCGGTTCAAACGGTAAAAGAACGATATGGAGAAAATGCGGAGCTTGTACGGCTTCCCTTGGATGCCGCCGACAGCAGCAAGTAAGGGTATGGGGAGAATCGGATTATACATCAGCTATTTTAAGCGGTACTTGCAAAAAAAAAGAAAGGCAAGGCGGCCGGTACCTGCCGATTTTGAAGAAATAAAAGAGGAAATATGGCAGGCCGATTTTTCAAAGCCTGAAACTGCCCGTTTTATCGAAGAGGCGGGCGACGGATATGAGAGCCGGTTTAAAAAAACGCCTTACGGTAAGAGCGGTTTTTCCTTCGTGTTAAAACGCAAACACTTATACGCGTGGACCGTCAATCCCGTATTCCGGTACAAGGATTTTGTCGTCGAGGCCGACCTCATCCTTCCCAAAGCGGATTTTTCAAAGCCCGAAAAAGAAGGCAGTGCGGGAAGTTGTGCCTGCGGCCTTATTTTTAGGCATATAAGCGACAAGGCTTTTTACGCCCTTTTGGTATCGGACCGGGGCTGGGTTAGGCTTGATGCAGTTGTAAACAGCACGCCGATGCCGATCCTCGGCTGGACAAAACCCGTAACAGACAAAACGAAAGCTGGCGGTACATTCGGTATACGGCTTATCTGCGTCGGTACCGCTGTTACGGTGCTTGCGGATGGGGTCTGGCTCGGCAAATTCGAAACCGACCGGGTGCAGGCCGCAGGTAAAATCGGCTTTGCCGCTCAAAATTGGGAAGATTATCCTGCCGCCGAATTTTTTCTAAGTAGTTTTAAAATCAATTCAATCCCTGTATTTGCAGAAGCGGCGGACTCCGAAGCGAATAATTCCGCCTCAATTCCCCCCGAAGCCCATATCAATCTGGCACAAACCTATTATGCGATGGGGCAATACGTTTCGGCACTCTATGCCGTAAAACAGGCGCGGAAGATGCGGCCTTCCTCCGTTTCGGATCATCTGCTTGCCGGTAAAACCTATTTTGCCCAAAGGCTGACAGAAGAGGCCGAAGGCGAATTTTTAAAGGCCTTGGAGCTCGATTCCGAAAACGGACAAGCCCTTACGGAGCTTGCAGGGCTTTATTATCACTTAAATGAAACAAAAAAATTAAAGGCGGTGTTTAAAAGGCTCTCTGACGAGGCGGTAAGGAGCTCGGTTGTGCTGTGCTCGTTAAAAGCCCACCTTTTAAGCGCCGAAGGGAAGCACAAGGAATCGGCCGGCCTGTACGGGCAGGCTTTTATGCTGGAGCCGCAAAACGGTCTTTTAAAATACAACGAAGCAAACGAACTTTACCGCAGCGGAGAAACGGCAGCCGCCTGTGAAGCTTATTTTTCGGCAGGAAGCCTTTTTTTGGCGGCGGAGGAATACAAGGACTTGGCCGATACGGTAAATGCGCTTGAGCGGCTTGCCCCCGAAGACGGGCGGACCTGCGCCTTAAGCGGAAAATTTCATTATGCGCTTGGAAACATGGACGAGGCGCTGGAGGCTTTTCGAAGGCTGTGTGATGCAGGTACAAAGGACGCTGCCGTCTGGTACTTGTACGGCCTGCTTGTTCAAAACACTGACGGCACACATGCGCTTAAAGCCTTTAAAAAAGCCTGTTCGTTGGATAAAACCAGCGGCTTATACCGTTTCCGCCTTGCCGAAACGCTTTATTTAAACGGCGAAGACTGTTCGGCGCCCTTGGCCGAAGCCGAAAGGCTCGATCCTGAAAACGGCTGGGTCTATAACCTAAAAGGGTTATGCGCCATGGATACGGACGACTTTAAAACAGCCGAGGCCGAGATCATAAAAGCGCGGAAGCTCCTTCCCGACGAAATCGTCATTTTGGAAAACTATGCAGAGGCGCTGCGGCTTCAAGGCAGGCTGGAAGAATGCGCACCCTTATTCGATGTCGATGCGGGTACGGCGGATTTGGCTGCCGAAAGAAACAGGGCAATGGCCTTTCAGATTTTTGCAAACGCCCTGTTTTTCGACGGACAGTATGAACGGGCGGAGCCGTGGTACCGAAAAGCCCTGCGTATAAACCCTGCCGACGCAGAACTGTTGACCGATACGGCCGAAAACACTCTGGAAATCGGTCTTTTAAACGAGGCCGACGATCTTTTGGTCAAGGCTTTTGATATCGAGCCGTCCGAAAGAATCTACCGGCTGATCGCTGCCGTCGCTGTAAAAAAAGGTGACTATGCCCGCGCAGAGGTTACGCTGAAAAAGGCGGCTGAAGAATGCGAGGGAGCCGAAGCCGTTCTTTTCGACCTTGTCGACCTGTATTTGAACACAAACAAAACGGAAAAGGCTGCGGAGCTTACAAAACTGCTGAAAAAATATGCGGATAACACGGAGTTTAAAGACCGGTTTACCGCCTTAAGCGAGGCCTTAAAACGCTCGGAGCATTCCGGTGCAGCGGAACGGAGCCGCCGGTGATCATTGCTGCAAAAAAAACGGTTCTCCGCTCACGGGAAAACGGCGTTGCAAAACTGCATATCCCGCCGTCAAAAAGCCATTCGATCAGGGCGCTCATTCTCGCCGCCCTTGCGGACACTCCTTCCGAAATCGAAAATATACTTATAAGCGGGGACACTGAAACAGCCGCTTCGGTAATTCGCTTATTTGGCGCAAAAATACACTTTTACAAAAACGGAAGCGGCGGCAATTCGGTTAGCATTACACCCCCTCCGGGCGGCATAAAAAACGCACTGAAAGCGCAAAAAAACATTACGATCGATGCAGGAAATTCCGGCTCTGTATTCTATTTTTTAGGTGTCATTCTCGCTTTTATGCCGTTCGAGTTTATATTGACAGGCGACGCCTCTCTTCAAAGCCGTCCTGCAGACCCCCTGCTCGAAATATACCGCCAAGCCGGAATAAAATACGAATTTCTAGCCGATTCTCAAAGGGCTCCTTTAAAGGTGTACGGGACAGAACCGAAAAAAGCGGCTTCGTTCGTTTTGAATGGGGATTTTTCCCAGCCCGTGACGGGGCTCTTGATTGCAGCGGCCGCATCTCCATTTGACACCGAAATCGTTTTAAGGCGGACGGGGGAACTTCCGTACTTGAAAATGACCCTTGAATGGCTTGCAGCCTGCGGCATAAAATACCGTGTCTGCGGAGATTTTACGCGGTATAATATCGAAGGCGGGCAAAACTTGAGCGGTATAAAAAAGACGATTCCCGCCGACTGGTCAGGGGCGGCCTTTCCGCTTGCGGCTGCGGTGGTAACCGGCTCTGAACTGCACCTGCCGAACCTCGATACGGGCGATGTTCAAGGCGATAAGCGCATAATCGAAATACTGCAAAAAATGGGGGTATCGATTACTGCCGGTGAGGGGAAAAAGGGCATTACCGTAAAACCGTCTTTGAAAAACCTGATCGGGGGTGAATTCGACTGTTCCGATATTCCCGATGCGGTGCCCGCCTTATCCGCCGTTGCCTGTTTTGCACAGGGAAAAACTGTTTTAAAAAATATTTTGATCTGCCGCAGCAAAGAATGCGACAGGATCGCTGCCGTCGTTTCGGAACTTAAAAAACTGGGGGCAAGGATAACCGATGGCCGGGATTATGTTGCGATAGAAGGACGGGGCGGGCAAAACCTGCACGCAGCCGAAACAGACAGCCATAACGATCACAGAATAGGCCTTATGCTTGCCGTTGCCGCATTGGGTATTCCAATCGGTAAAATCGGCAAAAACGAAAACAGCGAATACGAATTGGAGAAACCCGAATCAGCAGAAACAATCGATAAAAACTGCCGGCCCGTTACCATACAGAATGCCGAATGCTTCCGTGTTTCCTACCCGGCCTTTATCGAAGATATGAATTCGATTAATGCGGGTATAACAATTCTGCCTTTCGTATAATAAAACTTGATAATGTGATACAATAAAACCTAAAAACAAAATTAAAGAAACGCCGGTTACAAGGGCATATCGCTTTAATCAGCGTTTCTTTAAACACAATTTGAACGGAGTATGGTATGAAGATAATAACAGACAGCTTCGGGCTGCTTTCAAACGGGCAAAAGGTTTTACTGTTTACGGTTTTAAACGAAAAAATGATGTTTTCCGTTACCAATTACGGATGCATTATCACGAGCATTCTTCTTCCGTCAAAACACGGCGGCTTTGACGATGTAGCTTTAGGCTATCCCGATTTTTCAGGTTATCTGCATAATACACCTCACTTCGGCTCTTTTTTAGGACGCTATGCCGGAAGAATTGCAAATGCCGAATTTACACTCGGAAATCAGCATTACCTTTTAACACCCAATGACGGCAAAAAACATTGTCTGCATGGCGGCTATCCTTTTTACGATAAAATGCTTTTTAAGGCTGCGGCTTTTAAAAGCAGAAACGAAGCGGGCATCAAATTTACAAAAATCTCGTCTGACGGGGAACAGGGTTTTCCGGGAAATTTGAATATCGAAGTCAGCTATTCTTTAACAAGGGATAACGAAATAATCATACGGTATAAGGCCGTTTCGGATAAGAGTACACCGGTTAATTTTACCAATCATACTTATTTTAATTTAAACCCTGCAGGGCAGCAGGCGGACGGCTCCTATGTTTCGGTTTTAAATCACGAGGTTCAGATTTTTGCAGAGCAGTATCTGGAAACTGATAGCGAGCTTATCCCGACAGGGGTTTTAAAAACGGTAGAAGGAAGCGGATACGATTTTAGAAGACCTATAATACTGCAGACGGCTGCCGAAAAGACGGGACGGGGTTTTGATGATACGTGGGTTATAAAAAATACGATAGACGATCAAAAAACATTGGCAGTTATTGTAAAGGAACCGGTAACAAAGCGGACGCTGACGGTATATTCTACCCAGCCGGCATTAACAATGTATTCAGGAAATTTTTTACATGATGAAGAAGGAAAAAACGGAGCCGTTTACAATGCCTTTTCAGGGCTTTGTCTTGAAAGCCAGGCCTTCCCCGATTCCGTTCATCAGAAGAATTTTCCCTCTGCGGTTATAAAACCAGGCGAAGTCTACAGCCATGAAACCCTCTGGCATTTTGAAATCTAGGTAATGGGTCTTAAAAAAATTGAATTACATGGAAGCAAGGTAAGCTCTATCTGCCTGCCCTTTTAAGATTTACGCCTTCATACACAAATCAATATCCTGTTTCTTTTTTGCAACTGAACATACAGTGCGCATACCCGTAATCGGCTCCCTTCCACACGCGGGTTATCCTTGTCAAAGGAGAAGGTATTTCAGCACAAACCGATTTGTAATTGCCGCGGGGACACAGGGCGGAAACATCCGCAACCTTAAGCCGCTCCTTTTTAAAAGCAATATTTTCTTCGAGCCTTTCAAAATACTTTCTCCGTTTGTCCAAGTCCGTCATATATTTGGAATAAAACTCAAGCAAAAAGAATTCTTGGGCGCTTACATCGGAATAATATTTTATTTTTGTCAAAACGTTTTTGATATAATCCAAATCGGCTTTTGCGTTTTGCCGTAATGTCTCGTCATACTGCGTACCGTAAAGCGCACACAGCGTCCGCACCAGCTCCTCCTCATCGGTATACACGTAAACGGTTTTTTCGGTGTTCGCTTTTAAAGCCCCGATAAAACGTGTGCAGGTATTTTGCAGAACATACATTTTGCATGAATACAGGATCGGACATTTTTGCGTTATCAAATAAATAAGCGTGCTTTTAATTACATCGCAAAAACCGGCCGCTTCATTCTCTTTTGCGAATTTGAAAATATGAGCGTCTACCCCTTCGATCGGCACAGGCGTTACCCCGCATGCATAAAACAATTCTTCAGGCAGCTCATCTCCGAAAATGCCTGCGACGGTATCGGTACTCAAATAATTTTCGGTGCATTCGATATACGCATTGCGGCGCAGTTCGATTAAAAAATCCGTATCGATAAGACTTTCCGCCTTTTCGTTTATTCCGTCTTTCATCCTAAGCTTATCGAGCACGATTGTAATGTAAAGTGAAAAAATAATCAAGCGGTTTTGTGCTATCGCCGTCCGTAGGGCATCGAAAATGTTTGCCGTACGGCAAACATCGTTTATTGAATGGTCGTTTTCAACTAAGGTTTGCGAAAGCACTGCTAAAAACCTCAGATGTAATGTCCTTTGAAATATAGTTTTTAGCAGCAGCTCTTGCTTGAACAGATTATGATGATACGGTCGTATTAATCCTTCTTTTTAAAAACGTCAATAAGAAGTTCAGATGTATCAAGGTCTTTCCCCTTTATCCCTGTGTGTCAGTAAATGAGCCGATTTGTGTAACGCCCGTGTCTGCTTCAACCGTAGCGGAAACTTCCGTTTCCTGTTCAATTTTTACCTTTTTTGTAATACTGTTACCGGAGATATCCGAATATGCTGTGCCGTTTATAGTAAGCGTTTTAACATTATAACCCGTATGTGCAGAAAGTGTAAAGGTAAGTTCGGTGTCGGTATCAACCATTTCGCCGGCAGGAAGGGCTGGCGTTACTTCAATTTTACCGTTTTCAGGTTGCATTACAGTAACTTTGTATTTTGTAACCGGGGCGCCCGTATCTGCTTCAACGACAGCAGATACTTCAGTTTCTTGTTCAATTTTTACCTTTTTTGTAATACTGTTACCGGTGATATCGGAATATGTTGTGCCGTTTATAGTAAGTGTTTTAACTTTGTAGTTCGTATGTGCAGAAAGTGTAAAGGTAAGTTCGGTGCCGGTATCAACCATTTCGCCGGCAGGAAGGGCTGGTGTTACTTCAATTTTACCGTTTTCAGGCTGCGTTACGGTAACTTTGTGTTTTGTGCCCGGGGGGGGGGGGGGGGGGGTAATTTTTTTGTTTTATTTTTGTTTTACAACAGAGGCCTTATTTGCCTGTTCACAAGAAATAAATGCTGCAAGCAGTGTTAAAGCCGCTGCAACACCCAAAAATGCAGTAAAAACTTTTGTAAATTTGTTTTTTGACAAATCTTTCATAGTTATCTCCTATTGGTTCTTTTAAGATGTCTTATATTACCATATTTTTACACTGAGCGCAAGAGCATGCATTTGTCAATACTTTTAAAAATACTTTATCCGTTTTGTTTTTGGATAAAAATCGATTTTTGTGCCTCTGTCGCCTGTTTTTTTTTAAGAAGAAACTTGAGCCGGTTTTACCGCAACGCTTCCCAACTGCCCGCAGGCGCCGCCTATTCCGCGCTCCCGTTTTTGGCGCAGCGTCGTATTAAGCCCGGCCCTTTTAAGCCTGCGCTCAAAATTGCCGACCTCGGCAGCCGACGGCGTTTTAAAACCGAGCCCGGGTACGGGATTCCACGGAATCAGATTAAAATGACAATTCAGCCCCCGCGCAAAATCGATTGCCTGCTCCGCCGCCTCGGCCGAGGTATTAACACCGCCCATAAGGGCCAGCTCCAAGGTTACCCGCCGCGAAGACTTTGTATTAAAGTACCGAATTGCCTGTTTTAAATCTTTTAAAGGGTTGGTATGCGCAATGGGCATAAGCTTTTTCCGCGGTGAGACGATGCGCTCTCTTGATATATTTTACTTTCGTCTGTATAATGCCTTTCGCATATATGACTGTTGTTTTGTAAAACCGTTACGGCAGACCTCGGCGAACAGGGCTTTTTCGGTAACGGGCGGTACGGAGTCAACAACTTCGACGTAAGAAGTATCGGTGTATTGAACGTTCCGCGCGGGGTAAACACGGCTTATCTGCATTTCAACCTATCACATGGAGGCTTATATATGGATATGTTATGGACAATTATCATTGTCGCACTTGCTCTCGTATTTATGTACGGAATAAAGTATATGAAGAATCTCAATCTCAGCTTTAATGTCCGCGTGGTTACGGCACTGGTCATCGGTATTGTTTTTGGGGCTGTGCTGCAAATTTCCGTTAAAGATACGGCGCTTATCAAAAAGGCAATGAGCTGGATTACCCTGGTGGGAAGCGGTTATGTCAGGCTGCTCCGCATGATTGTTTTCCCGCTGATTCTTGTAAGTATTACAAAATCTATTTCGACGCAAAAACAGAACATAGGAAAGGCCGCAGGCAGAATTTTGGCAGTCCTTATGATTACCGTTGCGATTTCCGCACTAGTCGGCGCCCTTGTTACTTCCGCTTTCGGTTTGTCTGCTGATAAACTTGCGGCAGGCGACAGCGAGGTTGCACGAGGCCAAATGCTGGAAAATACGCTTCATAATTTTGAAGCAAAACCTATTCAGCAGCAAATTTTGGAAATTATTCCCGTAAACCCCTTTTATGCGTTTACCGGGCAGGGATCCAACGCAACGCTCGCAACGGTCTTTTTTGCCGCCATGCTGGGATTTGCCGCACTGTTTTTAAAACGGAGCAACCCCGAAAGCGCGGAAACCTTTAATAACTGGCTCAATGCTTGTTCCGAGGTGGTTATGCGTCTGGTACGAATGGTATTGCGGATTACCCCTTACGGAGTTCTCGCCCTAATGATCAACATTACGGCAACTTCCAATTTTTCCGAAATACTGCGCTTGATCGGATTTATCGGTGCAAGTTATATCGCAATTCTTATTATGTTCGTCGTACATGGACTGTATTTGCTGACTGCGGGGCTTAATCCTTTTACCTTTTTCAAAAAAAGTTTTTCCAATTTTATGTTCGCTTTTACTTCGCGCTCGTCGGCGGGCACCCTGCCGCTTACGGTTTCCAATCAGGTTAATAATTTAGGCGTTCCCGAAGGAATTGCGAATTTGGCAGGCAGCTTAGGCACAAGTATCGGACAAAACGGATGTGCGGGTATATACCCTGCGATGCTTGCGGTGATGATTGCTCCAACGATGGGAATTAATCCCCTAGCTCCCGTTTTTTTGGTAAAACTGATTCTTGTTACGGCGCTGGGCAGCTTCGGTATTGTCGGGGTTGGCGGCGGTGCAACCTTTGCAGCCATCATCGTCCTTTCGTCGATGGGTATGCCGATAACGCTGGCAGGACTTCTTGTTGCTATTGAACCGCTTATCGATATGGCGCGGACGGCGTTGAACGTCAGCGATTCGGTCCTTGCAGGGGTAATTGCCGCAAAGCGCTGTAAAGAACTTGATGAAACGGTCTATAATAAAAAAGAAATCGTTGCAGAATAAACAACGCGATAAAAAATTTATGGAGGAATGAAATTATGAATGTAATTATCGAACCGAAGGCTGCCGGCTATTTAAAAAACAAAAATGCCGCCGCCGTAACCGTCGATTTGATCGGCTGTGCTTCCTGAGGGGTGGGTGAACCCCAACCGGCCGTGCAGCCGGGAGAACCCAAGGACAACAAAGGGAATTTTAACCTTTTGAAAGCGGACGGTTTTGACGTATATGTCAAAAACAATATTTCCGCTTCAGACGACACCCTTTACATCAAGCACAAAAAAGTGCTTTTCACCGAAAAACTGGTTGTAGAAGGAATCGTTTTTTAAAAAGCTATGGATAGCAACAAGTTTTAAACGGACATTTCAAGTCCGTTGTAATGGGGCGGAATGTGTTGCGGCAGGTTCCGTCCCGTTTTTTGTTACACTGAACGCCGCTGTGCAACAACGTCCGTTTCGTTTTAATTCAAAACGGCAATTGACAGCTCCGGCATTTTCCTTTATAATGCTGAATATGCTGCAGCGCGATATTCCGGAAAAAAAATTAAACTTTTTTTCAAAAACTACTAGACAAAGGGTAGTAAAATACTGTGTGTTGGGGGGGGGGGGGGCGGGCCCGGGGGGGGGGGGCGGGGGTGGAGGGGGGGGGGTGGGGGGGGGGGGGGGGGG
>CAUUSH010000002.1:0-159486 GCA_963547785.1 uncultured Treponema sp. | reverse complement strand
TTGTATATTCATAATTAATCTATTTTATTATATTTATAGACTCTACAATGGGAATATCCCGTAAAATCAGCTTCAATATACTTTGCCCTTAAACAAAGCATAAAGCCATCTCAATCAAAAAAGCTCGGCATTTCCTGCCATGCAAATAAAAAACCCGACAGGTGAAAAGGAGGAAAAAACCTGCCGGGAAACTGCAAAGGAGATATATTGAACGCTTATTTTCGGCCGCTAAAATAAGAGGCTGTTTTTGCCGTTCAACATATACTCGATAAAACCTTAAAAAGCGTTTTGGTTACACATTAAATATTTTTTTTCTAAAAAAACGAGCCGCCGTTTTTAAAAACCGCTAAAAAGAATACAGGACGGTTCAAAAAAACATCACTTTCGCAGCCTTGGCTCGATAAATCCCTTACAACGAACCGTCCGTATTGGAGGATCTTATGCAGTATGCAAAAAAAATGACGGCAGGTATAATTATTTTGTTTTGTGCTTTTTATTTGGGCTGTGCCGGAGCTATTGAACAACCGGGCTTTGTCAATATATTTTTACCCGAAACGGGCGGCGATACCTTAAAAGAATTTGAACTTTTAAGCGGGAATATTGCAAAATTGACCTTTGAAGGGGCGGTTTCCGGTATTCAGGTTCAGGCGCTCCGCGGTGAACCCGGCGAAACCGAAGAAGCGGTGCTTTGTTCCGTCGAATCGGAGAAGACGGCGTACGGTACGGTTTTTACGGTAAAACCGCAGGCGGAATTCGGCATAGGCGAAAAATTTACGCTGAAAGGTTCGGTAAAAACCCGAGCCGGTGTTCTCGACTTTTCGCTCCCGTTTGAAGGTTTTAATACCCGCCCTGCCCTGCTTGCTTTTTATGCAGTCAAATTAGGAAACACTTCAAAGCCCGGCTATATAAAATTCAAGGTTTTGTCGGATGGGAACCTTTTGGGACTGCACCTTTTAAGTCCTGCCGATAAAAAGGCGGCGGAGTATACCTTTCCCGCGGCGGAGGTCAAAAAAGGGGAAACCGTCACATATCACCGTTTTTTGCCCAAAGACGAACATACCGCAATCGATGAAACGGAATCGCCTGATCAAAGCCCTGCAGAAGGGACTTTAAACACGGAACGGGACTTTTGGGGGCTATTTTCTAAATTTACACCTAAAAAAACAAACGCTCTTTTACTAAAAACGTCGAAAACGGGTGCAATACAGGATGCCGTCATTTTTATGCATCCTGATGAAGAGGAATGGGGCTCTTCGGAAGTGGAGCGGGCCGTTAAAGAGGCCGTCAATGCGGAAAAATGGCTCCCTGACGCTTCTGCGGAAAACGCTGTCAGAGAAAACATAACGCCTGCAACTTATATTGTACGTAAAACAATACATGGAATAACGCATTCTGCAAAGGACTGGAAAAAAGAAAAAGACCCAAAGAAAGGAGGTAGAACAAAAAAATCAAGGAAAAAATAAGCAAAGCTCCTGCCAGAGCAGAGTATTCGGCAGGAGCCGTTCCGAAACAAGGCGGGAGCGTCAGTATTCCAAAGCATAATAGCAGCCCGTTCAAAGGATAATACAAATCGGTATTACAGAGGAATATTGTACTGCAATCGGATAATTAAATCAGCCTCATTCTAATAAAAAATAAATTCGGATGTATAAAACGCTAGCTTATTTTGCAAAAACAATGTATAATTACTACAAAATATTGCAGAGAGATGTCTATGTTTTTTGATAATTACCCGATAAAACTTTCCGATACTACACGCCCGTTTTCTTTAAAAGGCTTAAAAACGGCTCCCGCTATTTTGCTCATTCACGGGTACACGGGCTCGCCTAGAGAGATGATTTGGCTGGGACGCCAGCTTAATGAAGCGGGCTACAATGTCTTTATCCCGCGCCTTCCCGGTCATGGAACTGATAAGGACGATTTTTTAGCCTCGGACTGGCAGGATTGGCTGAGAGTAGTATGCGAAAATTATATAAACTTAAATGTAACATTCGAAACGGTTTATGTAGGCGGGCTTTCTATGGGGGCTTTACTGGCCTTGCTTATAGCGGCAAAATTTAATCCCGACAAATTATTTATGTGCGCGCCGGCTTTTACTGCCTACGACAGCAGGGTCAAATACTCCCCGTTTTTAAAATTCTTTATAAAAAAGGTTGCCACACGAAAAAAAAATTACGATAACGATCCCGAATACGCAAGAGCCATCGCCGATTATAACGGCGTGGAATATCTTAAAAAAACTGCCGACTTTTATAAAATTCAAAAGCTAGCTCTGAAAAATATGGGTTTTGTACGATCGCAAACCTTGACAGTGCTTTCTAAGGCGGATCAAACGGTTCCTTTTGAGGTAAAAGACATTATCGATAAAAATTTGAAAACCCAAAATGAATATCTAATTTTGGAAAATAGCGGTCATGTCGTTACAAACGACACGGAAAAAGAAACAGTCGCAAAAAAAATAATCGAATTTTTAAAAGACTAAACACTGTATGCTCAACTTTTTTTAGGCGCCGCCTCGTTAACATGCTCTTCAAAAGCGATCAAATTCAACTTTTTCGGGTTGTATACCGATAAGGAATAAGGGGCTTGTGTTTTTATGATATTTTATAAAAATGCGTTGTTTTACCCTTGTCATTAATAAGGATCTTTTTTGATGAGAAATTTTGATTATTATAAAAAACAGCCTAAATCCGATACTCATAATCATCTAAATTTGAGTATGCGGTACGAAGAATATAAAAAATGGGCCGGTTTTGAAATCCCGAATTTTCCGCGTAAAATGAAAGGGCTTTCCGAAATGCACGAAATTATAGGAGCCTATACCAGACCCAAATGTAAAACTGCCGAAGACGTAATGGCTTTAATCGAAATGTCGGTGAAAGATGCTGCTGCGGACAATGTTGTATATCTTGAAGGCTCGGTCGATATAGGTTTTATCAACCATTTTAATGGGGATTTGGAGAGATTTCTTTTATCGATAGATAATTTGGTAAAAAAATATGCAAAAAAAATCGAACTTGTTCCCGAATTAGGAATTCCCAAAACTGCTGACAAGGCCTTTTTGAAGCAGTGGGCAGAACCGATGATTAAGAGCGGTGTCTTTAAAAATATCGATTTGTACGGGCCAGAAGTTTTGGACGGAATAGACGGCTGTCTGTATCTTTTTAAAGCAGCCGAAAAATACGGGTTAAAGAAGAAGGCGCATATCGGGGAATTTTCGAATGCGGCTTCTGTGCGGCATTTTGTGGAAATGTTTGATTTGGACGAGGTTCAGCACGGCATTGGGGCTGCCCAAGACACCAAGGTTTTAAAGTTTTTGGCAGATAAAAAGGTACGCTGCAACGTTTGCCCGCAAAGTAATGTTATGCTCGGTGCCGTAAAGGACTTGAAAACCCACCCGATCAGAAAGATGATGGATGCCGGCGTACATGTGAGTGTCGGAACCGACGATATATTGTTTTTCGGGAAAACCAATAGCGAGCAGTTTTACGATTTAGTAAAAGAAAACGTGATAACCGAAGCGGAGGCAGACAAACTGATGGCCATACGCGAAAAATAAACCGAATCCGCCGCCATTATAACTGCAAACTTCATCATTAGACTATCTTTATTTTTCTCTCAGAGTTCTTTCGGGCACAATTCTCGGCCTATTTTCAATAGATTCTATTGACATTTATGTTAAAATTCTGTATACTGTACCCATACACAGAAGACACACACTATTATTCTATTCACAAGCCGCCCTTTCTCCTCCTTTTCGGGCGGCTTCCTTTTTTTAACCCGATTTTAAAACCGCGTACACACGAACAGGCAGTTTGTCCCTTTTTCGGCTACAGGCTTCTCTTACCGGAATTTTAGGCCTTGCCGCCGGCATCCGCATTCCAAATTTCTTTAAAACCGTGCACCGTTCCGCAGTAACGGCAGGCGTAGCGGTTATCCGCAGTCCGCAAAAACACGGCAGGGGCTCCCTCGGCCTGCGCCGGATGGGAAACGCAGTCTTCGTTTTTACAGACCAAATCGTCAAAATTGTATATGCGCGGCGGAAGACGCGTACGGTACTTCGCTTCGATTTTTCCGTTTTTTATCAAATTAAGGGTGCAGCTCGCCGCGACAGCCGAAAGGCGTTTTAAATCGGCCCGCGAAAAACGGTATTCCCCCGGCCGGAAAATAATGCCTTTGAACACGCCCTTGTCTTTTGTGGACGAGGACACCCACTCGCCGCCCCTGCCGTCCGTCAATTTCATCACTTCGATGATTTTGGCCATGTGCCGCCTGATTACGGCCGGTTCATCGCCGCGGCAAATATGATCGATGACAATGCCGTTTTGAATCGGCTTGACGCCTTCGGCAAAGGTACCCCGCTGTTTATTTTCGGCGGACGGTGCTTCGATGATATATTCTTCCGAGGTATAGCGGTCTTCGGTATCGCAGGCCGGCGTCTTTTTGCCGTTTGACGGCTCGTAATCACTGCCGATTTTTCCGGCAATCATCGAAAGCAGGACTATTCTGACGTACATTCCGTTGATGGACTGCCGCTCCCAGCCGTTCAAGGGCGTAGAATCTAAAAAGGGCGGAATGACGGGGTGGGCGCGGTGGCGCGGCAGGGGGTGATAAAAACAGGTGTTTTCGGGTAAACGCCCTGTAAATTCTTTGCGGAATGTAATCGCTTTTCTCAGCTCGTCCTGCCTTTTCAATATTTGGTCGCCCATACGTTCAAGCTGCGGCCGCGTAAAATACCAGATGGACGCAACATCCGTGCAGGTGTTCAGGTACTCCTCGATGGACGGAAATTCGCGTATTTGAAAGCCGTTTTCTTTCATTTTGAGCTTGTAATAATCGGGCATGGCCAGTTCCGGCGGGGCGATTAAATCGACACAAACGGAGTCGAAGATTTTAAGGCCGTCGGCTTTCGAGTGTACGGTTCTGCCGTGATACAGATCGCCTACAAGGGCAATATGTATCGAGCTGAACGAGTTGTTATTATCTTCGAGAAAGGTGAATTCGTCCAAAAGTTCCTGTGTCGGGTGTTCGTGTTTGCCGTCGCCTGCATTTATAAAAGCGGGTTTTCTTTTTAAGCCGTTCCTTTCGTAAAAATCCTTTGTTTCCGCTTCGAGCCAGCGGCACACGCCTTCGATTTTACTTCTGACAATAAAAATGCTGTTGCCGTAACCTGCAAGCGTGTTAAAGGTGTCGGCATAGCTTTCGCCCTTGTTAAAAGAAGACGATTCTGCGGCCAAATCGCTCAGTTTTACGCGGTGAAATTTTGCGGCGTTTCTAAACGACTCTTTTGTGCGGGTACTCGATTCCAAAAAAACCTCGTAAATACCGAAGTCGCCGTCTCCGATTCTAAATTCGTCCATAATTTTTTCGTCGCCGTCTTGAATTGCTTTTTTTAAACGGGCCGTTTTTTCAAAAAGGTACTTCCGCTCCTCAATCGAAAAATCGTCGATGACCGTAAGCGAACGGCCTCTGAAAACATTTTCCATTCTAACCTCCCGCCGGCTGAACCGGCCGTTTTCAAAAGGGCAAAAAAAAACATCGGAATTAACCGATGTTAAAATTTGCCGTAAAAATAATCGTTCGAAAGGAGCAAAAAGAGAAATTGCAGCCGTAATTGTAAATATGCCATTGTACCCTCCCGAACCGTTAAACGGAGCGTAGTGTATCAAAAAACAAAGCGAGGGTCAAGAGGCTGTCTTGAAAAAATAAGGTCTTCAGACGAAAAAGTATTATAAAAAAGACCGGTGTGCTAAACTGAAGGAGATTGCCGTTAATCGGTTTTTATACGGTTTTTTATCTCATCGAGTATTTTGTGCGAAAGTTCTCCTTTGGTCATAAGTTCCAGTTTCTTTTCGTATGAGGGCGTAATAAGCGTAACAATATTGGTGTCAACTGAAAAGCCTGCCCCTTCTTCTTTTAAATTATTTGCTGCTATCATATCAAGATTTTTTTTATGCAATTTAGCTCTGGAATTTTCAATCACATTTTCTGTTTCCATAGAAAAGCCACATAAAAACTGACCCTGTTTTTTGTTGGCGCCTAAAAATCCCAAAATATCGTCCGTTCCCGCAAGTTCCAGATTGGCATCTTCCGTTCCTTTTTTTATTTTCTGTACCGCAACACGCTTCGGTTTGTAATCAGCCACGGCTGCAGCTTTTATGATAATGTCTTGTTTTTCGTATATTTTTTTTACGGCATTAAACATATCGAGGGCGGAATGTACGGGTATACAGGTAATGAATCGAGGCGGCCGCAGGTGTGCGGTTCCGAGAATAAGCGTAACCTCAGCTCCCCTCATCGAGGCTGCCCGCGCAAGCTCTATTCCCATTTTTCCTGTGGAGCGATTGCTTATAAATCTTACCGGATCAATATCCTCTCTGGTGGCTCCCGCCGTTACCAAAATATGTTTTCCTGTCAAATCTTTTTCGTAGGCAATTTCGTAAAGAATGTATTCCAGAAGCTCCTCCGCCTCCGGCATCTTTCCCATGCCCATATCACCGCAGGCAAGGCGTCCGCCTGCAGGCGGTATAACTTTAAAACCGTAGTGTTTTAGTTTTTCCATATTGTCCGCAACGATAGGATTTTCGTACATTCTTGTGTTCATTGCAGGAGAAATAAGAATAGGGCATTTGCAGGCAAGTACTGTTGTAGTCAGCATATCGTCGGCTATACCGCAGGCCAGCTTACCGATGATATTGGCGGTGGCCGGCGCTATCATACATAGGTCTGCTTTTTTTGCAAGGCTTACGTGTTCGATTTTAAATTCGAAATTCCTGTCAAAGGTATCAGTGATACATTTATTCGCAGTAAGCGTTTCAAAGGTAATGGGGCTTATAAAATTGCATGCATTCTGTGTCATTATAACATGAACATCAGCGCCCAGTTTTACTAATCCGCTCGCTAGTCCCGCCGTCTTATACGCAGCGATGCCTCCGCTTACGCCTAAAAGCACGGTTTTATTTTTTAACATTATATTTTTCCCCATACAGTCAATTTATTATAAATATAAACTAAAAAATAATTATTATAATAAATGGATTACATTTCGATATGGTTTTGATTTTATCATATCTTATAAAAAGCCTCAAGAGCAGACGGCTGCAGCTATTTTAACAATTACTGGTTTCATTTTAAATGTTTACTTCTTGTTTCAACCTTAAAATATATTCTAACAATCAATTCTTTATCTATTGTTTTTTCATTCCGTTTTACTTATAATGATGCCGTGTAGGCTTTGCAAGACTTATGGTTCGGCTTAAAGCGAATACAATGTAGGTACAATAGATTGACGATAACGGAGGTTATTAATGGAAAATCAGAATGAGTTTAAATTTGAAATTACAAACAAACACGGTGTTATTTCGGAAGGAAAGGGAGGCTGGAATCTTGAGTTGAACGAGGTTTCTTGGAATGGCCGGCCGGCTAAATTCGATATTAGAACATGGGCGCCTGACCACCAAAAAATGGGCAAAGGGATAACACTCACCAAAGAAGAGGCCGCTTCTTTAAAACAAATTTTAATCGGTTTAAATATTTAAGCATCCCGTGCGCCGATACTCTATCCGATCCGGCCGGTTGACATTTTTATCGAAATCTGTTACTCTTTTGATAAATTGAAGCCTAAAGGGGGTGAGTAAAAAAAAATGGCACATGTTACAGTTGATGATTCTGAGCATCTTGAAAAAGCCTTAAAAAAGTTTAAGCGCCAAGTGGAAAAAGAAGGTATTATCCGCGAATGGAAAAAAAGAGAATTCTACGAAAAACCCTCTACTATTTTGAATAGAAAAAATAAAGCCCTTAAACGCAAGCTTATGAAAAAAACAAGACGGGCAAGAGATTCCAAAAACTACTAGAATTCTGCTTAAGAAAACTCAAGAGCCGCGTATATCGGTTTCTTGAGTTTTTTCATACCCGCCGGCTTTCGCCGGAACACCGCCGCTTCAATAAGGGGCAAAACTTATGTTGTATATAAAGAAAATGATGATAATTTCGGCCGTAACGGTATTGCCGCCTTTGATTTTTGTTGCGCTGTTCGGGCGATGTATTCCGAGTATATCGGTAAATACCGCACAAAACCGAAACGGAAAAAACATTCTGTACATATCCGAAGATATTTATTACCGCCAAACCTTTAATAACTGCGCCCCGTATTCGGCAATGGCAGCCGTCAATGTTATTACAAAACGGGAACTTGACCCTGAAATTTTGGCAAAAGAAACCGCTTGGCGCATAAAAAACAACTTGACCTTTCCGCAGGGCCTAATCGACCTATTGCACAGGCACGGTATCAAAACAAAAGAATATATTCTGTATCCGCTGGGCAAAACGGAAAAAATCAATTGGATAAAAAACACAATCGATGAAGGAAGGCCGATTATTTTGCTGATTAAAACAAAAAACGTTTTGCATTATGTAACGGTCATCGGTTACGACGAAAAAGGGTTTATTCTTTACGATTCGCTGCAGGATAAGACGCAGACAAATCCGCGTAAAACCGTAAAGGACAGGGCCGAATATCCCGGAAACCGGTATTACCCCTACGGTACCCTGCTCAGCCTTTGGGACGGCGGCGGTTATAAAATCTTTTTTAAAAACTGGGCCTTGGTTTGTTTTTAAAATTAGCCGTTAAAAATACCATTCACTTTTTTCAAGGCAGTAATCATAACATCGACATCTTCTTTAGTATTAAATATCGAAAAACTTGCCCTGCAGCACGAATTGATACCGAGGTATTCCATTAAAGGCTGTGTGCAATGATGACCGCTTCGTACCATAACACCGTACTCGTTTAATATGTGGGCCGTATCGTGCGAATGAACGTCTTTTACGTTAAAGGCGATAATTCCCGCCCGCTCCTTAGCCTCGGTGCAATAGGTTTCGACAAAATCGAGCTTTTGCAATTCGGAAAGGGCATATTTTTCAAGCTCCGAAATAACCCGCCCTATTTCTTCATAGCCGATTTTTTCGACGTATTCCATCGCATATTTTAAAGAAACGATTGCCGCCGAATCCATCGTACCGCCCTCGTATTTATGCGGTGCAGATTTAAACTCGCTTTTTTCTTCCGTGACAAAATCGATCATATCGCCGCCGTACAAAAAGGGCGGCATCGCATCGAGCAGTTCCTTTTTTCCGTACAGAATACCGACCCCGAAAACCGAAAACAATTTGTGTCCTGAAAAAACCAAAAAATCGCAGCCGAGGTCCGAAACGTTTTGTTTAAAATGCGTAACGGACTGCGCCGCATCGACTACAACAACGGCCTTATGTTTGTGCGCAAGGTCTACAACCTCTTTAACGGGATTAACGACCCCCGTTGCGTTTACAACTGTCGAAAGGGCGACGATCTTTGTTTTATCCGACAGTTTTGAAACAAAATCGTTCATATCGAGGCTGCCGTCCTTGTTCAGGTACACGCATTTCAATACCGCGCCCGTTTTTTGTGCCGCATATTGCCACACGACAAAATTCGCATGATGATTCGAAACGGGAATCAGTATTTCGTCTCCGGGTTTTAAGTTTTCGGCGGCATAACAATAAGAAATGATGTTTAGCGCTTCGGTGGCATTTTTCGTAAAAACGATACACTCAAAATCTTTTGCGCCTATAAATTCGGCTGTTTTTTTTCTCGTCTCACTGATCAGAAGCGAAGAATTTATTGCAAGCGAGTGAGAGCCGCGGCCGGCATTTCCGTTTGTGTTTGTTAAATAGTTTAAAAGTCCGTCTATCACCGCCTGCGGACGCTGCGCTGTCGCCGCAGAATCCAAATAGCGGATTTCCGGGTGCTGGAGCAGCAGGGGAAAATCGTTTTTATATGCCGTCATAGTTTGCCTCCTTATCAGGCGGCCCGAACACCGGATTAGGAAACCCGGCCGTTTGCAGGCTGCCCGTTATTCCGAAATTTCGTCAAGGCTCGTATTAAATTCCTGTATCAGTTTTTCTTTTATCTGTTCGTCGTCGATCATTTCAAAAACGGGTTTAAAGGCCGCCTCGATAATCAGTTTTTTTGCACTCAGTTCATCAAACCCGCGCGTCATAAGATAATACAATTTATCCTTGTTTACGGCTTCAAAACTGGCGGCGTGTTCGCCTATAACATCGTCCTCGTCGCAAAAAATCGTCGGAATACTTGCGCCGACGGTGGTTTTGTCGAGCATAATCGTGTTGTCGGCAAATTTCGCAATGGAATGGCTGCAGCCCTTATTCAAAAAAATGTTCCCGCGGAAAACCTTATTAGCCTTGTTTTTCAAGGCGCCCCGTGCAGAAATGAGCCCTTGCGAGTTTTTTCCGTTAATGATAAAGTTTTGTTCAAGGTCGATGCGCCTGTCCTTATCCGCAAAATACAGCGGAAAAATCTGCACATCGGCCCATTCTTCCGGCATATAGGTGGAATTGGAACAGCCGTTTATCTTTGCGCCCAGCTGAATGTCGTACAATTTGATTTGCGCATTTTCCAGGGCGTGTATCTTCATTGTTTCAAAATTGATGCCGCAATGCGAAAGATTTTGCACCTTTATAAATTCCACCATCGAATTTTTTTCGGCAACAAGCGTCAAAAGCCCGCTTCGAAAAATATCGGTTTCGCCGCAGCTATTCGGGGCCACATCGTAGTACAAAAATATTTTTACTTTGGCCCCCTCCGCCGCATGGATAAAACTTTGATCGTACAGCGTATTGTTTGCCGTATCGAGGTTAAAACGAATAAAAAGGCTCGGCACATTTTTTTCGTTTTCGGCCTTATCGATTTTTATATAGACGCCGGCATTTCTTTTTTCTTTTACCTCTTCGATATAATTATCGCCCAAGCCGCAATTTTTTTCGCGCTTATTTTTTGTATAATCGAAAATATGGTCGAGCCCGCCTTTTTCCGGGCCGGATAAAAAGTCCGCTATGGGCCGGTATTCTATATTTTCAGTCAAACCGCTTACCTTTAAATTCGAAAAAGGTTTTGACGGAATGTCCTGCTTAGTGTACTGTAAGCGTTTAAAATAAGTTCTGTTTATCATCAATTCACCGCCGTAATCCGATCAGCCGATCGTCCCTTCCAATTCGATCGTAATCAAATTGTTTAATTCGACTGCGTATTCCAAAGGAAGTTCTTTTGAAATAGGCTCCACAAACCCTTTTATGATAAGCGATTTTGCCGTTGCCTCATCAAGGCCGCGCTGCATAAGATAAAACACCATCGACTCGCTTATTCGTCCGATTTTTGCCTCATGCCCGATATCCACGTCATCGGTGTGCGTTTCGATTATGGGAATTGTGTCGGAGCGCGACAGGTCATCGAGCATAAGCGATTCGCATTCCGCGACGGCCTTTGCATTTTGAGCCTCAGGGCCGATGTACAAAAGGCCGCGGTAATTGGCTTCGCCGCCGTTTTTCGAAATGGAGCGGGAGTGCATTTCCGAAACGGTGTTTTTTCCAAGATGGACGGTTTTTGTACCCGTATCGAGGCACTGCCCCTCCGAAGCAAAGGTAATACCCGTAAACTCGGAGCGGGAGCGGTCGCCTTTTAAAATGCTCATCGGATACAGCATTGTAACCCGTGAACCGAAGGAACCTGAAACCCATTCTATAGCCCCGTCTTCTTCTACAACCGCGCGCTTTGTGTTTAGGTTATACAGATTCCGCGACCAGTTTTCTATCGTAGAATAGCGGAGCGTCGCCTTTTTTCCGACGAATAGTTCTACGGCTCCGGCATGCAGGGCGTTTTTGTAATATTTCGGGGCGCTGCATCCTTCGATAAAATGAAGATAGGCGCCTTCTTCTATAATGATAAGCGTGTGTTCGAACTGACCCGACTGCTGCGCGTTCAGCCTGAAATACGACTGGAGCGGCAGGTCAACCCGCACCCCCTTGGGCACATACACGAACGAGCCGCCCGACCAAACGGCGCCGTGCAAGGCTGCAAACTTGTGATCGTTCGGCGTTATCAGTTTCATAAAATGCTTTTTGACGACGTCCTCGTACTTGTGCACCGCCGTTTCCATATCGAGGTACACAACGCCCTGCTTTTCAAGTTCGGCCTTTAAGCTGTGGTAGACCACCTCCGAATCGTATTGGGCGCCGACGCCTGCAAGCGAATTACGCTCCGCCTCCGGGATTCCCAGCCTGTCGAAGGTCTTTTTTATCTCTTCGGGCACATCCTCCCACTTATCCGCAAGAGGTTTTGCATCGGAAACGATATAATGAATAATTTCTTGAATATCCAAGTCGGAAATATCAGCGCCCCATTCGGGCATCGGTTTTTCGTTAAAATGCTTTAAGGATTGCAGTCTTAAATCGAGCATCCACGCAGGTTCTTTTTTTCTTTCCGAAATCTTTTTTACGACATCTTCGTTTAAACCGATCCCCGTCGAATAACGGTAATCGACCTTATCTTTTATATCATAAATACCGCGCTCTATATCCGAAACGAAGGTGCGCTTTCTGCTTTGGAAAAGCCCTTTTTCCTCCGATCCGCCGGCGGTTTCTTTGTTTATTTTATCTTTCATATCTTTTTTCATATATTGTCTTTGATATTTTCGTACCCGTGCTTTTCAATATATTGAACCAAATCATAGCCCCCCGTTTTTACGATGGTGCCGTCAACAAGAATATGCACAAAGTCCGGTTTGATGTAATCCAAAACCTTGTTGTGGTGGGTGATAATCAAAATACCCATTTCCGGTGTTTTGATTTTTGCAACGCCTTCAAACACTATTTTCGTCGCGTCGATATCCAGCCCCGAATCCGTTTCGTCCAAGATGGCGAGCTTCGGTTTCAGGATTGCCAGCTGAAGAATCTCGTTTTTCTTTTTTTCGCCCCCCGAAAACCCGACATTTAAACTGCGGCTTGCATAAGCGGCGTTTATTTTAAGCTCCTTCATCGTTTCGGTCAGTTCTTTGTGGAATTTCAGCATTGTCGTTTTTTGCCCCGTTACCGCTTCCTTGGAAGCCCTTAAAAATTCCTCGATTTTGAGACCCGGAACTTCTTCGGGGATTTGAAAAGAAAGAAAAATGCCCTTCCTCGCCCGCTCGTATACGGGAATGTCGTTTATAAGTTCGTTTTCGAAATAAATGCGTCCCGCATCGACGGTAAATTTGGGATTTCCGACGATTGCCGCTGCGAGCGTGGACTTTCCCGCCCCGTTCGGCCCCATAACGACGTGAACCTCACCCTTATTTATGGTTAAATTAAGGTCTTTCAATATCGTCTTTTCGCTGACCGACATTTGAAGCCCCTGTATATCCAATAACTTATTCATAAAAGCTCCTAAAAATACAATCTGTAACACAGCACCTTATTCTTCAATCAACAACCCCGACGCGAGCGTCGGGGTATGTTGTTCTCATAAGGTGGTTGCAGTCGGCTTTAATACCCTTCGTTACGACGCAAGCGTCGGGGTATTAAACCCTCCGCACGAATAAAATGGTTTTATTCTCTTAATAAATATATCAATTTGACGGACAGTATTCAAGAGTTGGGGCACAGTTATTTTAAACTGTAGATTGTATCAAGCCTGTCGGCTTGTTCTGTAAGGAAACGGTTTATCGTATCTGCCTAAAGCGGCTTTCGAAACAGATTTTGAAACTGTTGTACCTGTGCACGAAAAGCGCATAACCTTGATTTTTTTTATGCTTTGCATATAATCGGATTACGGCTCTTCCGTTTCCCGGCTGTTTGAACAGGCGTACGGAAAAGCGGGCGGGAACCGCCGGTTCTACCTCAAGGGATTTAATCGGCGGATTTCTTCAGTAGTTGTTATTACCTTAAGGAGAATAAAATGAAGATTATCGATGTTATTTGTGCAGAAGGAAAAACGGGCTTTTATTTCGATGACCAAAAGGCCATCAAGCAAGGAGCCGGACACGACGGCTTTTTTTACACGGGCAAACCGGTAACGCCGGGCTTTACGGCCATACGGCAGGCGGGAGAGGCGATTTCGGTTATGTTCGTGCTTGAAGACGGACAGATAGCCTACGGCGACTGTGCCGCGGTGCAGTATTCGGGCGCAGGCGGACGGGATCCGCTTTTTTTAGCCAAGGACTTTATTCCCGTTATCGAAAAACACATAAAACCGCTTTTTGCAGGAAAAGAAATTACGGCTTTCCGCGAAATGGCTCGGCAATTTGAAGCGCACACGATAGACGGGAAAAGAATGCACACGGCATTGCGGTACGGAATTTCGCAGGCAATCCTTGACGCCGTTGCAAAGTCGCAGCATAAAACGATGGCGGAAATTGTCGTAAAAGAGTATAACACGGGCTGTACAATCAAGCGGATTCCCATCTTTACGCAGTCCGGCGATGAGCGCTATTTAAACGCTGATAAGATGATCATAAAACAGGCGGAGGTTTTGCCCCACGGCCTTTTCAACAATGTTGAAGAAAAAACGGGCCGCAACGGAGAAAAGCTTTTGGAATACGTAAAATGGCTTAAAACCCGCGTGGAAAAAATGAGGAGTAATCCGTCGTATAATCCCGTTTTTCATATCGATGTGTACGGCACAATCGGCGATTTTACGAATAACGATGTTGCGAAAATGACCGCTTATTTAAAAACGCTGGAAGAAGCGGTCGCCCCCTTCAAACTGAGAATCGAAGGCCCGATGGATATGGGCGAAAGAACAAAACAAATGGAGCTATTGGCGGCCCTCACAAAGAGCCTTGACGATAATAAGGTAAACGTGGAGCTGGTTGCCGACGAATGGTGCAACACCCTCGAAGACATTAAATACTTTGCGGATAACCGGGCCGGCCACATGATTCAGATAAAAACGCCCGATTTAGGCGGGATCAACAACACCATCGAAGCTATTTTGTACTGCAAAGAAAAAGGAATCGGTGCGTATTGCGGCGGCACCTGCAACGAAACAAACCGCTCAGCCGAAGTAATCGTAAACTGCTCCGTTGCAGCGGGGGCTGTTCAACAGCTGGCAAAACCCGGTATGGGCGTAGACGAAGGATATATGATCGTAAACAACGAAATGAACCGCATCGCCGCCCTTGCAAACAGAAAATAGCCCCTGCATTAAAAAACGCGTGAAAAACAGGCGGTTATTCCCGACACGGAATAACCGCACACACCCGACCCGTTCTGCACAAATAAATTCCTTTTTATCCTGCTTTTTTCCTAAAGTCTTTTTTTTACTCTCCGATAATATAACCGTGAAATAAAAATTGACAGTAGGGAGGTTTCGGAAAATATGATATCGAATAATTCACCGCTGGGAGCCATTTCCGTTGCGGTTATGCCTAGAATTTCTGCCGGCGGAAAGACATACGTACCGGTTCCGCGCAGTCAGGTTCTATATTCTCATTTTAAATATGTTTCCGGTTTTGCCGAAACCAAGGGCCAGACCGGCGTAAGCATAAATAAGTTGCAAATTTTAAATACTATAATCGATCAGCTCGTTAATATGAAGACCAACGAATTACAAAAGGCGGAATTGTCGGAATCTGCCGAGGCAAAAATGCACGGCGAGATGAGCGAAACAAATATAGATAATCTTTTAGCGTATTATCATAACGAAATAAAAAATACTATTGCACAAACCAAAAATATAGGTTACGGCGGAATACCCGGCATTGCAGCAGCCTTGGACTTGACAGCATAACTCTTTTTTATCATACTGCCTAAATGCGTCTTTTTTCGAAAAAGCATTTTTTTACGGCGGTTATATTCTTCTTTTTTTTCTCTTACCTTAATGCAGAAAAACTGCTTGTCCATAAAACAGCCTATTTTGATATAATCTATTGCGAAAGGTCGGAAAAAACGGCAGCCTTAATTGCCGAATACGCCGACGGGTATGCGGAAGAAATCGCTTCCAAATTACATAAAAAAATTTTGGTTCGTATGCCGGTTTACATTGCACCGGGAAAAGAAGCCTTAAACGGTTTTTTTACGTTTTTTCCGCACCCTCGTATTACTGTTTTCGATACGACGCCCGAAGACGGCGCTTTAGGAAATTTAAGCGATTCCATTCTAAAAGTTTTTTACCACGAATTAACACACGCAATTTCGCTTATTTATTTTTTACCCGTTTTGCCGCTTTCGTTTTCGGAAGGTGTTGCCGTATTGTATGAAAGCGCCGATGGAATGCAGGGACGGCTGAACGACCCGCTTATTTATCACCATTTAATGCAGGGCAGGATAGACGGAAAAACGCCTTCGTGGAAGGAGGCTGCAGGCCACCGCGACGTCTATCCGGGCGCCTTTTGGGGGTATATTTACGGATCGGCCTTTGCCGATTATCTACAAAAAATTTACGGCATGGATCAGTATGCAAAATATTGGCAGAATTCTTTTTACATTTTTCCGAAAAGCAAAACAAAAAAGATTTTCGAGAAAGATCTGAATACCCTTTGGAATAATTTTATTGAATCTATTTATTTTCCGCAAGATGTGGCTACGCCCATTCCGCTTTTTACAAAAAATAACAAATCCGGCTTTAATGTAACAGCCGCTTGCAGCAAGGGTTTTGCCTGTTTCGACTTTGCAAAAAAAAGCGTAGACCTTTATTCTTCAGACGGAAAAAAGAAGAGGCTTTTTAAAGCAAACCAAAGCCTTTCAAATTTAAGTTTTTCTCCTGATGGAAATTTTTTGCTTGTAACGGACATTATTAAAACCGTACACGGAGAAAAAAGCCGCGCCGTTATCTTCGATATGGAAAGGCGGAAATTTTTAAAACAAGAATACCGCTCTATCCGGTCTGCAGCCTTTTATTCCGC
This sequence comes from uncultured Treponema sp., assembly GCA_963547785.1. Lineage (GTDB taxonomy): Bacteria > Spirochaetota > Spirochaetia > Treponematales > Treponemataceae > Treponema_B. The sequence goes on along the minus strand of CAUUSH010000002.1, from coordinate 142,774 downwards.
CGATGGGTTTTGCGGCGTAGAAATAAGCGGACAGTTTTCAAAGCTCGTTTTGATTGACGTTCATTCTTTTGACAAAAAAGAAAGCGTTTTTAAAGCCGGACCCGGCTTGCAGTATACGGCTATTTACAATCCGGTTTTTGCAGGAAAAAATAAAATCGCCTTTATTGCCGCAAACGGAATGGAACGGGATATTTTGATTCTGGATACGGTTTCGAAAGAAATAAAAAAACTGCAATTTGAAAAACCGCTTCCCGCCATACGGTATTTGCAGACAAACAATTCTTACGAAAAGCCCGTTTTAACCTTTTCGTGGGCGGAAAAAAATATGCTTTATCGCGCAGCCTCATATAATGTAAAAACGGGTACGCTTAAAATTTTGGAAAAAGATATTTCAGGCGGCGTCTTTTTTCCCGTTATGATTTCCGGACAGGATACGGCGGCGGATGAAGCCGTTAAAACGGATAAAAGCGATAATCAAAAAGAAATATTCTACATAGGCCTTCACGCAAAGTATAATTCCATTTACAAAATAGATGAGTCATCGTTTACACAAGCGAAGTCCTTCTTATCCGACTTTAAAACTGCAGACGATTTGGAAATAAAAAGTAAGCCGCCGAAACCGGAAATCTTACAGCCTAAAAAATACAACTACCTTTCGTGGATGTGGCGCGTTTTTCCGTTTCTTTATCCTGAGATTCCGAATGATTTATCGGATTGGAGAAAAACAGGATTAACGCTCTTTATTTTGGGCGGAGACCCTACGGACTTGTTGGAGTTTAAAACTCATTCCGTTTTTTACTTTAAACCGTTTTTTTATCAGACCGATATTAACGTTAAAATAAATACCGAACCGGCCGGCTTTAATATCAATGTTTATGATATAAATCACGATTTTGTTTATAGAAGAATCGGTTCGACTTTTTCTGCATCGGTGAATATTCCCACAAAACTTTTAAGCCAAAATATTACGATTAACGGGGGGCTTTCTGCCGAAGCTTTTAGCTTTTTTACCGGAGAGAAAAAAAATCTTTACGATTATAAATTGGGAAACCCCGTTTTATCCGAACAAGTTGCAGCGGATTACACGTACCTTAAAACAAAGTATCGGCTCGATACCCGTTTTTTTGTAAAGGATATGATGGGCGTAAAAATAAATCTGGGAATAAAGCACGGCATGCATCTTCCATCAAAAACAAATGCTTTCGCTGTGCAGGCACGGACTTCGTTGTATACTCCAGTAGTGCCTTTTAACCTGCGGTTAAGCGCCTATGCGGGGTACAATTCTTATTTTGCGCCGCAAACGGGAAAATATAAATTCTTTGAAAACTATGCCTTTTTGGGTTTTAACTCCTATATTCCCGATATGCAAGAATACAGGCAAGCCGCAAAAAAAGAAGCCCGCAGCTTGGGAAAAACCAATTTCGGGTTCGGCCTTGACGGAGAATTGACCATATTCAGTTATGATATGCAAACAGGAGATTCATTTTTACCCATTTTTTATAACCGCGTAAACATAAATGCGGGCTATAAAACCGTGTTTAATTTTTTAAATAACGGCGCAAAAAAATATAATATGAATTTTTATCAATCGATATACGGAAAAATTTTTATTATTATAAGCGGCAGGGCAATTCTTGGAATAGAGTACGCGCATCCGCTTGAAAAAAATGTAAAAATCGGCAGATTTAATCTTTTATTTAACGTAAATTTTTAATTTACTTTGCAAAATGCTGTAAACCGATACCTATATCAGCAGGATAAACAGCGAATTTCAGACATGCCGATTGAATGCGCTGATCACTGTTAAGCGGCTATTTCTTACCGCTGAACCCGCCCTGAAGCATCCCCTTCGGCAAGGTGCAAAACCTCTTCGAACGAAACGTGGTTAAAATCGCCTTGAATAGAATGTTTTAAACACGAGGCGGCGGACGCAAAATCGATTTGATTTTGCGGCTGAAAGCCCCTTAATTGCGCTGCAATTAAGGCCGCCGCAAAGCTGTCGCCCCCGCCGAGCCGGTCCACCACCTGCATCGTATATTTTTTGCTGAAATAGGCATTCCCATTTTCGTAGAGCATAGCTGACCACCTGTTTTCGCTTGCCGAAACCGACTCGCGTAAGGTTATCCCAACCTGCTTGAACCCGAACCGTCCGCACAATTTTGAGGCGACTTCCTTGTATCCCTTTTCATTCAACTTCCCCGAAACAATATCGGTGTTTTTTGAAGTGATACCGAAGACCTTTTCCGCGTCTTCTTCATTCGAAATACAGATGTCAACAAAACGGCACAGGCTGCTCATCGTCTTTTCCGCTTCGGCGGGCGTCCACAGTTTTTTTCTGTAATTCAAATCGCACGAAACCGTAAGCCCCATCTCTTTTGCCGTTTTGCACGCTTCAAGGCAGATTGCAGCCGCCTTTTTGCCGAGCGCCGGCGTTATTCCCGTAAAATGGAAGCGGACGGCGTCTTTAAACACCGCCTTCCAATCGAAATCGGACGGATCGGCTTCTGCAATAGCCGACCCCGCCCGATCGTAAATAACCTTGGAGGGGCGCTGCGAGGCTCCTTTTTCCAAAAAGTAAATACCGACACGGTCCCCGCCGCGTACTATCTTTGAAACATCGACCCCGTATCTTCTTAACGCATTGACGGCAGCCTGTCCGATTTCGTGATCGGGCAATTTGGTAACATAGACCGAATGGACGCCGAAGCCTGCAAGGGAGACGGCCACATTCGCTTCGGCCCCGCCGAATACCAGCTCCAAACTGTCGGCTTGCACAAAACGGCGCGTGTCGGGCGGCGAAAGCCGGAGCATAATTTCGCCCATTGTTACAACTCGGCATTTTGTAGGCGGTGTTGAGCCGGTTTTTGTCTGTAAATGCCTTCCCGATTTTGCAGGAATCTTTTCGAGCTTAACGGGAGTGCGAGCCTCTTTTACCAGCGCAGCGGCCTTTTTTGCTTTTTCCGTAATTACACCGAAGTCTTTTTGCGCTATTAGCTCCTTGGAAACCATCCAGCTTCCGCCGCAGGCAAATACCTTGGAAAATTGCAGATATTCTTTTAGGTTTTCTTCGGTTATGCCGCCGGTGGGCATAAACCGCATGTCGGGATACGGCGCGGAGAGTGCTTTGATAAACTTAAGGCCGCCCGACGCTTCGGCAGGAAAGAATTTTACGATATTCAGACCGAAACCCATCGCTTCTTCTATGCCGCCTGCAGAAGAAATACCGGGAATTATCGGCAGTTTTATTTTGATACAATGTGCTGCAACCCGCGGGTTTAACCCCGGGCTTACGGCGAATGCGGCACCGGCTGCCAAGGCCCTGTCCGCCTGATCTTCCGTCAACACCGTGCCCGCACCCACCAGCATATCGGGAAATTCCTTTGTCAAAATTCGTATGGCTTTTTCGGCTGCCTGAGTTCTAAATGTTACTTCGGCACAGGCGAGTCCCGCTTCCGTTAGAGCCCGCCCTAACGGAACGGCGTCTTTTTCGTCTTCGATAACCACAACGGGGATAATCCCGAATTTTTCAAGCCGCTTAAAAATCTTATTCATATGAAAGCTCCAAAGGCGTTTCTCTTGTACATTCGTTTTTTATAGAAAAAACCGGAACGCTCTTGTTAACTGTTTTTTTGCAGCAAGGTACCCAAATGCGAGTGGCTGGCTTGAACAACGTCCAATATTGTGCTTGTATTGCGCAAAAACTCATCGATCTTCTTTAAAGAATCAAAGCCTTGGTGAATGGTAACATCCTGTTCCTTTATCGAAGCGATAATTTCCGTAAGCAAATCGTTTGCCTCATTTATAGTAATGGAATTTTGATCAAAATTATTAAGAACCCCGTTAAACGACTTTTGGAATTTTGAAAACAGGCGTATAAAACCCGACATATTGCGGTTTATTTCGCTAACCGAATCTTGCAATTCTTCGAGCTTTGCTTCTATCTTTTTTGTAAAATCGCCTGTTTGCGTGGCAAGTGTGCGCACCTCGTTAGCGATGATCCTAAAACCGCTGCCCACCTTTCCTGCACGGGCAGCCTCGATTGATGCATTAATGGCCAGAATACCTGTTTTAACGGAAACGTCTTGAATACCGGCAAGCATTTCTTCCACTTCGCCCGTTTTTTCTTTTAAGGTTTCAAAAGCAGAGGCTGTGTTTTGTGCGTTTTGGGCAGCCTCGTCTATTTCGCCTACCCGTTTGTGAATTTCTTTTTGCAGTTTTTGCCTGTTATCGATGATCTGCGAGAGAATGGTTTCGACGTGGCTTGTGTTTGCCGCCGAAGAAGAACTTTCTTTTTGTATTTCTTCAAATCCGGAAAGGATTGTATTGAATTTTTCCTGTAAATTTTTCATCGATTCATCTATAATTTGAAAAGAATGGGTTGTAATAAAATCCAAAACCATTCCCTTATTATAGCTTACAACTATTTTATCAATTAAATCGGAATAATTTTCAAGGTTAATGCTTTCGTTCATCGTTTAAAGCCCCCGAACTAAAACAGGTCGTCGATATAATCGCACCCGCATTGCAGCTCCGAAATCCAATTTAAAAAATTCGCAACTTGTTCGTCCTTGTAGACGGCTCCGTGCTGCGGCGCTATCATAACGGGGTTTAATTTGCGTACCGTTTCCGCCCACCTTCTTACTATTTTGTTATTCGCCATATACCTTTTATGAAAACCTTCGATAAGCGGAATGTGCTGTTCAAAATTTTCAACGAAGGCTGTCTCCTCATCTTCATCGAAAACGGCAGCGCCTATATCCCCGCTGAACAAAATGCGTGAGCGTTCGTCATATAAGCCGAATTGGCCCGGAGAATGCATAAAGTGTGAAGGTACGCAAAACATCCGGGCGCCGGAAGGCAAAGGTATGTGCATTCCCTTATCGGGAATCGCTATGAAACGTGTTGAATCTACAATACCGAAATGCGGCAAAAATCGTACCCACAGCGACGAAATATAAATTCGCGCCTTTGTAATTCCCATCCATAAGGCTATACCCGAAGATACGTCCGGGTCTTGATGAGAGAAAAAAATGTAATCGATTTTGTCGACGGAAATAAAGTAACTGACCGAAGTAACAACTCTGGAAAAAAGGTGTACTCCGCCCGGATCAAGTAAAACTCCGCGGCCGTTATCGATAATCAGGTACTGCATCGTTTGTACGGCGCCTTTTTTGTATTTGCCCTCGGAACCGAGCCAAATAAATTTATGCTGTTCATCTTCGTATAAGATTATACCGTTTCCACCAGAATCGTTAGTCATAATTTCCTCACTCTGAGAATTATTTATCAACGCGGTAGTATACATATAATCGGAATAAAAGACAAGTGTGCAGCGAAAATTTTCAGGGTGTTGCACGCTTGTTTTTTTGCCGTTTTTACGCTATTTTTACATATGAAAAAATTGAAAGAATGTGCCGTTTTTGCAGTATCGGCCGGCAGATGGACTTGCCGAATAGAATCTGCCGCCTCTTTGTTTGCACGGACAAGGGTATTTGGGGCGGTTTTCTTTGCCGTCCTGCTGTTTACGGCATGCGCCTCCGTGCAGCGGCAAGACCGGCCCGATTTTTCGTACATAGAAAATTCGGCCCAAAAATTCGAGTGGGCGGCTCTTTATCCGGGCATTCTTATTTCGCACATACGGTATGCCGAATATCCTTTAACCGTGCACGCCGTAAAGATCTATTTATCCGATCCCTCGCTCCGTATTGCCGTTACCGAACCGTTTATGTTCGAAAACAGCGGCCCTTCCGTCAAAAGGGAGACCGCCCGCGCCTTTGCCAAACGGAATAATACCGCCGTCAGCGTCAATGCCGCTTTTTTTAATACGAAGTCCCTGTTGTTCTCGAAAAAAGCCGAACCGATCGGCATTCATATATACGATAAAAAGCTTTTAAATCCGCCCGATGCGCGGTACGGCGCCATTTATTTTACGGACAGCGGAACGGCCGTTATTGCGGAGCCGCAAAGTGCCGATACCATACCGCATAATACGATATACGCAGTCAGCGGGTATAAAATGATTTTGAAAAACGGCCGTGCCGTAAAAACGGGTATCGGCCGCAGGGAAGATTCCCGCACCTGCGCCGGCGTTGCAGACGGCGGTAAAACCCTCATCCTCTTTTTTGCGGAAGCCGAAAACAAACTGAAAAGCCGCGGCATAACCTATGACGAGGCGGCGTTTTTTATGAAAAAGCTCGGCGCCTCAGACGCCCTGCACTTGGACGGCGGCGGTTCGAGCTCCCTCGTCATAAAAGAAAAAAACAAATTCCGCACCGTTGTCCCGTCGATGTCGCCCTTCGGTCTACGCAAAACGGCAACTAATTTCGGGTTCATATACGAAGAAGACTTTGAAAGACCGGTCGAACCGGATCTTTCATAACAACAGGTACTCTGCGGCCGAAGCTGCGGCTTTAGCCAAGCCTTTATAAAAAAAGGGGGGCGAATCAACAACCCCGACGCGAGCGTAGCCGAGAAACGGCAGGTATTTAATCCTCCGCATGAATAAAACACCGCCCCTAAAACCAAAGTCGGGATGGAGGGATTTGAACCCCCGATCTTCTGCTCCCAAAGCAGACGCCTTAGCCCCTAGGCTACATCCCGAAAATAACTGTGCAAAATAAACCCCGGCTGCATTCAGCGCCGAGGTTACCGTTTTTATAAGGCGCCCGTGAACGGTTTTACTTCTTATATGTAAAAACCGCCGATAATACTGCCCTTTTTTTTAAAGCACCTTAAAATCTGATTTTAAAACCGAGTGCCAAGTTTATAGAATTAGCCATATCGGGTAGTTTTTTGCGTAATGTATTTTTATAAAAACCTCTTACAGGCTTATATATATTGTCTGAAAATCCTAAATAAATGCCGAGCTGACCTGTAAACATATAAAAAGCCGTTAAATTTAGTCCGCCGCCGATATTGGTATAACCTTCTTCGGCCGCGCCATTGCCTATAAACTGAGAACCGCCTATAGCAAAGGCACCGCCCAAAAACAGGCTAAAACCTTTTCCGGGTTTAAAGGTATAACCGAAGCCGAACTGTGTATCATTTACATAAATTCGATTAAAGGAAAAAATAGTCGAACCGAAGATAGCCCAGTTTTTCGGCAGTTCATAGGAAAGACCGATATTAAAGCCTCCCATGTGTTTGGAACGTATATTCCGGTAGTTAAAACCGTCGTAAGCACTGTCCCATACGTCATGTATTTGGTGGTTTGTATACACGCCTCCAACATACAAATTCAAACCCAACGATTTTGCGCTGCCTGCGGCCGCAAAAACAACTGCAAACAAGCACAGCGGAATCAGCATTTTCTTCTTCATAATTCATCTCCTATCAAATAAATTTTGCATTTATTATCTTACAAAAAGGCGGTTTAGTCAAGATATTTTCTTTCTTGACATAACATAAAATAACAATTATACTTTCCAACATGCTCGATTATAAATTTATCAAAGAGAATTTGGATGCCGTAAAACAAAACATAAAAAACCGGTACATGTCAGCCGATGCGGATAAGGCCGCCGAATTGTATGATAAACGGACGGCCTTGGTTACGGAACTGCAAAATTTGCAAAAACAAAAAAACGATAATTCGAAAGCGATGAATCAAAAACTTTCGGCCGAGGAGCGGCAAACCCTTATCGAAACGGGAAAGCGGATAAAGGATTCCGTTGCGAAGACGGAAGCTGCCCTGTCTGCCGCCGAAAAGGAGCTTTATGAGGTTGTAAGCCGCATTCCCAATATGGCGCACCCTGATGCCCCAGTCGGTAAAGAGGATAAGGATAACCTTGAGGTAAAACGGAGCGGTACGGTTCGGCAATTCGATTTTAAAATAAAGGATCACATTCAGCTCGGGCAGGATCTGGATTTAATCGATTTTGAGGCGGGAACAAAGGTTTCAGGCGTCAAATTTTACTTTTTAAAAAACGAGGCTGTTCTTTTGGAACAGGCGCTGACGATATATGGGCTGAGTATTTTGCGCAAACACGGATTTGTGCCGTTTATCACGCCCGATGTTGCAAAAGAAGAAATCCTGCACGGTATCGGGTTTAATCCGCGCGGGGCCGAATCGAATATTTATACGATCGAGGGTGAGGACACCTGTCTGATTGCCACTGCGGAAATTACGCTCGGCGGCTATCATGCCGGTGAAATTTTAAAGAAAGAAAAACTGCCGCTGAAATACTGCGGAATTTCGCATTGTTTTAGAAAAGAGGCCGGGGCGGCAGGGCAGTTTTCCAAGGGCTTATACCGGGTTCATCAGTTTTCAAAGCTCGAAATGTTCGTGTACTGCACACCTGAAGACTCTGATAAAATACACGAGGAGCTCCGTTTAATCGAAGAAGAAATTTTTAACGGGCTGGGTATTCCTTTCAGGGTGGTGGACACCTGCACAGGCGATCTCGGTGCGCCCGCATACCGTAAATGGGACTTGGAAGCATGGCTTCCCTGCCGTAACGGCGGAGAGTGGGGCGAGGTAACGTCTACTTCGAACTGTACCGACTATCAGGCACGGCGGTTAAACGTGCGCTATAAGGACGATGACGGGAAAAACAAATTTGTGCATACCTTAAACGGTACAGCCATAGCGATGTCCCGTGCGATGATTGCGATTTTGGAAAATTATCAAAAGGCGGACGGTTCGGTCAAGGTTCCCGACGCGCTTGTTCACTTTTGCGGTTTCGATACGATTAAACGATAAACCAAACCGCCTTACGCACAAAAAAAGCCGATTGAAAAATCGGCTTTTTTTGTATTAAACCCTGTTCGATAACGAAGTTATCGAACAAGTCTATTATACACGGCTTGCAAGTTCCGCAATTTCTTTTTTCCAATCGTATACCTTGTTTTTATCTTCCCATTCTATTAGTTTTTTTATCTTAAATTTTTTGCGTATTCTGGGGTTTTCAAAAAAGGCGACGGCAAAATTGCCGTTCCCTATGTAAATGACCTCTTCGTTTTCGCCCAAATGTTCCGCGTTTTTTAAAAATTCCAACACGCAGGTAAAATGAACCGGTTCGCCGCTTTCCTTATCCGCTACAGCCGAGCTTAACTCTTCGATTTGTTCCCCGCACCGCGGACATACATATTGCGGATATTCTATCTTTTTGAATACGAATTCTTTTTTCGGTTTGGGTGTAAATTTTTCTTTTCTTGAGTGTTCGCGCCGTGAACCGCCCTTTTCGGAATTATTGTGCCTGTTTTTTGAGCCTTGTTTTTGTCTATTTTTCGTTCTGTTCATAATCCCAGCCCCCGTTTAAAATTCTGTCGGTGATAATCGTCGCCAATCGGTAAATTGCACCGTTTATATATTCAGGGTCGTCAAGTTTTACTTCCATGGCTCTTATTTCCGTTTCGGTTAAGGCGGCAGCATGCGCTGCGGAAGCTTTTTTACAAGGGAACAATTTCATACTACTCATCGCAATCTCCAAACGCATCTTTTAAATGTACAATTTCATGCGGCTGCGTCAAAAACGGATTCGACTGTAAGATTATTACATCAAATCTAATATACATTGTATTATATTTTCGATTGTTTACGAGAAAATGTTTAGCGGTTTGGCATATCTTAGTCCGCTTTTTTTTATTTATTATGATGTCCAAGTCTTCAATGTTGGTATTAGGAAGCGTTTTTACTTCTACAAAGACAATACACCCATCCTCTTGTGCGATAATATCTATTTCGCCGGTTCTGTTGCGCCAGTTTCTTGCTAAAATTGAATAACCATTTTGCTCAAGCCATTCGGCGGCTATAGTCTCCCCCTTTTTCCCGATTGTTTCCATTCGGCACAAGACAATAAGCCGCTATTGAGTTTTGTACGCGCGCGGATCTATCGGCCGCACGATAAACAGTTGTTTGTTTTCTTTTAAATCGATTAGGCTTGAATTTTGTTCCATTATATGCCCTTTTTCGTCTATCAAAATTCTGATAAACGGGCGCATCGGCGTTTCGGGAGAGCTTTTTATTACCCGTGCGAGCGAGGCATTGTTCATTAACACCATTGAGCCGATGGGATAGATGCCGATGCTGCGGATCATCGCTTTGATAATCGCGGGATCAAAGCGTCGGGCATTATCTGCAAGCAGGTTTTTCATCGCCTGATAGCCGAGCATCAGATCGCGGTAGGGTTTTGGCGTTATCATCGCGATAAATGCGTCGGCTACGGCTATGATCCGTGCTCCGAAGTCGATGTCGTTGTCGAAAAGATTGTTCGGGTAGCCCTTACCGTCCCAGCGTTCGTGGTGCTGCATAACGCTGGCGGCAATATCATTGGTGTACATAAACTCGTTTAAAGCGATTTTGTATCCGTAAACCGTGTGCGCCTCTATCGCTTGCCGCTCACCTTCTGTCAAGGAGCCGGTTTTGTTTACAACCTTGTCGGGAACGCGCATCATTCCCACATCGTGCAGGAGCGCGGAAATAATAATATCTTCGGTTCGTTCTTTCGGCAATTCAAGTTCCTCGCACAAGATAGCCGCTAAAATTGCGGTGTTTACGGAAAGACGCGCCATATTATTGTCGTTAAAGGTCGTTCCCAAAATAAAATTGACTAGGGTCGCAGGATCTTCTTTTACCATATTGTAAAGAATTTCCGCGTGGTTATTTACCGGCATACTTTCGCAGCTTTGTTTTGACTTTATTTTACCGAAAAGGTCATCAAGGCTCATCACCAGTTCCAGATATTTGGAATACATTTCCGACGCCTTTGAATCTTTGCTGAATTTCAAAATATTTTCGATGGAAACTTCTTGAATTTCCTTAACGGTCAAATGCGTTCCGCTTATAGCGAATTTTTCTTGAGCATTTTTCGTCAACGGATCATCATCATCATCGAGTTCTTCCAAATCCTCATCGGCGTCCATCAGCATACCGACATCATCATCATCGGAATCGCTTTTTTCGGGGATTACGTCGCCCGCCGTCAGCACGTATTGAATTTTCCAATGCTTGAGCATATCAATTTCGTACTCGGTTACAGGCAGGCCTTTTAGTAAAAGCATGTTTTGTCCGTCATCAAAAAAAAGGGGGGCGGAATATCGTTGTCCTTCTTTTAATTCGCTGGCTTTGATCTTCTTTAACATTGAATAAAACCCTCTCTATTTTAAATCAAAAAATTTACGCCATTTCTACACAGTTTAAATATTAAAACGGTAAATTGGTGTAAAGCATTCTCAAAATCGGCTTATAACAAGCTTAAACCCGTGCCCGAAAAGTTTCTTTCAGTTAGCAGGGCGGCCGCCTTTTCTTATCAAAAATGCAAAAATTGAAGCTACGGCCCCATAAACTTCAGGCGGAATACACGAGCCGATATCCTGTTGCACTAAAATATTCGCCAAATCGGAATTTTCGACTATTTCGACTCCGTTTTTTTCGGCTATTTCTTTTATCCGTTTTGCAACAAACCCTTTTCCGGCAGCCGTTATTATGGGTACCTCAGAACCTAACAGATACGACAAGGCAACGGAACACTCCGCTTTTTTATCGGCATATTCACTCATTTCCTTTAGTATATCACAAAAATTCAATATTTTAAAGTTCTTAAAAAATAAAAATAATAATTTTTTCTTAAAAGTTGCCAAAACGGCGAAGAAAACGCAATAATGAATATGTAACGGTAAAACAAAACCGGTTTTAATTTTTACAACGTTATAAGATTGAAGCGGCCGACAAGCCGTTTTTCGGATTTTTTGAAACTATCGGAGGTATTTTGAATGAAATCGCTTAATTCGCTTATTATCGAAGGGAATATGGTTAGGGAACCGGTGTTAAAATCGACACCTGCCGGCACGCCCCTGTGTACGTTTTCCATCGCGGCAAACAGGAATTACAAAAAAGACAATACGTTTGTAGAAGAAACTTCGTATTTCGATGTGGAAACCTGGTCGAACCTTGCAAAATTGTGCGGGGAAAACGGAGCCAAGGGCCGCGGGGTTCGCGTTGTCGGAAGGATTAAACAGGATCGGTGGGTCGGTACGGACGGGAAAAACTACAGCAAGGTAAAGGTTGTCGCAGAGCACGTGGAGTTTAAGCCTATTTTTAAGAACGTAAAGCCTAAAGAGGCGGTAAAAGAAGTAAAGACGGAAGCTCTTGCGGAAGAAAGCCCGAATACCTTTTAAAAAAGCTTAAACATTTGCCGGTTAAACTATTCGGATTAATCGGCGGTTTAAAGGCGGCAACTTTTTAAAAGGCCGCAGGGAAAACCGCTGTTTTTCGGTAAGGGCTTAGGCAGTACGCCTGCGGGGAATGCCGATTCCCCGCAGGCGGCCTTGTTGAAAAACGAAGCAAGACTGTTAGCAGCACCGTACGGGGGGCATTTTTTGTAAATGCCGGTTTTGGAATACCCGTATGGTTGCTGCAAACATACAAGCCCCCCCCGCTTAAAACGAGGAGGCCGCATGCTTAAAATTAAAACTTAAATGTCGGCCCCAGTTTTACAAGAAATGCGTTGGAGAAACCGGGGTTTGAGCTTGTAGGGTATAAATCTTTTAACTTTTTGCTATAAAGATCAATGTTTCCGAAGCCTATTGTGTCGGTTACGGCAATGGCCAATCCGATGTTGTTTGTAAAATAATATTGAACGCCGAAATGAAAGGACGGTCCTATATTAAATACGGTCAAATTCATATCTAAATCGCTTACATCGAGTGTTGTATTTTTTACCTGAACCTTGTTAACCTTTGCTTCTCCAAAACCGACACCGAATCCGCCTGTTAACGTGATATACAGATTAGGTATGTTTTTCCACGTATAGCCGAACAACGCCTCTCCATGCCAAAAGGCGCCTTTCAGTTCCGTCGTTTTCATTTCAAAGTCGATATCTTTTTCCGTTTTAACACCGCCTGCTTCCAGCGTCAGTTTTCCGTGCACCTTTGTTTTGTTTGAACCGGCAATCGAAATATTATTGTTCAAAAAAAACGTAAATCCCTTTTTTCCAATAAAGCCCAAATCAAGTCCGATTGCAAAAGCATTCCACGAGTTGCTTACATCGGTATTCAGTGTTGCTTTTATGGCCGATGTGTCGTCATTCGAGCGGCTCCCTTGACTTGCAGAAATTATATTGGAAAAACCGATCGACGGCGTAATTACAAATTCCGCAAAACAGGTTACGGAAATCAACATAATTAGAAAAAAAACAGTTGTAATTTTTTTCATTTTTTAACCTTCCTTAAAAAAATGTGCTGTTCGGCAATCGAAAGATTATTCGGCCTGTCTTGTGTGCAATGTTTGTGAATCGAATCTTGTCGAATTACCGTATTTTTTTGCCCGAAATTTCTGTTCCGTACCGGTTCCGCACAAAATTACGCAATCGCAAATTTGTCGGTAGGGGGCATCAATCCGGCCATTTCTTTTCTGCAAAAAGCAGTAAAGAAAAATTTCTTCCATTATACCCCCCCCCCCCCCGATTTTGTCAAGCGCCGGATTCGAAAAAAATTATACTTTATACCTTGAAAATTATGCTTGCAAAAAGATAAAATTGCACCGCCCTGTGTTTCGTTTTTCGGTTGACAGCAAAGACTAAACTCGTTATACTTACCCTTATGAATATATTGTTGACTGTATTTAATATTGCCGTGCTCGTTATGTTTTGCACCGGCCTTGTCTGTTTTATTGCATTGTTTTTTATTCCGGCTGGATACGGAAAAATGATCGACAAAAAATGGGGTTTCAGTTTTAACAATAAGGCTGCGTGGTTTATTATGGAAGCGCCTGCTCTAATTGCGATGACGGCAGTGCTGTGTTTAAAAGCAGAAAGCGGGATTGTCAAAATAATAATTGCCTCATTTTATATGCTGCATTACGCTCAAAGAACGCTTATTTTTCCCTTTTTGCTGAAAGGAAAAAGTAAGATGCCCCTTTCTATAGTGCTGATGGGTTTTGTGTTTAACACGATTAACGCCGCATTAATCGGCTTGTGGATTTTTTACCTATCGCCTGATGACCTGTACACGGTTTTGTGGCTGCGTGATCCTCGTTTTATTGCCGGTGCGGCGATTTTTTTTGCGGGAATGATTATAAATATCGATTCGGATAAATACATACGCTCGCTTAGGAAGCAGGGCTCTTCGGCTCATTTTTTTCCAAAAAACCGAATGTACCGCTATGTTTCCAGCGCGAATTATTTCGGCGAAATTCTTGAATGGTGCGGCTTTGCCCTTTTATCGTGGAGCCTTGCCGGTGTTTTATTCGCCTTTTGGACGGCCGCTAATTTGGTGCCGAGGGCATACGCAATAAACAAAAAGTATAAAGAAACCTTCCCTGAAGAATTTGCTGCGCTAAAGCCGAAGTGTATTTTTCCGTTTATTTTTTAAAGGGAATCTTTTAAAAACCATAAGTTATAAAAGTGCGTTTTGCTCCTTGCGCTGCCTTGCCAAAAGCGTATCTTCCCGTACGCTTTTATCGGCTTCTGAAAAAGGCGCATAACTGAATACTCATCTTTAAATTTACCGTCAATATACAGCCTATATTTTTCGGTAATAAAATTATATAGACACTTTTTATTTTTCTTTTGATCCTCCAATATAAGAATCAAATTTTTATTGTCAAATTTTATCAAAAAACCATATTCTTTATAAGCTTGATATTGTTCTTTATGATCAACTTCCAGTGTTTCAATATTTGAATCTAATAGCTCCAATATCGATTCCGGATATCGCGAGTAAATATTTTTATATTCTTTTATCCATCCAGCGACTTTTACTGTTATATCGGTTATGTCAATTACTTTTTTACCGGATAATCCTGATACGGCAAAAAGAAATAAAAATGCTATCATAATTATTTTCTTGCTGTAATTCATCAAAATCCGTTCTTCCATATTCATCCTATAACCTTTTCTTTAAAAATATTAAACCTTTTAAATCCCTTGCCTTTTTACTTTAAAAAAGGCAAGGGATTAAGCATTAAAGACCTATATTAATCTGCTAAGGCCGTCATCGAAATATCGGATTTATGCCTTCCATTCTTGGAAATTCCAAGGGTGTTTTTTGATGTAGCCGTTTGCAAACGGGAAAAAGATCGAAAGCACCAAAAAGAAGCACAGGGCTTGCGGGTACCATAAAAGCGGAATTAGGGACACGGGGTTTACCGCTCCCTTCGTAAAGGAGCACGCTATGAGCAGCTGGGCACCGTACGGTATTATCCCCTGCATAACGCACGAAAAGGCGTCCAGCAAAGAGGCCGAGCGGCGCGGGTCTACCTTGAATTCTTCACACATTTCTTTTGCGATAGGCCCGTCGATAATAATGGCGACCGTATTGTTTGCAGTTGCGGCATCGGTAATCATCGTCAATATGCCGATACCCAGCTCCGCCGATTTTTTGCCCCTCATCATTCCCTTAATTTTTTGTAAAAGCCATTCCATTCCGCCTGCCCGGCTTACCATATACGCAAGGCCGCCTGTCAGCATCGAAAGCAGGAATATTTCGAACATACCGTTAAAGCCCTCGTACATGTGGTTTGTCCATTGCAGGGCGTCAAAGGCTCCGTATGCGATTCCCACCGCCCCGGAAAAAATAATTCCGCCTAAAAGAACGATAAAAACGTTGAGTCCCGCAACTGCCGTGATCAGCACAAAAACGTAGGGCAGAACCTTTACAATATTGAATTCCAACGATTGAACCGGCGGCGGGGCTGCCGGCCTTCCGAAGATCAAAAGCAGCACTGCCGTAACGATTGCCGCCGGTACGGCTAGAACCGCATTAACGCGGAATTTGTCACGCATATTTACGTTTTGGGTTCGGGTGGCGGCAATGGTTGTATCCGAAATAATCGAAAGATTATCGCCGAACATTGCCCCGCCTATCATTGCGGCAATCAGCAAGGGCATAGAAAGCCCCGCTTTTTCGGCGAAGCCCACCGCAATCGGGCCGACGGCGGCGATGGTACCGACGCTTGTACCCATCGACACGGATAAAAAGCAGCAGATGATAAAAAGACCGGCTGTAACAAAGGCGGGGGGAATCAATGTCAGCCCCAGATTAACCGTAGAATCGACTCCGCCCATCTGTTTTGAAACCACCGAAAAAGCACCTGCCAAAATATAGATTATGCACATCGTGATGATGTTGGAATCTCCGCAGCCTCTGACCAGCGAATCGAATTTTTCGTCGATCGAACCCTTATGCAGTAAAAAGGCCGCAATAATGCCTATGATAACGGCGATGGGCCCTTTAAACCCGTAAAAGCCCATAGGATCGCCTTTTGCAACAAGCGTTACACCTATTCCCAAATAAGAAACCACAAAAATGAGGAAGGGCAAAAGAGCCCGCCCGTTCGGTTTAAATTCGGCTTTTTCCATAAAAATCCTCCGGAAAAGTGTCTCGGGTACCTCCTGAATATCCCTATTCGGGTATTCCATTTTCTGTGAAGCGGAGATCCCGGTATCGGTTTTGCAAAAACAGTTTTCGGGACGCTGTCTCTTTGCTGTTTTTGCAAGATGTGCTTCGAGGGTATCGGCGCGGTAAGGCCGGCGGGGCGAATCTGCCGGTTTCCGATATTACCCGAACAGCCCGGGTGGAAGGGCTGCATTTTGTCCGTGCACACGAATAAAATTATCCCTTACTTTCTACAAATTGTCAAGCATTTTTATTTTAATTATTTTTTATTTATAAACGACTTATGAAAAACATCGCAAATTAAATTTACCGCCTCCTTTATGAGACAAAAAAAGCCGGTATCCTGTAAGGATGCCGGCTTTTCGTTATTACGGTAACGGGTTAATCACTTTATCTAGCCCCAAAAGGCTTTTAGCATCGGAGCGATAACCAGCGACACCATCGACATCAGCTTAATCAAAATATTGATCGAGGGGCCGGATGTGTCTTTAAAAGGATCGCCTACGGTATCACCTACGACGGCGGCCTTGTGCGAGGGAGAACCCTTTCCGCCTGCAACCCCGCCTTCGATCATCTTTTTCGCGTTATCCCATGCGCCGCCCGCGTTCGACATAAAGACAGCCATCGCAACACCGGAAACCGTAACGCCCGTCAAAAGACCGATCAGCATCTGAGGGCCGCCTGCAAACCCAACGATTATCGGTGTAAAAATCGCCGCAACGCCGGGGACAATCATTTCGCGCAAGGCTGCCTGCGTGCTTATATCCACGCATTTTTTGTAATCGGGCTTTTCGGTATTTTGCAAAATACCTGGGCGTGCTCTAAACTGACCGCGCACTTCTTCTATCATCTTATGAGCTGCCTTGCCGACGGCCGACATCGTAAGGGCCGAAAACAAGAAAGGAATTACCGTTCCAAGCAGAATTCCAACCAAAACGTGAATTTCGGTTATGTCTACATTTGAAACACCAGCCTGTTCTTTAAACGAGGTAAACAGAATGATGGCAGTAAGCGCCGCAGAACCGATTGCAAAACCCTTTCCGATGGCAGCAGTCGTATTACCGACCGCGTCCAGACTGTCGGTTATATTGCGCACCTCTTTCGGGAATTCCGACATTTCGGCAAGCCCGCCTGCATTATCCGCGATGGGGCCGTAAGCATCCACCGCGAGCTGAATACCCAGCGTTATGAGCATACCGACGGCGGCAATACCGACTCCGTACAAACCGGCCAGAACAAAACTGCCCCAAATTGCCGCGCCGATCAAAATGATGACGGGGAAAGCGCTCCTCATTCCGACCGCAAGACCGGAAATAATGGTCGTTGCCGCTCCCGTTTCGCAAGCGTCCACAATGCCCTTAACGGGGCGTTTGCCCGTTCCGGTATAAAACTCCGTGATCATACCGATTAAAACGCCGGCTGCAAGCCCGATAATAGTCGAACCGAAAATATGAATAAAAGTCTTTCCGTTATTGAACGTCTCGCCGCCCATAACGTATTTTACAAGGAAGAAAACAAACACGGTCGCAATAACGGCCGCTCCCATGGTGCCCATATTAAGGGCCGTCTGCGGATTGGAACCGGGCTTTGCCTTAACGAACAGGGTTCCGATTAAAGAAGCGATAAGCCCTGCAACCGAGATTAATAGGGGCAAGAGCATCATCTTCAGCCGTAAAGAAGTATCGGGCGTGTCCACAATAAGCCCCAAAATCATAGCGCCGACTAAAGAACCGACGAACGACTCGAACAGGTCTGCACCCATGCCCGCAACGTCGCCGACGTTATCGCCGACGTTATCGGCAATAGTGGCAGGGTTACGCGGATCGTCTTCGGGAATACCCGCCTCAACCTTTCCGACCAGGTCGGCTCCCACGTCAGCAGCCTTCGTATAAATGCCTCCGCCTACGCGTGAAAACAAGGCGATCGAAGAAGCTCCGAGCGAAAATGCGGTAGCGAGCGGTAAGATAGTACCGCTAAATGTTCCTTCGTCCGTTCCCAAAACCGAAGTTGCAGCAATAAGAATGATAAAAAGGCCGATAAACGCAAGCCCGACAACGCTCATACCCATAACGCTTCCGCCGGAAAAAGCGACTTTCAGCGCACCGTTCAGCCCCTGATCCTTAGCGGCCTGCGTTGTGCGGGTATTCGATTTTGTGGCAACCTTCATACCGATAAAGCCCGCAGTCATCGAGGCGGCGGCTCCAAGCAAAAAGGAAGCAGCTTGAAATTTTAAGGCACCGCTGTTTCCGAATGCCAAAAAAAGGGCAATGACGGCTATAAAAGGGATAAGCGTGATATACTCCCTTCTTAAAAAAGCCATAGCTCCGTCGGCTATATGGCCCCCGATTTCACGAAGTTTGTCGTTTGAAACCTGTTGGCGGAAAATCCAAAGCGTGCGGAAAAGCGCGTACAGCAAAGCCAAAACCCCGCCGCCGAGCACAAAATACAAAGTGAGTGAAATACTCATTTTAACCTCCTGTTGCAAAAACAACGTACAATTATACGGCTAAATCCGTTATAACAAATTTAACGGTATCACATTTTAAATTGTTTTTCAAGAGGCGGAAGTTACCTTACTGTCTTGCAGCGCACCAAGAATTTTTCCGCAATGGGCTTTTCCGTTTTAATAATACACGGATGACCGTGGCAGACCCAGTCCATTTTTCCGCCTGTTTCGGGGTCAAGCAAAACGTAATCTGCATCTTCAATCGAACAAATGTCCGGCCCGACGTATTCTAAAGGCGTTCCCGCATCGATTTTGTTTATCGAAATAAATTCGTATTCGGTTTGCGAAAGCTTTTTTCCGATTTTGCCTGCAAGAATATACGGCGAAAGTGATTCCCCTGCCGTCGTTTTGTCTGCGTCTTCTTTGGAAAAATAAAACCCCGTCGAAAATTCCCGATGAGCGGTGTTATAAAGCTCGTCGATAAAAGGCTGCGCTTCAAAACCGCTTATTTTTCCATTTAAAAGGTCTATTTTTTTTCTGTAAGCGCGGGTTGTTAAGGCTGTGTAATAAATGCTTTTCATTCTGCCTTCGATTTTAAGCGAATCTGCACCTGCCTTTTTAAGTTTATCCAAATAGTCGATCATACACAGGTCTTTTGAAGAAAAAAGCGCGGTATAATTTTCGCCTTGTTCAACGGGGAAAAGCTCGCCCTTTCGCCCCTCTTCTTCTGCAGAAAACTGCATAGGCTCCCCGCCGTTTGAAAACATTTTATAATTCCAGCGGCAAGAATGCGTACATGACCCGGCGTTTGCGCTTCTGCCCGTAAGGTAGGCACTTATCAGGCAACGCCCCGAATAAGAAATACACATTGCACCGTGTACAAAACATTCAATTTCCATTTCGGGCACGGCCTGTTTTATTTCGCTTATGTCTTCAAGGCTTGCTTCACGTCCGATAACGATACGAGAAAAACCCAGTCTGCAGTACGTTTTGACGGCTTCGTAGTTCATGCAATTTGCCTGCGTGCTTAAATGCAGCGGGATTTGCGGAAATTTTTCCTTTAAAATATTGGCGATACCCAAATCCTGTACGATAAAAGCGTCAAAGGGATATCGTTTAAAATAACCTGCCTCCGCCAAAAAGTTTTTTAAATCTTTATTATGAAAGGTTATATTGACGGCACAATAAAGCTTCTTCGGCAAGCCTCTTTGCGCGTATTCTTTTTTTAAGACCGAAATGCCGCCGTATTCTTCACCAGAAAAATTATCCGCCTTTGCCCTCAGCGAGAAATTTTTAAGCCCGATGTAAACTGCATCGGCGCCGTATTCCCACGCATAATGTAATTTTTCAAAATTCCCCGCCGGAGAAACAAGCTCCATTATTCGCTTCCTCCATTAAGAGCTTCTCTAATCTTATTTCCGATTTTTTCCACCGCAGCTTGCGCCTTTTTAAAATAATCCGGCAGTGCTTGAAAAAGGTGCGGCATATTTTCGTGGATATCAAGCTCTACAATGCCGCCTGAATTTTCTATCTTTTGCTTTAAAAGCTCCGCGTCGGCTAAAAGAATTTCATCCGAACCGCACTGCATAAAAACCGGCGGAAAATTTTTAAACTCTCCGCGCAGCGGCGAAACCAGTTCATTTTCCAAATTATTTTCGTAAGTGTATTGCTTAGCAGCACCGAAAAGAGCATCTTTTGAAAAAACGAAATCCTTTTTTCTGTTGATGTTCAGATTTTCGTTTTTGCAGGTTAAGTCTGCCCATGGTGAAAGTAAAACGAGAAAGGAAGGCAGGGGCAGATCCTTGCTTTTTAAATAATGAATAAGGGAAAGAATCAAACCCGCCCCCGCCCCGTCGCCTGCAAGCACAAGATTCCTCGGTTCGATTTTTTCTATTTTGATAATTTTTGCGTATACGTTATAAAAATCTTCCAACGCCGTAGGGAACGGATATTCCGGTGCAAGCCGATAGTCTGGAAGATACAATTCGGCGGAAGCTTCATGAGAAATCGAGGTACAGAGGTTTCGGTAGGCCTTGATAGAGCCGCTTATAAAAGATCCGCCGTGCGCATATAAAATTGCTTTGCCTACAACCGCCATTTCAGGGTGTATAATATCGGTTTTTATGCCCTTAAATTCTTTTTCGGTGATATCAGCGTAGGCCGGAATATGGGGCGAATAAAAAATATTTTCGTATTCTTCCCTCAACTCCCAAATTGGATTTTTAGGCGAATAAACAGCGCTTTTAAATTTCTTCTTTAGCTTTTTAACATCGTATATATTCTGTTTCATTGTATCTCCCGAATGAAGTTTTAAGATTTTGCGGCATGAAAATTAATGATACCTCGTTCGAATACAAACCGATTCCGCCCGCCGTAAGAACACATGGTCATAGAAAACCCGTTTTATGTAAGTTCTGCGGTTTTATATGAAAGCTTTACGCAAACTGCTTTCCAAGCTCATTGATTTTTTTTGCCATGTCCTTTAAGGCCACCTGTTCCATAACGCCGCCCATTTCCCAAGCCGCGCGCGGCATACCGTATACGATGGAAGACGCTTCGTCCTGTCCGAGTGTTCTCGAACCTTCCGCATAAAGCTTGGTAATATTTTTAGCGCCATCCTTTCCCATACCGGTCATTATAATGCCCAACGCATGGTTTTGGTATTCCTTTGCAACCGAATCGAACAGTACGTCCGCGCTGGGGCGGTGACCGCTTTCAGGCGGCGTGTCAATTATCCGCGCAACGGCAGCTAAGGAGCGTTTTTCGACGGTAAGGTGCCGGCCGCCAGGTGCAATTAAAATCCTTCCCGGCTTAATTACATCGCCCTCGGCCGCTTCCTTTACCTCAAGCGGGCATATCTTGTTCAAGCTGTTTGCGAATTCCTCCGTAAAGCCCGGAGGCATGTGCTGCACCACTACGATAGGCTGCGGTAAATCTTCGTTCAATTCCGCAAAAACCTGCCGCAGGGCATTGGGCCCGCCGGTTGAAATTCCGATTGCTATTATCTGAAGGTTGCCCGGCATCCTTGAAGGAACAGGTTTTTCCTTTTTTTCTTCCTTGAAGAAACCCGTACTTTGAAGAGGTGCGGCAGGTTTTGTTTCGGTGTTCCCCCTGTATTGGTCTGCAAAGCCTTTGGGCATTGTAGAATCGCCGCCCTTCATTTTTAGCTGATACCTGCGGCCGTACGCAAGAAGCATTTTTGAAAGCGTTTCCGAAACGGTATGCAGGTTTGCAGATTCGGAGCCTGACGGCTTTGTGATAAAATCACTGGCACCTAGCTCCAAACAGTCTATCGTTATCTTCGCCCCTTCTTTTGCAATACTCGATAAAATAACAACCGGAATTTGGATATTTAGCTTTTTCAGTTCCTTTAAGAATTCAAGCCCGTTCATTTCGGGCATTTCCAAATCCAAAACAATTATATCGGGAGCAACCCTTTCAAGCTTTTGCAGAGCAAAACGGCCGTTCATAGCCTTATCCGCTATTTTCAGTCCCGGAGTCGATTCTACAATCTTTCCTATCAGGTTGCGCATCAAAGCCGAATCATCTACTATTAATACTCGAATATCTTCCATACTACACTCCTTAAAAATATTCTTTTAACCGATTTTTTATTTAAACATCTTTTTTATAAAAACACGCCCAATCCGTTTTTACGAACTCGAATTTCGTATCCATTCCGAATAAAGATTCGGAGTGCCCAATAAACAAGAATGATTTAGGCGACATAGCCTTCCAAAACCTGTTTATTACCTCCTGCTGAGCCGCTTCGTCAAAATAAATGATAACATTACGGCAAAACACAAGGTCGAAGTTCGTCTGCTTTGAATCGTGCTTTAAATTGTGATAATCGAAATTAATCATCTGCATAATTTCGGTTTTTACTTGATAGCCATCATTCACTTTATTAAAATAAGACTTTAGATAATCGTCGGGGATGCCTGCCACTCTGGATTCCTGATAAAAGCCGGTTTTTCCGACAAGAAGACACTTTAAAGAAAGATCGGAGGCCGTTACCTGTGCACTAAACCTGGGCGGAAGGTGCTTTTTCATTACCATCGCGATGGTGTACGGTTCTTCGCCCGTCGAACAGCCGGCGCTCCAAATATTTATGTTATTTTTGCCTTCCGCTTTTTTTATTTTTACCAACTCAGGAATTACGTAGTTTTGCAAGGCGTCGAAATGCGGCTGATTCCTAAAAAAACGGGTCAAATTCGTCGTTACCGAATCCAAAAGCGTCTTTTGTTCTTCCGCATCTTTTGTGAGCATATCGTAATAATCGGACAGTTTTTCAAGCTTTTTTTCTCTCAGTCTTTCTTTCAGCCGGCTTTCCAAAATAGAGCGGTTTGTTTCCGAAAAAGTAATTCCGCTCGCTTTATAAATTAAATCGCTAAACAAATTAAATTCGCTGTCCGTCAGGAAATCCGGCATTTTCATTCTCCTATTCGTTAAATTTTCCATAGGCCTAAAGCGGTTCATTCCACTTTTTTAACCTCTTATGTACTTTTGCCCTTTTCCGATGTAAAAATAAAGGGTTTTGACTAAGAACGGAAAAGATAGTATAATAAGCTATGAAGTATGAAAAATTTATACTCGCAATGTGTATCTCCATTATATCATTTTCTTGTACTTTAAACTATAGCGGAGAGGCAAAAAAATTTAAAAAAAAACCTAATTTTGTGTTTAAAAATACAAATCTGGACAGGTATGAGGAAGACTCGCTTTCGCTGCGGATAAACTCCGGTGCTTTGGAGATTTACGATACGGATAAGGTGTGGGCTGGAGAGGCGGTGTCTTTTTTTAAAATGAGCGGCACAAAAGAAGGTACACAGGAACAAATAGAATTAAAGGGCGCTGCAGGGCTTATCAAAATAGATGAAGCCGATGACAAGTATTTTTTAGGCAACGGTGTTTCTTTTGAAGATGTAAAAGAAAAGATAATCATTTCAGGTGATGCTTTTTATTGGGATAAATCGGCCGGCCTTTTATATGGAACGGCGAGCGGGCGGGTAAAGGTTGAAAAATCGGGCGAATTTTCGCTGAAGGGTTCTGGTTTTATTGCGAACACACTTTCGCGCAAATTCGAATTTACAAATTCTGTAAGCGGAAGCATAGAAACGGAAACAAAAAATGAATAAGACTCAATGTATCCGAAAAGCGGCCGTTTCAATCTTCTTTTTTACAAGCCTTTTTTTTGTTTCCGCCTCAGCCGAAAAGTCCGTTATAACCTTTAGTGCAGACAGCGTTACAGCCTCCGTTTCCAAAAACAAAAAAACAACAAATCTTTTAGGGAACGCCGTTATAAGGGTGGAGGCGCTTGAGCTTTTTGCCGATAAAATCGAAATTTTCGGCGAAGATTATCGGTTTGTGTATGCGAGCGGCAGTGTAAAGGCTGAAGACAAAAAAAACAACTATACGTTTACGGCCGATTTAATAAAAATGGATAGAAAAGAAGACCTTGTGTTGATGTTCGGAAAAATAGAGCTTAACGATACAAAAAATGATGTAAGAATAACCGCCGAAAATATCGAATACAATAAAAATACCGAAATAATGATTATGCGGTTTAATGTCAATATAACCAATAAGGATATTGTGTGTACGGCAATTTCCGCGCTTTATAATAGAAAAAACTCAACCCTGGACTTGACGGGGCTTCCGGCGGTTAAAAAGGGCGGTGATGAGTTTAAGGCTGCAAAAATCTCGGTTAATCTGGATACGGAGGATATCAGCTTAGATGGCAGAGTAAGCGGAACGGTGCATGAAGAAAAAGCCGCCGAAAAAATCGAGCCGCAGCCTGAGAAAAACTCATCAAAGAAGCCCGATAATAATGACAATAAGCCGAAAGAAAAAACCGGAAAAGAAAAAGAGAATTCGGAAAAGTAGATGATGGAAACTTGTATGAAAGTAGATGGTAAAAGTAGATGGTAAAAGAAAAAAGCGTTTTACGGGTTGAAGGATTAAACAAATCTTTCGGGAAAAAACGGGCTGTGCGCAACGTCGGATTTTCGATGGAGCAAGGCGAAGTCGTAGGCCTTTTGGGGCCGAACGGAGCAGGAAAAACGACTTCGTTTTATATGATTGTCGGCTTTTATAAGCCGAATGCCGGTGCCATTTATTTGGACGGTAAACCGATAACCTCTTTACCGATGTATAAAAGGGCACAAGCCGGTATTTCTTATTTGCCGCAGGAAGCTTCCGTTTTCAGAAAGCTGACCGTAGAACAAAATATTTACGCAATATTGGAAACCCGCAAGGATTTAAGTACCGAGCAAAAAAAGGAGAAACTGGAAGCCCTTTTGTCGGAATTCGGCATAACCGCAAACCGGAAACAGCCGGCCTATACCCTTTCAGGCGGGGAAAGGCGCCGCACGGAAATAGCCAGAGCGCTCGCAATCGAGCCTAAGTTTCTTCTTTTAGATGAACCGTTTGCCGGCATAGACCCGATTGCCGTTCATGATATAAAAAGCATTATCCGCCTGCTTGCCGGCCAGGGCATCGGTATTTTGATAACCGACCATAATGTGCGCGATACGCTGGAAATAACGGACCGTGCCTATATAATAGGTAAGGGCGAAATTATGGAGCAAGGAACCCGCGACGATATTCTCAATTCCGAAGTTGCCCGAAAGATTTACCTCGGTGAAGAATTCAGAATGTAGGAAAAATCCCGCCGCTTAAGCCTTTTCCGCACAAGGAGAAAATCGGTTTTACTGAAGCGGCTACCGCATATCGGTTAGCCGCTTCAGCAAAACAGCGGCCGGATAGTTTTGCGGGTCCAAATCAAGGGCTCGGCCTAAAACACTTATTGCCCGCTCTACAGCCTTCCGCTGCGATAAAATAACGGCCGCTTCATAGTGGAGGCGGCTTTGTTTCTTTTTATCGGGCGTTAAATCAGCGGCCTTCGAAAAGGTTTCTATTGCAGCATCGACTTTTCCTTGCAAATAATAGATATATGCTTTATTGGCTTCGACGGCATAGGTGTTCCTCGGGTTTAAGGCTGCCGTTACAAATTCCGTTAAAGCGCCTTCAAGGTTTCCCGTTATACAGCCGGAAAGTCCTCTATAAAAGGCATTATCAGCCGCATTGTGCAGTTCCGCAATTCCAAAACAGGCATCAAAGTCCCTAAAAGTGGAAAAATACCATTTGGCGTACTCCCGCACCTCAGGATAGCTTCCGTATTTTTCAAGGATTTTCCACATTTCGGCCTTGCTCCGGTCTCTTGTGTTCTCCTTAAACAGCCGGTATCTAAAATCTTCAAGAATAAACCGCGGGTCAAAATCTTTCTGCGCCATGACACGGCTTAAAAGCTCTTCGGGCGTATAGGTCATTTTGGGCGAAGTAAAATAGGTGTTTTCCATTTCCAACGAATAAAAGCCCCGCTGTTCCAGATACGCCGTTACATCGTCCGGCTGTGCGGCGGCACGTATTGCCATATATTCTCTTATGTACTGCGCAATGACCGGATAATAGGCCGGATAACGGTCTATACACTCCAAAAGAAGGTCGACCCGCTCTTTTTCATCGGGAGCAGTTAAAGCCAAATCGTAAAAAACAATGGGTGATTTTTCAGGACTCCGGTCTGCCGCCGCCTGCCAAAAGGCCCGCGCCCGCTCCATATCGCCTTGACCGAAGGCTGCATCGGCAGCAAGCAAAAGATGCCGCCGCGCCGCTTCTGCGGATTTACCGAACCCGCCGTCCTTATCCGCATACACGAGGGCAAAATACAAATCACTGAATACCGGCTCGAAGCGGCCGATATCGTAAGAAAGACAGCTCCAAAAATACGGGTCTTCCGGCGCCGTCTCTTCGCTTATTAAATTCCTCAACTGCGCCGCTTCCTGTATCTGCCCTTTTCTGGCAAGCACCAAAGCCGCATTTTTTAAAAAAGCTTGCTCGCCGGTCATATCGTAGGCCGATTTTAAAAGATTATAGGGTGAAGTCAAAGTCATTGAAGCCATGTCCGATAAAACATAGGCTTCGGCGCCCAAACCGGCGTAAATGGTATGCTCTACGTTACGGCAGTACGGTAAGGCTTCGGGCGCTTTTCCGGCCTCAATCAAAACCGAAATCAACACCGCAGAAAGCTCCGGGGAAGCGGGCATTTGTTTTAAGCCCCTATGCAGCGTAATAACGGCATTGGATGCGGCATTTAGTTTTAACTGTCTTTTTGCAACGCTAATATAGTTTTTATCGGTTACGGCCTTTTTTGCCAGCGAATTAAGCTTTTTTAAGGCCTTTTTAGTATTGCCTTCCAGTATATAAGAATCGATGTCGTTTAACCTTTCGGCAAAGACTTCCTCTTTCGCTTTATTGGAACAGGATAGGACCGTAATAAACAGCACTATCAAAAACAAGGGTATAAATGTTTTTCTTACAATCTGCATAGATAAGAGTTTATGCCGTCTTTTTAATACTGTCAAGTACCGCATTGACAAACTTATAAGAATCGTCGGTGCCGAATTCTTTAGCCAGATTTATCGCTTCGTCAATGACAACTGCGGCTGGAATATCCTTTTGGAACAAAAGGGAATAAACGCTTATTCTTAAAATGGCCTTATCTACTGAATTTATTCTTTCAAAGGCCCAGTTATCAAGATTTTCCGATATAAGGGCGTCAATTATCTTAATATTTTCAACAGCGCCCGTTACTATCAGCGCGGGGAAGAGAAAGGTTTTTTCATCGGCAGGTGTTTTAAGTTTTTCGGACTGCCAAGTAAATTGCAATAAATCTTCGAGGGCAGAACCCATTTCCCAAGCACATAAAGCCTGAAAAGCAAGAATCCGCCCCCTCCGTCTGCCTATATTCATCTAAAACAAAGCCGGCTTTACCATGAAAGAACCTTGTTAAGCTCCGCATCGGTTGTAAGGATTTTCAGATTTTCATCCGTTTTTATCTCTTGAATAAGAGCCTGATTTGCCTGCTGAAGGGCTGCCGTCTGCATTTGCGAAGAAAGCATATTTTTGATGTATTCATAAACGGTTACCGTTTGAGCAGGATCTATAACATCGCTTAAATTTAAAATTTTTGCATCGTATTTATCGGTTATGACAAAAAACTGCTTATTATCGGCCATATCGATTACATCTGAAACAAAATTGACCTTGTTTTCAAAAATCTTCATCAAGGCATCGAGCTGTAAACCGAGGGCCTGCGCTCCGGCCGCATTTTTTACAGCATAGCGGTCTTGCGTAATATAGCCTTCTTTTGCAGCATTTTTACGGATGCTTGCCAAATTCTTAATGCTTTTTTTTGCCTTTTCGTTTAGGGCGGTTATTTTTGCAGTTTCCGCAGCGTCATTCCCCTTTTTTAAAATCCCAACTATAAAAAGCTTCATTGTATCGGGACGGAAAAACATTTGTTTGTTCAATTCGTATTGGGAACGGATATCGCCGTCAGTCGGTACGGACATTTTTTGAATGGCTGCCGATTTTTTCGACATAACATATTTTTGTACGGCAATTTCGTCTTTCAGCATTTTTTTCGCTTCGGCAACGCTTCCTCCGGTATTCGCTTTAAAAAATTCTTCCAGCGATTGATTATATTCCTGTTTTACCAGCTTGGAAAATTCAGCTTCGGTTACGGGCCTTCCTACCTGCGAGGAAAGTACATTATTAAAATATTCTGTTACCTCAGAATCCAAAACTTTGATTCCTTCTTTTTCCGCCGCCTGAATTAAAAGCCTTTGACCTGCCAGCCCCATTAAAATTTGTTTTCTTTCTTCGACGGTAAGTTTACGGTTCGCGGTATTTTCAAAATTGGTCACGATTTTTTTAACCTGTCCTATAGTGATAGGCTCTTTTCTTGTCAAATTTACTTGCGCAATGGTTTGTAAAGCACTTTGAGCAAAACCCGCAGTAAAAGCGCAAAACAGCAAAAATACAATAGCAATGTTCTTTTTCATCTTGATCCTCGTTAAAAATAACCCCTGATATGGTTAAGGGTATCTTTAAAAAGCAAGCCTTCTAAAGATTCCCTTTTAATAAAAATTTAAATATAGCTTTATCCTTTTAAGCATAACATTTTTTTAAAGTTTTGGTTACATTCACAACTTTATTTTTCGAGTACGGCCCGTATTCTTCTGACGCCCGCAGACGAGGATTGCTCCTTTTTTATCACGAACCGCCCGAGTGTGCCCGTGTGTTCGACGTGGGGGCCGCCGCAGACTTCCATCGAAAAATCGCCGATTTTGTACACTTTGACGATGTCTTCGTATTTTTCGCCGAAAAGAGCCATCGCCCCGATTTTTTTTGCCTGTTCCAAGGGCATAACTTCCATCGTTACGGGAAGATCGGCAGAAATGGCGCCGTTTACGAGCTTTTCGACTTCGGTTTTTTCCTCATCGGTCAGCGGAGCCGGGTGCGAAAAGTCGAAGCGGAGCCGCTCGGCCGTTATGTTGGAGCCTTTTTGCTGTATGTGATCGCCTAGTACCATGCGGAGAGCCTTGTGCAAAAGGTGTGTGGCCGTATGATAGGCCGTCGTCTGCTCCGAATGGTCGGCAAGGCCGCCTTTAAAAACCTGCTCGCTTCCCGCACGGGAGAGTTCCTGATGTTTTTTAAAGGCCTGTTCGAATTCCTCTCTGTTGACGGTCAGCCCCGACTCTGCTGCCAGTTCTTCGGTCAGCTCGATCGGAAAGCCGTAGGTGTCGTATAGTTTAAAGGCCATTCTGCCCGGTATAATCTTTTTGGGGTTTTTTAAAAGGTTCGGAAGCAGTTTTTCGTATTCCGCTTCTCCTTTTTTTAAGGCTTCAAGGAATTTGTCTTCCTCGGCTTTAAGCTCTTTTAAGATAGAGTCTTTTTTTTCTTCAAGCTCGGTGTAAAAGGCCTTGTTTTGTTCGATTACTGCCGCCGCCGGTACAGCCAAAAAATTACCCGTAATGCCGAGCTTTTTTCCGTGCCTGATTGCCCGCCTGATAAGCCGGCGCAAAACATAGCCCGCCCCGATGTTCGAGGGCAAAACCGTCTTAGGGTCGGCCAAAATAAAACAAGCCGCCCGCGTATGATCTGCAATTATACGGATAGAAACGTCTGCCTTTTCGTCAGCCCCGTATTTGACATCCGCAAGCTCTTCTATCGATTGTATTATCGAAGCGAAAACCTCGGTATCGTACACGGATTTTTTGCCTTGCAGCATAGCCACAGTGCGCTCAACGCCCATGCCCGTATCGACGCATTTTCTTTTTAGCGGAGAAAAAGAGCCGTCTTCCGCCTTGTTGTACTGCATAAAAACATTGTTCCAAATTTCGAAGTATTTTCCGCAGTGACAGCCGGGCTTGCACCCGCCGCCGCAGGGCTCTTTTCCCGTATCTACAAAGATTTCGGTGTCGGGGCCGCAGGGACCGGTTTCGCCGGCAGGACCCCACCAATTATCTTCTTTCGGCAAAAAGAAGATCCGCTCCTTGGGTATGCCGAGCCGCTGCCAGACGGCGGCGGATTCTTCGTCGCGCGGCGAATCCTTATCGCCTTCAAAAACCGTTACCGAAAGGTTTTCGACGGGAATGCCGAGGTATTTTTTATCGGTTAAGAATTCAAAACTGTAATTGATGGATTCTTCTTTAAAGTAATCGCCGAGCGACCAGTTACCGAGCATTTCAAAAAACGTAAGATGAGATAAATCACCGACCTCGTCGATGTCGCCCGTGCGGATACATTTTTGTGCATCGGTCAGGCGGTTTCCCGCAGGATGCGGTTCTCCCATAAGATAGGGTACCAGCGGATGCATTCCCGCCGTCGTAAACAGTACCGTCGGGTCGTTTTCCGGGATTAAGGATTTACCTGAAATTTCGGTATGATTTTTGCTTTTAAAAAAGCCGATATATTTTGACCGCAGTTCATCGGCCGTTATGTTCTTTTCCATAGAGGACACATTTTAAATAATAGTGTCCCGCGTGTCAAGGTATGCCTAAGAATGTATTTCCGCACATAGTTTTCGCTTACAAGTTTAGTTTGACACCGAAACTTCCTTTTGTATTTTACATAAAACATGATACGTTGGAATTCAGCCGGGTGCATTAGGGGCATGTCCAAAGTCTGCAATGCAGACTTTGGACGGCGAGTTTTAGGCTTACCGCCTTACACCTTAAATTTACTTACCTCACCAGCCAAACTCTCAATACTCGCCTTATTCTTCTGCGTAATCTCGTTCACTTCCTGCACGGCGTTGGTGATTTGTACTGCACCGGAGGCCATTTCGTTCATGCTTTCAGTAATAATGCGGGTAAGGTCGTCGAGCTTGCGCATTTCCTCAGCGACGCTTTCACCTCCTTTCAACATTTCTTCCGAGCCTGCTTGCACTTCGGTTGTTACCGTGTTGATGTTTTTAATGGCGATGAGCAACTCTTTGTTGCCGTTATCCTGTTCTCGCATGGCTTCGGTCAGACGGGCACTCATCGACTTGACCTGCTCGGACAGATTAAAAATGGCATTGAACTTTTCTTCGACGGTTTTGGACGAGGCGGAGAGGATTTCGATTTCACCGCTTAAGGTTTTCAACGTGGCGGTAATGGTCTTGCCCTGTGCGGCGGAATCTTCGGCGAGTTTGCGGATTTCGTCGGCGACGACGGCAAAACCCTTTCCCGCTTCTCCCGCATGGGCGGCTTCTATCGCAGCGTTCATCGCAAGCAAATTAGTTTGCGAGGCAATGTGCTGAATAACGCTTGACGCTTCCATAAGCGAACCCGATTTCGTTTTGTTCGATTAAAAGAGCTACTTTCCAATCAAGTTCGGGAAGAGAAAAGACTGAGACCTTCCATCTCTTTCCGTCAAGCATAATAAAAGCCGAACCCTCTTTCATCTTATCTATTTCATTAAAGGCGGGAACTCCGGTTTCTTTTAATGTTTTTAGATTATAGTTTGCATGTTTCGGGTCGGCTAAAATCAGTCCATCGTTTTGTATGAGCATACAATAGCCGGAGTCACCGATACGCGTGCTGCTTATAAATGACGTTAAATCTGTAAGGTTTATATCTATACCTATAACCCCGATAACTTCGCCTGCATTATTTTTTACACTTTTCACAATTGTAAAAGTAAGGTTGCCGTCTGCCGATGTATATGCCTCAGTTATTACCGGTTTTCCATTTGAGCTGATGGCATTTTTGTACCAATCCCGTTCACGCGGGTCAAAACCTTTCGGAATCTGTTCATCTTTTACCCCTATGAAACCGCCCCATTTTGTGCCCATA
This sequence comes from uncultured Treponema sp., assembly GCA_963547785.1. Lineage (GTDB taxonomy): Bacteria > Spirochaetota > Spirochaetia > Treponematales > Treponemataceae > Treponema_B. The sequence continues at coordinate 110,809 of CAUUSH010000002.1, read as the reverse complement.
TATATTTCTTTAAAGTCTATATAATTCGCTTTTATGATGCTAAATTCTGAAATAATATCCTGCTCTCTTTTTTCGTTATGTGATAGCTCTCGTGACTGATCAATGTAACTGTAAAGAGTTTCATCGGCATTTTTGACGGCAAGGTTTTCCGCAAGCATAGAAACAGCATTTTTTCCGTTCCGGATAAAAAGATTTATAGACTTTTCAATATTGGAAAATTGCTGCGCGGTAAATTCATCAAACTGGGCTATGTTCTTTTTATATAGCTGGAAGCCCACAACCGCACAAATAACGGCTACGATTGAAATAATTGTTATCGTAATTGCCAGTAAAAGGCGTGCCGTGATAGATGCAGTTTTTTTTCTTACAACACTGTTCTTAGTTTCTTGGGTGGCGGGTAATGTAACTTTTTCTTTCATTTTGTCAAATCCTTTTTTATATAATTTTTATATAATATATTGATTATAGCGGGGTTTTTACTTTTCAGCAAGCCTCTGTAGACGGCTTACAGAGTAAAAAGTATAAAGGCAAAAGGGGCAGCATAAAAAAATGCCGCAGAAAAATATCTGCGGCGCTGCATCCCGTAAAAGGGCTTTAAAGAATTATCGGATTCCCGTTACTTTAAATTTTCGTAAACCTTTATCAAATTGGAGGCAAGTCTTTCAAGATAGGTTTTTCCGTCTTCAGGACTTTCCATTGTGTAAATCTTTTCCACCTTACCATTTACTTCTTTAGCTAAGGTTCTTGAAACTTCAGGACTTGCGGCCTCTTCTGTAAAAACGGTATGTATGTCATTGTTTTTACAATATTCTACAAGGTCTGCAAGATTTTTTGCGTTAGGTTCGCCTTCGTCAAAAACGCCCGTAACGGACTTTTGTTCAAGACCGAAATCTCTGCAAAAATATGCAAAGGCGGCATGCCCTGTAATAAAATGTTTATTTCTTGCACCCGAAAACTTTGCCGTATATTCTTTTAAAAGAGAATCAAGTTCTGCAATATAAGCCTCTGCATTAGCCTTATAGAATTCCGCATTTTCACCATCAATCTTACTTAAACCTTCTTGGATATTTTTTACGATAATTTTTGCTGAAGAAGGGCTAAGCCAAACGTGCGGGTCCCATTCCCCATGGTTACATATACCCGGATGGCTGTGATGCGCCGCCTTAATCGGATTTATACCTTTTGAAGTTTCAATTTGAATAATGCTGTAATTTTTTACGGCCCGTAAAGAAGCTGCAAGCCACGGTTCCATTCCCAAGCCGTTATAAATTACGGCATCGGCCTTGCTTAAAAAAGCCAGATCCTTTGCCTTAGGCTCAAAATCGTGGGGTTCCATTCCCGGCGGAATAATTACGGAAATATTTACCTTGTCCTTGGCTATAGCCTTTGTAATTTCCTGCAGAGCATTGAATGTTACGGCTATGTTTTTTTTACCGTTATCGGGTACGTCGGCTCTACCCATCGCAACCAAATTTAGCGGCAATAGAAAAAGGCAAAAACAAGCCGCAAGCACCTTAAAAATATTTTGTTTCATATAAAGCTCCTTACGCTGAATATAAAGTAGGGTAGAATATAATGCTATTGATTATAAAAGTCAATAATTTTAAAATTAAGATGTCTTTGGCACCCCTTTTCTTAATCGGCCTATTTTTATAAATTCTCATTTAATTTCTATCAATTTCCATCTGCATTGACTTTTTGTTCTATAAGCTGTATTATATCACATAAGAAATATGGGGATGTTCCGGTTTCGACCGGAAAGCCGGAAGCCTTGGCTGCAGGCGGAGTACCGATCTCCTGATTCGGTAAAAACTATAACTGCCGAAAATAACGACAGTGTCGATTACGCAGTAGCTGCATAATCGCGGAACCTGTTTTGCACTGCTCCGAGCGAAGCATGTGTTCCGACGCCAATCGGGGCTGGCTCTTAAACGGTGTGCAAACGTATAAGGGGACATTTTTTGTACTACGGATTCGACGCTTGCGGTGCTGCTACCGGATCCCGACAAACACCTCGCACCGATAAGCCTGTAGACGCTTCTGTTTCCCTTTTCGGGACGGGGGTTCAATTCCCCCCATCTCCATTTATCCATTTAAGGAGGCTCTTATGCTTGTTAAAGAAGAAATAGAAAAAGCAATCGATTTAATCCGCCCGCGCTTGCAGGCTGACGGCGGAGATATAGAACTTAACTCCGTTTCGGAAGACGGAAGGGTCTTTGTCAGCTTAAAAGGCGCCTGCGGTTCTTGCCCGATGGCAACGTACACGCTTAAACTCGGCGTTGAAGAAACGCTCAAAGATATGTTCCCCGAAGTTGCCGAAGTCGTTGCAGTTTAAGCACTACGCGCTTCTTTGAAATTCCCTTAAACGGGACTGCGGAAAAAGAAGCGCTTGCAGCTTTTACGGTTTACAAAAACGCGCGTTTTATCTTTAATATTTTGTCTTTGATAATCGATGTTGTTTTATCTTGCAAAACAAAAAGGTCTTTTGGTTTTGGGCTCGGTAATTGCGCTTCTTTTGTTTTCGTGCAAAACATCTTCAAACCAAAGCGTACCTGTAGAAGAACCGCAAGACCCGTTTTTGGGCGTTTATGCCGTTCAATTTCCGCCGTCAAAACACGGCACCATCACCTATTCGGTCGAATTCAAAGCGGATAAAACGGCCCGCGTCTTAATTTTCAAAAACGAAAATCCGCAGCCGCGCATACACAGCGGACACTGGCTTGTTTCAAAAGACGGCGTTATAGTCCTTTATTTTTCCCAAACCGTTCCGCCCGAATTCTTTTTAAAAAACGATGACGGTACGCTTTCCCTGTTGGACGGCATGCGGCGCCCGTATAAGGACCGGCTCGGTGAAATTATGAAATTGGAAAAACTGAAAACCTTACAGCATTTTTAAGCGGTGTAACAATACCGCTTAAAATAAGCTTTCGATTTTACCGTCAGTTTATTTTATTTACCGGCCTACCCGAAACAAAGGCCTTAAAATTATCGATAGCTATCTTGATAAGCCGTTCCCGTGCTTCTATGGTTTGCCATGCAATGTGAGGTGTAATAATACAGTTTTTAGCTTTAAAAAGGAGGGTGTCTTTTGGAGGCGGCTCTATGCTTAAAACATCGCAGGCCATACCGGCAATTACCCCTTCGTTTAAGGTCTGTGCAGCGGCTTCTTCATCGATAAGCGGCCCGCGTCCGGTATTGATGATAAGGGCGGACTTCTTCATCTTTTTAAGATTTTCTGCATTTATGATATGCTTGGTCGCATCTGTAAGCGGGCAATTTAGGCTGATTATATCGGCTTCTTTAAAAACCCGCTCCAAGTCAGTCTGTTCGGCCTGTTCTAAGCCCTTAACCTTTTTTTCGGATCTGTTAAAATAGATGACCTTCATATTCATCGCTAATGCGATTTTCGCAACAGCTTGCCCGATATTGCCAAAGCCTATTATTCCCAGCACCTTAGAAGAAAGCTCGTGGATGGGAAAACTGTGATAGCAAAAATGATTCGATGATGCCCATTTTCCGCTTAACACCTCATCGCTGTGCTCCTTTACATGCCAGTAAAACTGAAAAATAAGGGCAAATACCAGTTGGGCAACACTGTCCGTACTGTAAGAAGGGATATTTGTTACACAGATTCCCGCTTCCGAAGCGGCATGAATATCGACTACATTATATCCGGTTGCTAAAACGCCTATGTATTTCAGTTTCGGCAATTGCGAAATAAGTTCTTTTGAAAAAACGACCTTGTTGGTAAAGACCGCATCCGCGTCCTTAGCCCTTTCTACAGTTTCCTGCGGAAGAGTCTTATCGTAAACCGTTAAATCGCATACAGATTTTAAAGTGTCCCATGAAAGATCCCCCGGATTCGTGGTGTATCCGTCTAAAATAATAGCTTTCATATTCCCTCCGAATAAAAAAGATACAAAACCGGCATACATAAAAACAAAGCGCTTTCCCATATGCCCTTTATTCATAATACTACCATTTCCCGTTTTTGTCTATCAAATTAAACCGTGCAATTTCTCCGCTTGTCCTTCATACTCTTTTTTTATATAATTTGAAGATGAAAAATTCTAAATTATTAAATGCCTTTGAAAATCTTTATAATACGATTAAACGGCTGCGGGCGCCTGGAGGCTGTCCTTGGGATATAGCGCAGACGCCTATGACGATGCGCCGGCCTCTTTTGGAAGAGGCTTACGAAGCGGCCGATGCGATTGAAGAAAACGATTCGGATAAAAATATAGGGACGGCGCATGTGCGGGAAGAATTGGGCGACGTTCTTTTAAATGTACTGATGATTTCGTATATGTATGAACAAGACGGTTTGTTTTCCGCCGCCGACGTAATAAAAGACGTTACCGAAAAGCTTATAAGAAGGCATCCGCACGTTTTCGGCGAAACCGGCGGTTACGAAGGGCCTGAAAGCAGCCGTAAGGCCGCAACACCGGAAACGGTTTTAAAACAATGGGAAGACATAAAAGAAAAGGTAGAGCACAATACAAGCGAATCCGTTTTTGACGGCATTCCGAAAAGTTTTCCGCCGATGCTTAAAACGCAGAAACTGATAAAGCGGGCGAATAAAAAAGGCGGCTTCGATTGGCCCGATTTCGGCGGCGTCGCCGATAAAATAAAGGAAGAGGTTTCGGAATTTTTTGAAGCCGTCGATTCCGGCGATATTAAAAAAATAGAGGACGAGCTCGGCGATGTCTTTTTTGTGATGATAAATGCCGCGCGTTTTTTAAAGCTGGATCCGGAAGAAGCTTTGAACCGTGCGAATAAAAAATTTGAAAGGCGGTTTCGTTTTGTTGAAGCGGAAATGAAAAAAGAAGGCTTAGAACTTTGCAAAGAAAATAACGATAAAATGGAATCGCTTTGGCAAAAGGTAAAAAAAACGGAAAATAACACATAAGGATAATATGGGTAAACTCTTTATCGTGGGAATAGGACCTGGAAATCCTGAAAATATGTCGGTACAGGCCGTAAAAGCTCTGCAGCAATCCGAAATTATCGTAGGGTATTCCGGCTATATGGAATATATCGAAACCCTTATAACCGGTAAAGAGGTTTTTCAAACCGGAATGACCGGAGAAATTGAAAGATGCAAATATGCCGTAGAAAAAGTAAAGGAGGGAAAAACGGTAAGCCTTATAAGCTCAGGCGATGCAGGGCTTTACGGAATGGCAGGTCCCGCATTGGAAATAGCTCCGAAGATAGACATCGAAATTATTCCCGGCATATCTGCAGCCTTTGCCGCCGCCGCAAAACTCGGCGCGCCCCTTATGCACGACACCGCCCTCATCAGCCTTTCCGACAAACTAACGGATTATGCCGTAATAAAAAAGCGCATCGCATTTGCCGCCGAAGCCGACTTTGTCATTGCTCTTTATAATCCCAAATCTAAAACGCGTCTTACGTACATCGAAGAAGCGGTGAACATAATGCTTACATTTAAAAGCCCTTCCACTCCGGCGGGTATTGTAAAAAACGCATACCGCAAAAATGAAAAAATAATTGTAACAAGGCTTGGAAACATCGACTATACCGAAATCGATATGTTTACCCTCATCATAGTTGGAAACAAGGACTCGTACATTCATCAAAATAAAATTATTACACCGCGGGGATACAAAATAAAATGATTTGGATTATAGGCGGCACATCCGAAGCGGGCATTCTGGCCGGCCGGCTTGAAGCGCTGGGGCAAAATTACATTATGAGCATTGCCACCAAAGAAGGAAAAGAATTTTTTAAAACGGCAAAACTGCATATCGGAAGAATGTCAAAAGAAAAAATGAGCGAATTCTGCCGGCTTAAAAAAATTACGGCCGTCGCCGATCTCAGTCACCCGTATGCCTATGCCGTTTCACAAAACGCAAAAGCCGCTGCCTGCGAACTCGGCATAACATATGTAAGGTTCATAAGAAAACCGTCGGCGTTAAAAAACGAAGGAAGGCATTTTAAAAACATCGAAGCATTGAAAAGCTTTTTACTAACCCTGCATTCCGCTTCCGTATTTTTTACGACAGGCTCTAAAAACGTACAAGACTTCGAGGCGGTGCGCGGCTCTAACAGGTTCGTCTATCGGATACTGCCTACACCCGAAAGTCTTTTAAAATGCAAGGAGGCAGGCATTCTTACGCAAGACATTATTGCAATAACAGGGCCTATCTCTGAAAGCCTAAACAAGGCGCTTTTCGAATTTTGCAAAGCCGAATATGTCGTTATGAAAAATAGCGGGGAAGAGGGCGGCACAAAAGAAAAAATAGCAGCCTGCAAAGCCTTAAACATACAGCCGCTCATTATTGAACGGGAAACGGAAGCCGGTTTTACAAGCCTTGATGCCGTTGAAAAAGAAATCTTAAAACTATGAGCATCCTCAAACTTGAAAACGTAACCCTTTCGTACGGAGAAAAAAACATAATAGAAAATTTTAATCTTTCGGTAAATGCGGGGGAAACCGTTTCTATAATAGGCCCCAATGCGTCGGGTAAGTCGACCATCTTAAAAAGCATTGCAGGCATTTTAAAACCGAAAACGGGAGCAGTGTATATCGGAGGCACCGATATTTCAAAGCTGAGTGCAAAATCGCTTGCCGAAAAAGTTGCCGTATTGTTGCAGCAAAATACCGGCCCAGAAGAAATTACGGTAGAAGAATTGGTTTATTTCGGACGCTATCCGCGTAAAAAATGGTTTGAAGGATACGGGCAAAAAGACCGTGCTGTAACGGAAAAAGTTATGCGCCTTACCAATACGTTTTCTATAAAAGATAAAGTACTCGATAACCTTTCAGGAGGGGAGCGGCAGCGGGCATGGATTGCAATGTGTTTGGCGCAGGAGCCTTCCGTCATCTTATTCGATGAGCCTACCGTCTATTTAGACCTTGCACATCAAATTGAATTTTTTAAGCTTATAGCCGATTTAAAAAAGGAAACTGAGGCCGCCATTATCCTTGTTTTGCACGATTTAAATCAGGCGGCAAAATACGGCAATTATCTTGTGGCAATAAAAAACGGGACGGTTTTTGCGGAAGGAAAACCGGAGGCCGTTTTAACACGCGGCAATATCAATGCCATTTACAATATAGATTCTGAAATTCTAAAAACCGAAGACGGATTTTTCGTTATTCCGAAATAGGGGGTGGGCGTTTGTTTAGGCAAAACCTATTATATGCACATTCCATACAGGGCACCATACACGCGCCGGCGCTTATAGATTTTTCATACAAATATCGGCTAAAAAGCAGGTTTTGCATTCCGGTTTACGCGCCTTGCATACGTACCTTCCGTGCAAAAGAATCCAATGGTGCGCATTCAAAAGATATTTTTTAGGTGTTACCCTCAGCAGGTCTTCTTCTACCGCGAGGGGTGTTTTTCCGGACGAAAGCCCTATGCGCGGAGCCGTCCGCAGTATGTGCGTGTCCACCGCTATGGCCGGTTTTCCAAACCCCATATTCAGCACAACATTGGCCGTTTTTCTTCCGACGCCGGGCAGTTTTATCAGCTCTTCCATAGAATCTGGAACCGCACCGCTGTAATCGTTTTGAATCATACGGCTTAACGCGATAATCCGTTTTGCCTTTGTCGGGTACAGATTGATGCTTTTAATATATTCCCGAACGCCCGCCTCACCAAGCGCCAGCATTTTTTCAGGCGTATCGGCAGCTTGAAAAAAAAGGCCGGTCGCCTTATTTACACCCGTGTCCGTCGCCTGTGCCGATAGAACAACGGCCACCAAAAGTGTAAAAATATTATTGGAATAAAGCTCGCCCTTAGGTTTAGGGTTGTGCTTTTTTAAACGGCGGTACACTTCTTCTATTTGTACCTTATCCATCAATCTCACATCCGAATAATAGCCGAAAGCACCGATAATATCAAGGGCGGAATTTTTCGGCGCTTGTCTTTTTTTTACTTTATGAATATAATAAGCGGAAGGAGGAATTATAAATGAAAAAAAAGTTCTCTAAATTCTGTATTTTCATTGCATGCGCAGTTTTTATTTTGGCCTGCAAAACAAAACCAACCGATCCGAAAGAGCAAGAAACGCCGAAAAGCCGAGCTAAATTGTCTATAAATTCGGTAACGTGTGTAATAGAAAGCCTTGATCCTTCTTTTTGGAACAGTGCGCCTAAAGACAATGCACAAATGTTTGTAAGCTTTTTTGTTTCTTATAACGGTACATTTGATGTAACCGATATCGATACCCTTATAGTAGAATCTCCTAAAGACTTGTGGACACTTACGTCCGGACAGCTTGCAAAAATTACCGATATTAATGAACAAACAAAAACAGCGGCAATTCAGCGGCTTCAATGCGGAGAAGGAGAGGGTGCCGCTCCGTTCGGAAGGTGGAAATTCATCCTCACAGATATAAACGGTAATAAATATGAACAGTTTTTGAACGTAGACGGTTTTGAAAAAAAAGCGGAAGATAAGGCAAAAGAAGAAAGCCTTATTCAAAATTTTCCGCAGGAAGAAACGCCGGCTATAAAGTTTATTGTTCCGCACGCTTCCGCAAAAAACCATATTGCTGCTCTAGCACGGCCGGTCATAAAATCGCTTTCAAAAGACGATAATTCCATCGAAATTTATTTTTCGGTCAACGATAACAGAGTTAAAAACGGTTATTTTTGGTTCGATGTACCGGGCGAAAAATATTACAAAGATTCCGGTTCGATGATAGACGCTTCGGGTAATCCGGTAAACGGCTGCAGAGCGTTTTTTACCGACGGCAGGGACAGCCGCTATATTTTGCGCAAAGATTCGGAAAATGCCGCATGGTTCGATAAGATTACGGCCTGCTTTTTCGTCGCTTCCGACACAAACAGGGTTTCCGCAACATGGGAAGAAAGAATCCGATCTGTCAGCGCAAAAGCAATAATAAAATAGAAAACGCCTGGCATCTTTAGTTTTGATACTGACCGAATACAAGGAGTTGTTATGAAAAAGCGTTTATATAAATCGTCAAAAGACAAAAAAATTTGCGGCGTGTGTGCAGGCCTCGCTGATTACTTTGAGCTTGATTCTACCGTAGTCCGCATCTTGTGGCTTATTATGCTCTTTGTTTTCGGAACAGGCGTTCTTGCCTACATTATTTGTGCAATTATTATGCCTTACGATACGGAAATAATGGCGGACGAAGAAGCCGATTACGAATACGCCCCGAAAGATTAGCCGTTTTAAAAAAGCGTAACTGATGCGGGCATTTCCGCTTATACAAAAAAAGGACGGTTTATAAAAACCGCCCTTTTCCGTCAAACTGCTTACGGCTTATCTTAATAAGCTTAAGACGCTTTGCGTAGCCTGATTGGCTTGTGCAAGCATAGCCGTACCGGATTGTGTGAGAATCTGGTTTTTGGTGTAGTCGACCATCTCTTTAGCCATATCCACATCACGAATTCGTGACTCGGCAGCCTGGAGATTTTCTGCGGCGACATTAACACCGACAACTGTAAGTTCAAGCCTGTTTTGGTATGCACCAAGGTCGGCTCTCTGCTTGTTGATTCTCTTGATGGCTGCATCAAGAGTTCCGATTGCTCGGTTAGCTGTTTCCGGAGTGTCGATTGTCATGATATCTTCACTTCCGATATCGCGAACGCCGAGTGCTTTAGCTGTCATTGTTCCGATATAAGCCCTTGTTCTCTGGTCCATGTTGGCACCGATGTGGAACCACATAGAAGCGGTAACGGTATTCTCTCCGGTATCCCGAGCGAACCTTCCCGTCAGCATGTTCATACCGTTGAACTGTGCATGGCTTGCAATTCGGTCAACTTCCGCAATTAACTGCGATGCTTCAACCTGAATGTACAAGCGGTCTTCTGCGGTATAAATACCGTTCGAAGACTGAATGCTCAATTCGCGGATTCTCTGGATAACGTCGGTGGTTTCCTGAAGGAAAGATTCCGCAACCTGAATAAAGGAAATACCATTTTGTGCGTTGATACTTGCCTGATTCAAACCGCGGATCTGGCTTCTCATTTTTTCAGATACGGCCAAGCCCGAAGCGTCATCGCCTGCGCGGTTAATGCGCAAGCCCGAAGAAAGCTTTTCTATGTTTTTCTGATTTAACACATTGGTGTGTCCCAATGTTCTCTGTGCAAACATAGCGCTCATGTTGTGATTAATGATCATATTCCTACTCCTTTGGCGATTTTCGGCAGCCTTTCGGTCTGCCGCGGCATCCCTGCCGATATGTCATTTCCGGATCCTCTGTCATCCCGCAGAAGACGGAAGCACATTACAATCATAGTGTGCTTACTGAATTTATCGGATATTCAAAAAAAGACTTAAGAAAATTTTTACCGAATTTTATAATTTTTTTAAAAAAATTATATTGCCGGTCAGACGGTTAAAAAACAGTCGGCTGCATCGAGTAAATGCGCAAAACATTCATTGCTTTTTTTCATGTTTTATGTAATAATATTATTATGAAAACAGATATCGAAATAGCCGGAGAAGCGAGGCTGAATAAAATCGCTGATATTGCAAGCGGTTTGGGAATTAAGGACGATGATCTTATCCCATACGGAAAATATATCGCAAAAATACCCTACGATCTGATAGACGATGCAAAGATAAAAAGCAATAATCTGATTCTTGTTACGGCAATTACGCCGACAAAAGCCGGAATCGGGAAGACAACCGTTTCTATAGGGCTGGCACTCGGAATGAACAAAATTGGAAAAAAAGCGGTTGTTGCCCTGCGCGAGCCCTCACTCGGCCCCTGCTTCGGTATGAAAGGAGGCGCCGCCGGAGGCGGCTACGCACAAGTTTTGCCGATGGAAGATATAAACCTTCATTTTACGGGAGATTTTCATGCAATTACCTCAGCCCATAACATGATAACTGCCCTGTTCGACAACTATATTTTTAGAAACCAAGGCACGCCTAAGGCCGTCAAAAAAAGCATTTGGAAACGGGTTTTGGACGTAAATGACCGAAGCCTTAGACAGGTTGTTACAGGGCTCGGTGAGGGAAACGGCGTTGTCATGGAATCAGGCTTTGACATTACTCCTGCCTCCGAAATTATGGCTGTTTTCTGTCTTGCAACAGATATAGAAGATTTACGCAGAAGAATCGAGAAAATCATTCTCGGTTACGATATGGAAAATAAGGCCGTTACCGTTAAGGACTTAGGCATAGCGGGTTCCATCGTCGTCCTTTTAAAAAATGCGATTAACCCGAACCTCGTTCAAACCATAGAAAACACGCCCGCCTTTATTCACGGAGGGCCTTTTGCAAATATCGCACACGGCTGTAACTCGGTAATAGCGACAAAAACGGCTTTAACCTTCGGCGAATATGTTATAACCGAGGCGGGCTTTGCTGCGGACCTTGGCGCTGAAAAGTTTTTTCATATCAAGTGCCGAAAGGCGGGCTTAAACCCCAAGCTGACCATTATTGCGGTTACGACCGGCGGGCTTAAAATGCACGGAAGCGTTCCCGAAAAAGAAATTTCTAAACCGAATGCGGAAGCATTGCAAAAAGGCTTTGCTAACCTCGACAAGCATATCGAAAATATGAAAAAATTCGGGCAGACGGTCATCATTGCCTTAAACCGCTACGGCTACGATCAAGATTCGGAACTTGAACTTATCAAAAAACACTGCGAATCGCTTGGCGTAGGTTTTGCAGTTAATAACGCCTTTGTTGAAGGGGGTAAGGGTGCTGTGGAACTTGCAGAGCTGGTTGTAAAAACCATTTCGGAAAAACCGTCCAAACCGCTGCAATTTATTTATGAAGACAAAGACGGCGTTAAAACAAAAATCGAAAAAATCTGTAAAGAAATTTACGGTGCAAAGAACGTAACCTATTCCGCCGCAGCCGCCAAAACCATTAAAAAAATTGAAGAAGACGGCTTTAAGGAATACCCTGTCTGTGTCGCAAAAACCCAATACTCTTTTTCGGCCGATCCAAAGCTGTATGGCGTTCCTACGGACTTTGAAGTCAATGTACGGGATGTCGTTTTAAATTCGGGCTCTGAAATGATAGTTGCCATAATGGGTGATATGATGCGTATGCCCGGTCTTCCCAAAGATCCCCAGGCTGTCAGAATTGATTTTGTAAACGGTAAAATCGAAGGCTTATTTTAAGCGGTATTGTTATACCGCTTAAAAACACGGGCGAGTTTGCTTTGCAAACGTCGCTTTATTGATTGCACTTTTTCACTGGTGTTGCAAAAGTGCGGAAAATAAGCATTCCTCGAAAATCGATATTTTCTACGGATGCTTATTTTATAAGAAGGTTTATTTTAAGCGGTATTGTTATACCGCTTAAAAACACGGGCGAGTTTGCTTTGCAAACGTCGCTTTATTGATTGCACTTTTTCACTGGTGTTGCAAAAGTGCGGAAAATAAGCATTCCTCGAAAATCGATATTTTCTACGGATGCTTATTTTATAAGAAGGTTTATTTTAAGCGGTATTGTTATACCGCTTAAAAACACGGGCGAGTTTGCCGTTCGGCAAACATCACTGATTATATGCCGTTTCTCATTATATTACGAAACGGCGTAATTCAACAGTCTCCAAAATTGATATTTTGTTCTACTGTTGAATTTTAAGGAAGGGTATTATGGATATAAAAAATCGAATTGCTGCGTTAAGACAAAAAATGGAACAATATTCTTTAAGTGCGTATTTAATTCCTTCTTCCGATCCGCACCAAAGCGAATATCTGCCGGAAAATTATAAAACAAGGGCATATATTTCAGGCTTTACCGGCTCGGCGGGAACCGTCGTAGTTACAAAAACCAAGTCGATTTTGTGGACGGACGGCCGCTATTTTTTGCAGGCGGAAAACCAGCTTGCGGGTACGGAAATCGAATTATACAAAATGGGTGAGCCCGGCGTTCCTTCCATAAACGAATTTTTAAAATCGGTCTTAAACCAAAACGAAAAACTGGGAATGGACGGAAAGGTTGTTTCGCTTCAATCGTATGAGGCTATGCAAAAAGACCTTATAGGCATAGAGCTTGTTACAAACCTCGACCTTGCCGGCGAAATTTGGACAGACAGGCCGGCTCCCATTTTAAGCACGGCCTTTATTCATGAGGAAAAATACACAGGTAAAAGCGTGCAGGAGAAAATTGCCGAAGTTAGAAAAATACTGTATGCTAAGCACGCCGGTTCTACAGTAATCGGTGCTCTGGAAGATGTGTGCTACCTTTTTAATATCCGTGGAAGGGACATAAGATGTAATCCGGTTGTTACGGCCTACGCTATAGTCGATCAAAAACGTGCCGTCATTTTTATTGCGGAAAAACAGCTGACGCTTGCTGTTAAAAAATATCTTGCGGAGCAGGGCGTCCAGACAATGGACTATGAGGCGGTTTTTGAAGAAGCGGCCAAGCTCAGCGGGGTAGTCTATTTGGATCCTGCAAGAACGAATACCTATTTGAGGAACAAAATTACGGCGGACGTTGTAAAAGGGTTGAACATAACTTCAACCTTAAAATCGGTAAAGAATGATGTAGAATTACGGAATTTCGATGATGTAATGGAAAAAGATGGGGCCGCAATGGTTAAAATTTTAAAATGGGCCGAAGAAAACGCCTCTAAAGGGGTTACCGAATGGGACATAAGCGAGCAGCTGTTAAAATTCAGGGCAGAAGGGAAGGATTTTATTGAGGAAAGCTTTGAGACCATTGCAGGCTATGGGCCGAACGGAGCCATTGTTCACTATGCGCCTTCTCCCGAAAGCTGCATAGAGCTTAAACCTAAAAGCTTTTTGCTGCTGGACAGCGGCGGTCATTATATAAACGGCACAACCGACATAACCCGTACCATTCCGTTGGGCCCGCTTACCGAGGAAGAAAAGGAAAACTACACCTTGGTTCTAAAATCTCATATCAATTTAGCCCGCGCAAAATTTAAGGCCGGGACAACAGGTTTTGCCATAGACACCCTCGCCAGGGAACCGCTATGGGCGGTAGGAAAAGATTATAACCACGGTACGGGGCACGGCGTCGGCTACGTTTTATCCGTACACGAGGGACCGCAGTCCATTTCCGGCAGGTATACGGACGCACCGATGCGGCCCGGCATGATTACCTCCAACGAACCGGGGCTTTACATAACGGGAAAGCACGGCATTAGAATCGAAAATCTTACCGTAGTCGAAAATTTTATGAAGACGGAACACGGTGAATTTTATCAATTCCGAACAATTACCCTTTGCCCCATCGATACAAGGCCTATTGTCTCAGGAATTTTAACGCAAGACGAAATAGATTGGCTTAATGCCTATCATCAGGAGGTTTTAAAAAGGCTTTTGCCGTATTTGGACGAAGAGCATAAAGCATTTTTAAAAGAAAAAACGGAAAAATACTGCCGAAGCTAGTCGACAAAGTGTAAAAAAAGAAGTAAAATGGCTTTTAGAATTTAAAATATAATGAGGAGTATTTAAAATGAAAACCTTGTATTGCGATATTTGTAAAAAAGAATTGGTTAATCCGGTATCGGGCAGGACATATTGGCATTTTCGCGAATATGACGTCTGCGAACCTTGCAAAGATGCGATAAACCTTAAACTGCGGCCTGTGTTAAGGAAACATGTTCCTTATTCGCAGGAGTGGTACGAAAACGAGTTTATGGCCATTATCGAAAAGGGCGTTTCTTCGAATAGGCCTTAGTTTTACACTTATGTTTACCGGGATCGGTTTTTTCTGCTTTTTGCTGTATGAGCCTTATCATAAGCCGATTCCGGTTGACACGGGATGCCCAAATGATAAAAAGTATATGACGTCACTTATTAATCGGTTCATCACGATTAATCGCGGTTATTCGTGCGGAGGGTTTAATACCAGCCGTCCTCGGTAACGCTCTTGGCCGGGGTATGTTGATTTTTTATTCTTCAAGTTTAAACACTACAATGCCTGCCGTTTCATCCTTGTCGGGTATATAACTTGAAGCAAGGGCCATAGTAATTAAAGCGCCTGCAAGCCGCCCCTTACCGCCGCCTTTTTCGTTCAGCTTTTTGTTTTTTGCATACTCCGTTACGATTTTTAAAGCGTCTTCGTAGTTTTCCTTTAAGATATAAAAGTCGGTGTGATTAAAACCGGTAACACCGTAGCCTGCAAGCACGGAAGGCAGATGCTCGTTTTCGATTTTATACGGGATTCCTTCGCTTTGAAACAGGGATTTTAATATCATTATATCTTTAAGATAAAAAAGGTGCATAAACTTTACGGCCGTCTTGCCTTTTCGGGCTTCTTGAAAAAAGACATCTTCCATTTCGATAATGCCGTCAAGTGCTTTTGCGTTTTCGGCCGAGTTATCGGAAAGAACTATGCCGTCCTTTGATGCCGCCCACAGTTTTTTTAAAAGCAAAAAACCGGCGGCGGTAATTACAAACAATATAATAAGCGGATGCATACAAGCCTCCTTGTGCAAGCAGGGCGGACAGCCTGAAAAAGGCGTCTAATCGGCTTAGCCGAATCGGCTTAGCCGCCGCTAAATCATCTTATTCATTTTTCCGTAAACAGTGCGTACCACGGCCTTTTGTTCGGGGGTAAATTGTTCGCCTGCACCGTCTATCAGGCTTTGCAGCGAGGCAAGGCTTTCGTGCAAGGCCGTGTGAAACCCGCGCGAGGCTTTAAGCCAGTACTTTCCGCCGCTTGAAAACAGGGTGATAAATCCGAGCTCTCCCGTTTTTTGCTTTACCTTTACGGTGCGGAACAAAAGCGGGACGGTTTCGATAATTTCATTTAAGTCTTCAGGCAGGGTATAATTTTTATTGTACCGCGTCAGTTCTTCTTTTTTGACCGGTTCGATGTTAAACGCGCCTGCAACATTTAAAATTACGTTCATTTTTTCGCCTGCCAATAATTCGCAGCCGTTTATTTCAATTTTTCCGCGCAAGCCTTTTACCTGCTCCAAGGCTCCGCTTCGCCCTTCTCCGTCATTGTATTTTTTTTGTATGGCCTGCGCCGTTTTTTTAAACGATTCCCACGGCAGTATTAAGTGTTTTTTTCCTTTTATCTTTTTTATAAGATAGCGGGTTCCTTCGAGCACAAGAGTGCCGCTTTCGGTTTTCTGCTGCGGGCGGGCGGTGCGGTTTTCTTCTTTCTTTTGTCTTTTTTCTTTTTTAGAAAGAAGTGCGGGTGCAATTTTACCGATAATTTGTTTTGACAGGGGCGAAACGGACATCGCATACATTCTTGAGGTACGCACGATCTCGCCTGCAACAATGTATTGCGGTTTTTCCTTATACATACAGGAGCCGGGGTGGATAAAAATCTTTTCGGTCGTTAGGCTGCCGTAAGAACCGCGCCCCTGCGACACGCATACAAACTGAATCATTCCCGAAGCAACTGCCGTAAGATAGTCTTCGATCTTTCCTCCCGACAAAATCGGAACGCCCATATCCGAAACAATCAGTTCAAGCTGTTCCTTTATGCTGACTATTTCCGCCATTATTCTGTATTCTAAAAAGTACAGTTTGCAGAATTTTTCCTTGTCGGCAGCCTGCGCGTACATTCTGAAGATTTTTAAAAAAGAAGCAAAGTCGCCCATCGGTTCGTCGAAAAAGGTGTGGGCCTTTCTCGCTTCGATTTCTTCGCCGTCGGGGAACACGAAGGGGCTGCGAGCCGAAAGAAAGGCCGCGGCAATTAAAACTTCTTCGACAAGATTCGGGTAATTGGTTACGGCTTCTATAATCATTCTGGACTGGCGCGGCGCAAGCGGAAAAAGGCACATCATCTTACCGATCGGGCTTAAAGAGCGGTCGTTTTCCAGCGCACCGAGCATATTGAGCGTATCGACGGCGCCGATAATTCCCTTTTTGCCGGGCGGGGAGATAAAGTCGAAATTTTCAAAATCGTAAATACCCAGTTCCGACATCCGCATAACGACCTCCGACAAGTCGGTGCGGTAAATTTCTTCGAGGGTGTACATTTGCCGTGTTTCAAAGTCCTGCCTAGTGTACAGCCGGTAACAGACACCTTCCTGCGTGCGCCCGGCCCGGCCCCGCCGCTGGTTGCAGGAGGCCTTGGAAATAACGGCCTCATCAAGGCTTGAGGTAAAGGTGAACGGATTGTAAAAGTTCAGTTTTGAAAGCCCTGAATCGATAACGGCGGCAATGTCGTTTATGGTGATGGACGTTTCTGCAATATTGGTTGAGATAACGATCTTTTTTTTGCCGAAGGGCGGCAGTTTAAAAACCCGCTCCTGTTCTTCCTTACTAAGCCTTCCGTAAAGGGGCAGCGGAAACAGTTTTCTAAACCACGGTTCTTTTGAAAGGCGGTCTATGCAGTTTTTGATAGCCCTCTCGCCGGGAAGAAAAACCAAAATAGCCCCGCTTCGGCCCTCGCTTAAGATGCGGCCGACGATCGAGGCGATTTTATCCAATAAGGCGGTTTCCGCTTCGGCCGTTTCGGTGGACGCTTTGACGTCGGGCGGGTCGAAGATGAGCGTAACCGGATAGGCCTGCGCATCGATCTTGCTTACGGGGCAGCCGTCGAAGTACATCGAAAACAAGTCGGTGTTTATGGTGGCGGAAGAAATAATGACTTTAAAATCGTGCCGTTCGGCAAGGATTCTTTTTAAAAGGCCTAGAATAAAGTCTATGTTTAAACTGCGCTCGTGTGCCTCGTCTACCAAAATAACCGAGTATTTGCTGAGCCACGGATCGAGCTTTATTTCCTGCAAGAGGATTCCGTCGGTCATTATTTTGATCTTCGTTTCGCTTGAAGTCTTATCTTCAAACCGCATTTTATAGCCGACAATGCCCGGCATTTTTTCGCCTAATTGTTTGGAAATAAATTCGCTGACCGAAAGCGCCGCTATTCGGCGCGGCTGAGTAACTCCTATCATTCCGGACTGACTATAGCCTGCTTCATGCAGAATAACCGGCAGTTGGGTTGTCTTGCCCGAACCTGTAGGACTTTCTACGACGATAACTTGATTTTGCTCAAGCATTTCCAAAATTCTTTCTTTTTGCTTATAAACCGGTAAATCCGTATATTTCATAGGGAAATCAGTATACTAAATTTTGCGGGCGGGTGCAACAGGAGTTGATGTTATGGTGTAAATACACTGCCCCGAATAAAAAAAACGGCCTTGAAAACCTTTAGGTTTTCAAGGCCGGATATAATTTTTTTTTACGTTAAGTAGACCTTATTTAGACTTGGGTACGCCAAGGGGAATAAAGGCCTGAATTTTAAAGGTGCTTAACTTGGTAAGGTCTGTACCTTTTATTGCAACGTCAAAGCGTGCGCCGCCTTCGAAGGGAATGGTAAAGCCGATATAGTGCTCTTCCTTTATACTAAGCTTATTCGTAGTAGTCGGCTCGTCGTTGTAAGAATTAGGACGGCCTGTTGTGGTTTTGCTGTCTAAAGTAGTAGTGGTTCTACCATGCTTATCACCTATTCGGTTCCATGTACCCGACACTTCCCACTCGGTTTCAAGCTTTGCACCAAGCAAAAGGCCGAATTTCCAGCCTTCCGGCATAATTTTTAAGCCCATCGGAACGCTAAGAGTGGTTTTAAATACGGTTTTATTTTTATGGCCGTAGCCCTCAGTGACGGATTTGTGCGTGTGGCTTGCGTTGCTGTCAGAATACTTACCTTCTATTTTGGGGTTATAGGCGCCATCGGCATGTCCCGTTTTAAGGGCAAAGCCTGCCGTCGGTTTAATTTTAAAAATAACCGTTCTTTGCGGGGAAGGGAAGACGAGGCTTCGGCCGCCTTCAGCCTTTAACACAAGCGAAAGACCGGGCGTTTGGGTTTTCTTATATTTTATATTAACGTCCTTTACACCGCCGACCTTATCGCCTTTAAATTCGTATTTTAGTTCACTGTTTTTAAATTCAAGGCCGAGCCCGCCGCCTACAGTCCAGGCATCTTCTTCGCGGTCCTTTGCAGGAATTTCTACCTCGTAGGTGCCGCCTAAGGTAACGGTAGAATCATACCCGGTGCTCTTAAATTTTGCATTGTTTTCTGTTTGTTTTTGTTCAAACCAGGCATTTTTATGAGTTAAGTCTGCATTTAGTTCAAATTTGGCAACATGGGCAAGGTCTCCCGTTTTAAAGGCAAGGGGTACCCCAATGGTAAACTTGTGGGTAAAAGAACCGATACCGGTCTTTTCTGCAAGGCCTGTTGTTGTGTTCCAGGTAAATCCGGAAAGGTCATATGTATATGCACCAGTGCCGCCCCCGGTACCTGCAAAATTTACTGCGCTGCTTTTTATGCTTTTTTTAGAATCCTTGTGGTCTTTAAAATCTTGTTTTACGTTATTGTTCTTGGCAAAGCCGCCGTCGTTAGTGTCAATATTGAAGTAAAAACCGGTTACCATCCGTTTTTCCGCACCGAAGGCCGTTAAAAAGCGGAGTGTACCGTTATATGTTTTAAAAAGCGGTACCTTATTGTAGCTTACTTTTTGTGTTGTAAGAAGTTCGTTGTGCTCGTCTCCGCTCCAAGTTTTTTTGGTGCCGCCTGAAGCAACGTTGTCCGCAGTTACAGCACCTTCAAATTGGCCGAAAAAGGACATGGGCATCTTACCCGGGCGGTAGTAACCGAAGCGGGTTTGAGTTTTCGTCGGTTTTCCCTGCGGGTCGGCAGCCTCGTCTTTCTTGTAGGGGTTACCTAAACCGGCAAAGATAAACTGCTGTTCGTAGCTTCCGAAGTCTGCATTGGGCAAAAAAGCCTCGTCAATTTCGTTAGAAAAAAGCCCGGCTGTTGTTTCGTTTTCAAGCGAGTCGGGCCCCCAGTCTTGTCTAATAGGTTCAATATCTTCTGCTGCAAGTAATACTGCCGCAAAAACAGTCAATAAACCTATTGTAATAATTTTTTTCATACATTTTCCTCCTGTTCTAGAATATGTATTTCTTAAAATAATATACAGAAAAAAAAAAAAGTCAAGCTTTTTTGTTCTTTTTTGCCGTTTTTTTGTAACTTTTTTATATTTTTTTACGTTTTAGCAGTTTTTTAATCGGCGTTGTTACACCGATTAAAAACACCGGCGAGTTTGCTTTGCAAACATCGCTTATTATATGCACTTTTTCATTTCATTGCAAAAGTGCGGAAAATAAGCATTCCTCGAAATTTGATAATTTCTGCGGATGCTTATTTTTAAAGAAGGTTTAACTTCGGCAGTTACAATCGGACTGCCTCGTTAACCGTCGAGTTTCGGCTGGAGCCGAAACATCGCAAATTATATGTACGCTATCGCGTACGAATTCAACAGCCTCCAAAATTCACATTTTGTTCGGCTGTCGAATTTTAAGGAAGGTTTATTTTCCGATGTGCTTGTTTAAGAAGGTTTCCATTGCACGGTAAAAATCGAATCTGTTTTCTTCGTTGTGAAAACCATGCCCTTCGTCATCCTTTACCATATATTCAACGTCAATATTTTTCTTTTTTAATTCTTCTACAATTTGATCGGAATGCTCTTTTTTTACACGCGGATCGTTTGCACCTTGTGCTACAAAAAGCGGAGCCTTAATATTGCCGATATGAAAAATAGGGGAAGCGTCCTGAAGTAAGGCTTTTTCTTTTTCCGGATCGCCTATCATTTCGTACATCATTTTTCTGCCCTGTTCCCAATACGGCGGCAGCGTTTCAAACAGCGTAAAAAGATTGGAAACGCCTACGTAATCGACGGCACAAGCGTATAAATCCGGCGTAAAAGTTACACCGGCTAGTACCGCATAGCCGCCGTAGGACCCGCCGTAGATGGCGATACGTTGAGGGTCTGCTATGCCTTCGGCAATCAGCCATTTTACTCCATCGGTAATATCGTCCTGCATTTTTTTGCCCCACTGTTTAAAACTTTTTGTCCAAAATTCTTTTCCGTAACCGACGGAGCCGCGGAAATTCATTTGCAGAACAGCATAACCCCTATTGGCCAAAAACTGTACTTCGGGATTGTATCCCCAATAATCGCGGGCCCATGGGCCGCCGTGCGGGTTGATAACGGCCGGCAGGTTTTTTTCGTTTTCTTTTCCGGCAGGCAGCGTTAAATATCCGTGGATTGTTAACCCGTCAGAACTTTTATATTGAATAGGCCGCATGGCCGGCATTGCTTCCGGTTTTATCCACGGCATAACATCCGAAAGCAGCGTCAGCTCCTTAGTTCCGTTATCGTAAACATAATAGCTGCCTGCCGTTTTATCCGAAAAAGTTCTGATAATGTAAACCGTTTCGTTTTTATCCGAAGCCGTAACACTTATTTCGATGCCGGGCAGTTTTTTTTCAAGCTCTTTTTGCATCGCTTCGCGTTCCGCATCAAAAAAATGAATGTGCCGCTTATCGGTATAATAGCTCGCGCCGGTTAAGACCTTCCGTTTTTTTGAATACATAATTCCGCCGGCGTCAACTTCATTTGTTTCAAAAATAAGTTCTCCGAATTTTTTTGTTTCGGGATTAAAAGTATACAGTGCCGATTTATCACGCCCGATATTTGAAAGAACGTACAATTCTTTGTTGTCAAAGGTCATAAGAACGGGGCTAAAATCGTCTTTAAATCCCGTTTCCATAATTTTAACAAAGGGCTCTTCTTCCGTTTTGCGGTATAAAACGCCCGTAATCACGCCGTCGGTTGTGGTTGCAATTCTTAATTTGCCTTCGTGATCCGTCATCCAGCCGGAAATGGTACCGGGGTTTTCGGCAATCATTTTTAATTCTCCGGTGGTGATATTGATGCGGTATACATCGAACACTTGCGGGTTTCGTTTGTTCATAGAAATTAACATTTCGTTTTCTTGCTCTTCAAGGCTATCTACTATACCGACCCTTACACCCTCAAACGGAGTGAGGGTTTTTACACCGGAGCCGTCTTTATTTACTGCAAATAATTTGTAATTTTCATCTCCGCCGGTATCCTGTAAAAAGGCGATGACATCGTTATTTTTCCAAAAATATGCTGCAATATCACGCTTTTCGGCAGACGTAATTTTTACAGCCTTATCGCTGCCCCGTTTTTGTACAAAAATATTCAGTCTGTTTTTCCACGGTTTTAAAAAAGCGATATGAGTTCCATCAGGAGAAATAGAGTAAGCCGTTTTTTCAGGATTGCGGAAAAAATCTTCCAGCGGAATGGTTTTCGCGTAAGACTTTATGCTTTTGCCGGGTGTACACGCCGCAAGTAACAGCGCCGTATAAAAGAATGCCGATAGTTTTTTCATGGTAACCTCCAAAACCGCCGCCTTTTATATTTTATAAGATGCAAGAATATAAAGTGCGGAGCTAATACAATAACATTGAATATCAGTATACCTGATTTTTAAGGGTGCGTCTACTTTCGGGCAGTTTTAAAACAAAACCGATTCCAAATTCGAGCGGGACGCCAAGAGCATTATCAGCCGATCCAAGCCCATCGCAACGCCGGAGCAGGGCGGCATTTTACTGCAAATTTCTCCGAAGTTTTGTACCGCAGGATGAGGCACCCTTGCATGTTGTTGTTTTAGCCTGTCCTCGTTTTTAAAATAGGCGTTTATTTTTTCTTTATCGCGGGCCTCCGTGTAACAGTTTGCAAGCTCTACGCCTCTTGCATAAATTTCCCAGCGCTCCATTGTGTGCCACGGTTTAGGTGTTCCGTTTTTTAAAACCGTGCCGCCGTTTTCTTTTGCAAGGCAGGGAACAAAGGCCGGATAGTCCAAGAGAGCCGTAACGGTATTTTCAGGCAAGGCGGGTTCTACTGCGTGAACTAAAATAAGCTCGTACAAATCGTCATTATTCCATGTTTCGTATTTTTCCGCTTCGCCGAGCCCAAGCCGCTCTGCCTGTGCTGCAAGCTCCTTTGACGAATGATTTTCGGCAAGTGAAAAACCCGCATATTTTTTGAACGCCTCGTCCATTGTAAGCTGCGTAAATTTTTTACCGAACAGGCCGGCCGTTTCGGAAGAAAAAAGTACCTGCGTTTTTATCTTTTTTAAAATAAAAGAAAAAAGTTTTTCGGTTATTTTTATCGAGTCTTTATAATCGGCGTTTACGGTGTAATATTCCAGCATGGTAAATTCGGGACTGTGAATTCTTCCCGCCGATTCCGTATTGCGGTAGCACTTGGAAATTTGAAAAACCGGCCGGCCTATTTGCGCGATAATCGGTTTTATAAAAACTTCCGGCGACGGTGTTAAAAACAAGGTCTTTCTTTTTTCCGCTTGCCCGCTCCCGTTTACCGGCCGGCTGTTTGAACCGTGCGGCTTGAGGTATTCCGTTTTAAACACTTCAAGACAGGTTTCGGGTATAAGCCTTTCTGCAAGGGCGGGCGTATCCAGTTCCAAATAACCGTTTTTTACAAAAAATTCCCGAACGGCCCGGATACACGCCGCTCTAAATTCCATTGTTTCTAGATCCATAAACTTAAATTATAGTTTTTGTATGAGATAATGCTGCCGTCATTCTTTGTATGTTTGACGGCGGCATTTTTTAACCCCTTTTTTTCGTTTAAATTTTGAGAACGGAATTTTAGGGGGCAAAACGTGTTTTGTTTAAACGCCGTATTTTCGGCAATGAGGTTTTTATCCGGCTTTTTGCTCTTAGTCCATTTGCCAAGAGCACCGATAAAAAGGGCTGCTACAAAGACAGCGTCTATTTCCATGTGTACAAAAAAGTACGGTTTGTTATTGACAATTTTAAATCCCGTTTTAAAGCCGCCGCTTAAAACCGCCGTGTTCTCATCCAAAGCAAACGGAAAATACGAAAACTGAAATCCTGCGGAAAATTCGTAATGTTTTATGTTCTTTACGCTGAGAAAATTTATTTCGGTAAAGGGGCCTAAAATATAGTGAGGTTTCTTTTTTAAAAGATTGATATTTAAATTTAAATTGATAAAAGAGAAAGCGGAATCGTCTTTATTATACGTAAAATTGTTATCCGGCGTTTTTAAAAAGGCTCCGTAGTACCGGCACGGCGAGGCTATAAGGCCTATACCGGTTTTCCTATCATACATATATATATTAAGCAGTTTCAGCTCGGTGGCAAAGCCTTCTTTTTCCGATGCGGTTATAGTCAATCCGCCGGTACCGCTGCTAAAATTAAATTGCATATTGTTTTGAGAGAAAAGAATAGTGCAGCTTAAAAGCGCAAGAAATACGATTAGTTTCTTTTTGTTTCGATTATGAACATTCATAAACGCCACCCTATTTTTTAATCTCTTCTTTTTTTGCCGTAGTTTCCGCACGGAACCGTACCGGCAGGCAGGCGCTTGACCGCAGCACCTCATTAAGAGCTGCGGTACGGTTTTACGGCCTGCGTTTTTATTTGCGCTTTAAATTGGCAAATGTTTTAATACCTGCATACCGTGCATTGCAGCCTAATTCGTCTTCGATTCTCATAAGCTGATTGTATTTTGCAATGCGGTCGCTTCTGCTCATTGAGCCTGTTTTGATTTGACCCGTTTCGAGGGCAACGGCCAAGTCTGCGATAAAGGCGTCTTCGGTTTCGCCCGAACGATGGGAAATGACGGCGGTATATCCCGCTTTTTGTGCCATGCGCACTGCGTCTATCGTTTCGGTTACGGTTCCGATTTGGTTCAGTTTTATCAAGATGGAATTACACGCACCTTCGGCAATGCCGCGTTCGAGCCGTTTTGTATTGGTTACAAAAAAGTCGTCGCCAACAATTTGGATTTTGTTTCCCAATTCTTTTGTCATACGGGCGTAGCCTTCCCAATCGTTTTGATCAAGCGGATCTTCGATGGAAACTATTGGATATTTATTTATCCAGTCCTTAAACAGTTCTATCATTTGATCGGCGGTGAACAGTTTTGAAGGTTCCGATTTCCAGAACTTGTAGCCCTTTCTTTCGCCTGCATCGTAGAGTTCGGAGGAAGCACAGTCCAGTGCAATGACGATATCCGCGCCCGGTTTATAGCCCGCTTTTTCGATAGCCTGCATTATGTAATCGAGCGCCTGAACGTTTTCGATGTTGGGAGCAAAGCCGCCCTCATCGCCTACGGCCGTAACGTGCCCGTCTTTTTTCAAAATATCTTTTAGAACGTGAAAAACTTCGGCCGTCATTCTAACCGCCTCCCGAATGGAATCGGCGCCGACCGGCATTATCATATATTCTTGAAAATCGATTTTATTGTCGGAGTGCCGTCCGCCGTTGATGATATTTGCCATCGGTACCGGCATTTGCAGCGTGTGTGCTCCGCCAAGGTAGCGGTACAGGGGCAGGCCCAAGCTGTCGGCGGCCGCCCGTGCAACAGCCATAGAAACGCCCAGCATCGCATTTGCGCCTAATTTGGACTTGTTTTCCGTGCCGTCAAGATTGAGCAGCGTTTGATCGATTTCGGCCTGATCCAAGGCATCTGCCCCGTCGAGTTCTTCGGCAATGACGGTATTGACCTGATCGACTGCTTTTAAAACGCCCTTTCCCAAATAGCGCGATTTATCTCCGTCGCGCATTTCCAGCGCTTCATATTCTCCGGTGGAAGCTCCGGACGGCACGCAGGCCCTCCCGAAACTGTAGTCGCTCAGCTGGACTTCTACCTCAACGGTGGGATTCCCCCGTGAATCCAAAACCTCGCGGCCTTCGATGTAAATAATATCGGACATAACACCCTCCTACATATCGTAACTGCATTTTAACGGTATTGCGCAATAAATTCAAGAGCCGGAACTATGAGCGTGCGGCGGCATATAACAGACGACTGGGTTTGCAATATTTTACTCGTTTATAACGGTCAGTTCTCCTGCCTGATACTCCGGCATAAAGCGTTTTACAAAGCCCGTTTCAAACTGAACGGTTATTACCAGCTCCCCCTTTCCCGTATCCGCCTTTATGATTGCACCGTATCCGTAATCGTCGTTGTAAATTTTAAGGCCTTTTTTCCATTTTTCCGCAAGGGTGTTTTTTTTGCGGTTTAAGGCTGCGGGGGGTATCGGTTTTCCGAACGGGCGGTTTTCAAACTGAGGAGCGTGTTTTACATACGTTTGGGCGGCGCCGTCTTCAAATACGCTTTCTCCGTCGGTCCCATGTGCGGTTACCAAAGAACTTTCTATTTCGAATAAAAACCGGCTCGGCTGCATAAAGGAGAGGCTGCCGTAAAGGCGCCGCGAAGCACAGCTTGTCATATAAAGCCTGTCCTTTGCACGGGTACAGGCGACGTACATCAGGCGCCGCTCTTCTTCAAGCTCGTCGAAGTCGCCGTTATCCCGCGGAAAAACGCCTGTTTCCAAACCGGTTATAATAACGTTTTTGAATTCCAACCCCTTTGTGTTGTGAATGGTAATCAGATTGACCGACTCGGCAGCTCCGTCTTCTTCGGCAAGGCTTCTGTCCAGCTCGATGTGTTCCAAGAATTCGGTAAGGCCTTCTGTAGAAAACTCGTACAAAGAGGCCGCATTTGCAAGTTCATTTAGGTTTGCGCTTTTTTGTGTACCCGCCGTTTTGTCTTCCGCCTCGTAATGTTCACCGAGGCCGGAAATCTCCAGTATTTTATAGATAAAACGGGCGAGCCCTTCTCCCTTTGCGGGAGCGGAACCGTCTTCGTTTTCTTCGGTCAGAATTTTCCGCAGCGTTTTTATACCGTTTAAAAATTCGGTTAAATTTTGTTTTGCTTTTTTTGAAAAAGAAATCGATTCGGCTGCTTTTGATATGGCGCTTATAAAATCGGCTTCGGGATTAGGTACCGCGCCGTTTTCAGGCGGTGCGAACATTATGCTGCGGGCGCCTTCTATCAGCTTGGTCTGGGTTACGGCACCGATTCCCCGCGCCGGCTTATTGATAATCCTTCTTAAAGCAATCTCGTCCCGCCCGTTTGCGGTTAAGGCCAGCACTGCAATCGTGTCCTTTATTTCTTCCCGCTCGTAAAATTTCAGCGTTCCGACAACCCTATACGGAATTTTTTTGTGCAAAAAGTCGGTTTCAAAACCGAGGGACTGCGCGTTCGTTCTGTAAAGAATTGCCCAGTCGGAAAATGAGCCGCCGTTTTTTATATCCTGCATAATAAGCCGTGCGGCTAATTCCGTTTCGGTATCCTGATTGGGAAGAAAAAATATTTCCGGCTTTTTTCCGCTGCCCCGTTCCGCCGTTAGCGTTTTTCCAAGCCGGCCCGAATTCTTTTTTACGACCGAGTCGGCGACCTGCAATATTTCCGCATAGGAGCGGTAATTGCGTTCAAGCCTGATAATTTTCGTATTTTTAAAATTGTCGCCGAACGTCAAAATATTTTGAACCTCCGCCCCGCGGAAACGGTAAATGGACTGATCGTCGTCCCCGACCACGCAGATGTAGGTGTTCGCTCCGGTAAGCGCTTTGAGGAATTCGAATTGGGCAATGTTGGAATCTTGATACTCATCGACCATAATGACCGAGAACCTGTTTTGCAGGTTCATTCGTATCTGCGGAAATTCTTTTAAGAGCATTACGGGCAGCATTATCAAATCGCCGAAATCCGCATTGCCCGTTTCTTTTAGGCGCTTTTGGTACAGGCCATAGGCTTCGGCAAATTCGGGGTTGGGATCGACTTCGTGCAGCATGGGGTCTTCGGGCAAAAGGCAGTAATCCTTGGCCCGCGCTATTTTTTTTATGATGCCGCGGAGGCTGCTTTTTGCAAGACCCGGCATAACCTGCGACAAAAGGGCCGCAGAATCTTCATCGTCGTAAATCGTAAAATTCGGGTTTAAGCCCGCCCACTCCGAGTGGCGCCGCAATATCCACGCGCCGAACGAGTGAAAGGTGCGGAGCATGGCGCGGTTTGCAGCAGGTTCCAATGCGGCGGCCCGCTCCGACATTTCCCGAGCTGCCTTGTTCGTAAAGGTAACTGCGAGTATTTTTTCGGGCTGAATGTTTTTTTCACCGATAAGCCATGCAATCTTTGTCGTTATGACGCGTGTTTTTCCCGAACCTGCTCCGGCAAGAATCAAAAGCGGGGAGCCTTCGTGCTGTACGGCCTCGAGCTGTTCGGGGTTTAATACCTCTAAATAATCCGTTGTATTCAAAATTCTTCCTATTAAATTCGGCAGTTTCAAAATCTTCAGATTTTGAAACTGCCGAATTTTTGTGCTTTTGTAAGGCGCTAGCCTAAAAAAGCATATATAATACTGCGGCGTTTGCTTCACAATCTTGTCAGCGTTTTTAAGCGGTACTATCTGTACCGCTTAAAATAAGCGCTCTTTAAAATTCAACAATCTGAAAAATTATCAAATTTTGAAGATTGTTAAATTACGCCGCTTCGTTTCGATTATGAAAACCGCTCTTTAATCGTCTTTTCTATTCGTGCGGCGGCCTGCGGTATGCCCAAAATTTGAATGGAGCCGACAAGGGGCGGGCTTATTCTGCTGCCGGTAACGGCCATGCGGATCGGCATCATAAAGTCACCCAGTTTTATTCCCATAGCCTCGGCTTCAGCCCTGAAAAGTTCGCCGGCCGAATGTTCGTCAAGGTCTTTAATCTTGGGCATAACTTCGCAAGCTTTTAAAAGCGCCTTTTTCGTCGTTTCCGCGTCCAACTTTTTGGGGATTATTTCTTCCTGCGGCGGGATTGCAGGCTCTTCAAACAAAAAGCGAACCATTCCCGCTATCTCGTTTAAAAAATGAAGCCGTTCTTTGACAAGCGGCATTACCTTCATCAAAATATCCTTTTGTTCGGCCGTCGGTTTTAAATAAGTTTCGTTTTCAAATTTGCAGCCGGCAGCCTTTTGTTTTTCAGGGTCGATTGTGCCGAAGATACCCGAATTGGCAACATAGGGCCATGTTAACTCGAACAATTCTTCGTCGGTTTTTTCGCGGATATATTGGCCGTTAAACCATTCCAGTTTTTTGTAATCGAATACCGCAGGCGATTTATTCAAATGTTCCATACTGAATAGTTTTTCGAGCTCCGGCAGGCTGTACATATCCCGCCCGTCCTCGTAGGAGCAGCCAAGCATTGCGACGTAGTTTATGACCGCTTCTTTTAAATAGCCCTTGTTCCTAAATTCGTTGCAGCTGGTCGCTCCGTGCCGTTTTGAAAGTTTTTGCCCGTCATTGCCCATTACCATCGGCAGGTGGCAAAACTGCGGCGGTTCCCAGCCGAAGGCCTTGTACATAATGACGTGCATGGGCGTTGACGGCAGCCATTCTTGTGCCCGCATAACATGGGTAATGCCCATCAAATGATCGTCTACGATGTTTGCAAGATGATAGGTCGGAAAACCGTCGCTTTTTAAAAGGATTTGGTCGGGGTTTATATCTTCGTTTTTCCATTCGATGTCGCCTAAAAGCACGTCCTTAAATTTGGTAGAACCTTCAAGCGGCACCTTTAAACGGATAACATGGGGAATGCCCGCTTCCAGCTTTGCCTTTATTTCTTCCGCCGTCAGACTGCGGCATGCCCGATCGTAGCCGGGCGGCATCTTGTTCATGGTTTGAATTTTGCGGATTCGGTCAAGCCGTTCGGAGTCGCAAAAGCAGTAATAGGCAAAGCCCTTTTCGACGAGTTCCTCGGCATATTTTCTGTAAAGGTCAAACCGCTGCGACTGCACGTACGGGGCACAGGGGCCGCCCTTTGTTCCGCCCTCGTCCCATTCCAGCCCGAGCCATTCGAGTGTATCATATAGGTTTTGTTCGTATTCTTCGCCGTAACGGGTACGGTCTGTATCTTCAATGCGTAAAACGAATTTGCCGCCTTTAGAGCGGGCAAAAAGATAGTTGAATAAAGCAGTGCGCACGCCGCCGATGTGCTGAAAACCGGTGGGGGAAGGGGCATATCTGACCTTAATCTGCATAATAAAACCTCCTGCTTGTAAAGTAAAAGAATTTTCGATTGTTTTAAGCTGAGTTGTACAGTAAACCTGTTCGGAAACTTCAGTTTCAGAACAGGCTATACCTTGAAATGCGATGTTCTAAATCGTGCTATTTGCGCGATTTAGAACTCGTCGACCTGTTCGCTAACGGAGTTATCGAACAGGTCTAGTATACCTTTTTTTTGCCTAAGGTGCAAGGTGTATGGAAACCTGTGCTTTCATGGTTCCGGCATAGAAAAAGTTTTGCATTAAAAACAAAAGCCGCTTAAGAAACATTAGGTTTTCCAAACCGATTCAAGGCAGTCCGATTTTTTTATTCCCGAAACGTATTTATTTCCCTTAACGAAATATCTCAATTTTTTACCGGTCCAAATTCCCTTATTCGGAATGCCTATCCGCGCAGAAGAAAGAATGTGCTTCGGGGTTTTGCTATTTTTAAAATCTAGAAACAACTCGCCTTCCTGCATTTTTGTCATATTGTGCCGGCCGTTTATTCCTAACGCATTTGTTAGTTTGCCCGGACCGTTCGTTAAAAGAAGACCGGCTTTGCCCCTGTTTTTTTCCATTAAGGAAATGCCGTAAACCGGTTCAAGCGCACGGATTAAAACGGCTTGAGGATCGTTTTTTTTGCAGGCTACAATATTAAGCATTTTATGGGTGTGTATGGTGTAAATATAAACAGTGCCGGCTTTTGCATACAGGGCTTCAACCTTCGGTGTCCTGTTTCCTCTGTAACTATGGCAGGCTGCATCGATTACACCCAAATACGCTTCGGTTTCTACAATGTACCCGCCTAACCGCTCTCCGCCGTATTTGACAAGCAACAGTTTTCCCAACAAGGCTTTTGCCAAGTCTTCGGTTTTTAACGTAAAAAAATCGTCGGCGTTCATAATATAAATGTTTTTGCAAATGGTAAAAACGCCCCCCCCATTCATTTTTATCAATCCGTTTTTAACGTCCGCTTTAATACTAATATTTTGTCTTTCAGTAAGATGTTGGCCTGCACCTCTTTTGCCTTGCCTGTGTCATCGTCGGCAGAAAACCTAAGCTCCGCTCCGGTATACAGCCCTTCAGCCAAAAACGAATGAATCTTATTTTTGTCCTTATCGAAAAAGACAAACTGAACTCTTACCGTCTCACCTTCTTTTTCCATAACGAAGTTTTCCGTTTCGCTCAGTCTGATATTAGCCAAGACCTTATCCTGATATAAAAAGGCCTGAAGCTCCGTTTTTACGCCGTATATTTTTCCGATGTTTCTGTCGCTGCGTACAAAAAAGAAAACCAAATTTAAAATGACTAAAAGCACTATTACAAAAAACACGGAGCGTAAGCCCCTGTTCGCAGTTAAGCTTTTAATAAGGCCTTTTTTTTGAATAAACCCGGCGTCGTGAAGTTGTCTTACTTTTTCCGACGCATTTTTTAAACGCTCGTCTCTGGAATAACGCAAAAATACCTTCGGCGAATTTTCGCGTCTAACTTCAAACAACTCATCGTCCATCGGTTTCCCCTATTAATTTATCGGCACGCCACCAAGCAACGCAAGCCGAATTCTCTCCTGCAAGAAGTCCTGAGATAATTCCTTTAGGCGAAATATTAAAGGCATTATACACCGTTTCGGAATCGGCAATCACCAAATCTTTTTTTATCGTTTTTTGCGTTTTTAAATTTAACATCACAAGTGCATATCCTGCCGGTGTCGGTGTAGTAAGATAGCACCAGCCGTTTTCGGTAATACCTGCAAGCTCGTAAACTTTTTTAAAGGTTATGTCTTCTCCGCTTATGTTTTCGGTGCTTTCGTACGGCTCTATATCGATTATAGAATCGTATTTGCCGGTTTCTATGTTTAAAAAATAAACGGAGCTTTTATCATAATTTATTCCCAAATTTGCCTGCGTCGCTGGATCCTGCTCCCCTATATAATAATCGATTTTCAGATAAAGGCGTGCTTCTTTAAAATCGGGAATAACCTTATCGATAGAAGAAAAAATTTTGCCATCGTCATACGGTATCGGAATGGAATCGAAGAATATGGGGATTTTGTATAACAAAGAACCGGCGGAATTATACCAATAAATTTTAATACTTGATTGAGTTCTGCATATTACGATTAAATCGTTTGAAGTGTTTGTATAAATACCTTCGATTGAAGGAAAGGGTGTTCCGCCGAGGCCTTCTTGTCCTATGTAATCTACAAAATTTTCTTCTTCATTAAAATATAAAATAATATCGCGCAAAGCGAGGTTTTCTTCATGGTCATATTCAATTTTATCTTCGGCTACAGAATCTACAACAAACAGCTGTTTTGAATCGGTAACCGCCAAAAGACCCGGATGGTTAAGCGGGTATTGAATAGCCTTTCTTGTTGCGGCATCCGCCTGTTCTTCCTGACCGGATTTTAAGAAAGACGGAGGAGTGTTGGTTTCCGGGTTATAAAAGATGGAAAGTAAATCGCCAAAGGACGAAAGTTTTAAAATTTTTTGACCGCCTGAATTGGTGATATAAAAAATTCCCCCGTTCATAAAAATCTGAGTGTCGGGGCGCGTATACGTGCTTGTTAAATTAAAAAGATTAAGCTCATTTTCAAAAGCGCCGTAGGAAAGGGTAAAGTTTTCTTCGCGTACTAGTTCGCCGGAAACCTTATCCGCGCAGCCGGTAAAACAAAACAAAAAAACTAAACCGATAAGCCCGATAAAAAATTTGGGTTTGGCCGATTTAAAAAAAGTCATAATTTCCTCCTATTTCATAAAAACAGTTTGCCGATTAATCAAATAAAAATTGCTTCCTGCTTATTTCTTTTTAATAAAAGCAATTTTTGAATAGCCTGATATATATCCCTTTCTTAATTTCTTTGCATTTTTTAACTCAAGCGGAAGATAGTTTTTATATTTTAATGAAATCATTTTTATCAAAAGATTTTTTTCAATAATTTCCTGCAAGGCGTACATATCCGAATAATCGGAAACACAACACAAAGCGCCGCTTTCCGCAAT
Organism: uncultured Treponema sp.; assembly: GCA_963547785.1. GTDB lineage: Bacteria > Spirochaetota > Spirochaetia > Treponematales > Treponemataceae > Treponema_B. The sequence goes on along the minus strand of CAUUSH010000002.1, from coordinate 78,155 downwards.
GATAACTGCATTTTTATTTTTCAGCTTTTTTACAATGGCATCCGAAAACTCGGCTGCACGGCTGTCAAAAAATACCGAACAAAAAATATTCTCCCCTGCAATCTGCGCAAAATCGTCCAAGAAAGCGGCGGCGGAACCTTCGTTTCGCAGGCGGCGCGAAGCATAAACCGTTATAGGCAAGGGCGATTGTTCTATAAAGTTTATTTCAGGATATTCGGCATAGATTTTGCGGTGCAGATCGGAAGGAAAATCGAAATACCCTTCCTGAACGGTTCCGCTTTCAATATCCATTTTGCAAATAAGAATGCCGGAAGCCTTATCGTATACCGCACAAAGGCGGCCGTCCCTTTTGCTTGAATAAAAGTTGATAAGTGGCAATAAGGCTTTTTTTTCATACCGCCTATATGCGGCAGCCGTATAGGGAACCGCTTTAAAAATAAAATCCTTACAAAAAGCTTCCAGCGTTTCGGCACATAAAAAAGCCGCCTCAGGGCTTTCACCAAAACAAACAGCTCCGTGATTTGCCATAAGCACACTTTTGGCGTTTGCGGTCTTCAATGCGGATGCAACACTTTTCGCTATTTTTTTTGTACCGGCCGGCGCATATTTTGCAACGGGAATAAGATCTCCTAAAATTTCTTTCAATTTTTCATCGTGAACATTAAGCGGAGAATCCTGCAAAGAAAGTGCGGTTGCAAACTTTTGATGCGTGTGAATAATACAATTTACGGCAGGGTGTGATTTGTAAATTTCCGCGTGGATATACCGCTCGGAAGAAGGTTTTATACCGCCTGAAGTTTCAGGTTTTTTTATATTTAAAATGACAATATCTTCCGGTTTTAAATTATCGTAGGAATAACCGGAAGGCGTTATTGCAAATGTATGCCCGTCTATGCGCATACTTATATTGCCCCAGGTGCGTACGGTCAGATTTGCTAAAAGCAGCTTTTTTCCTGTTTCGACAACAGTTTGTTTTATATCCAAAACGGCAGGCATCGGATTTTAAGCAATTACGCTGTTTATCTCCTTTAATATTTCGTTAAAATCTACCGGCTTATTAAAAAAAGAATCGGCGCCGAGATTTCCCATTTGGCTTTGTAAATCTTCATCGGAAAGACCTGTAATAACGATTATGTGCGGATCTCCGAATTCGGCATTCGTTTTAATTCTTTTGCAAATTTCCTTTCCGTCTATACCCGGCAAAGCTATATCAAGAATTACAAAACCCGGTTTAAGTTTTACGAGTTGGGAGCCGGCATCAAAACCATCGAAAGACTGGTAAACCGTCATTTCCGGAATGTTTTTATTCAAAAACTTAGCAAGGCTGTCGTTTAAAACCTTATCATCATCTATAATCATAATAGAAGTCCAATGCGCCTTTTCTTCAGGCAGGCAGGCAAGCTCTTTAGGGATTTTCATACCGCGTTCTTTAATAAAATCAAGCAGGTCTTCATGATATACCCTGTACTGTCCGCCAGGTGTATTAAAGGCTTTTAAATATCCGCCTCTAATCCAGTTAATTGCCGTCTGATTTACAACGCCGCACATATTGGCAACTTCAAGCGCCGAATACATTTTTACGCGTCTTCTACTTTCGTTCCTAATCATATTTTTTTAAAAACAATATCACAAAGTGAATTCTTTGTTTTTATCCTCCAAACACATTTTTATAAGATGCACGGAAAAGCCCATTCTTTGCAGTGAATAAAAAAGTTTTTGACCGCTTATGCCTTTTTTTAGCTGTTTTGCAAGCGCCTTTTTACATATTTCTTCTTCAGAATTCTCAAGAAAAAAATCGTCCAAAACGATTTTCACTGTTTTAAATTCTATGCCCCGTGCAGCAAGTTCGGAAGCAAGCCTATGCCGGCCTTCTTTTTTGGTAAGACGTCTCGTATTAAGCCATGAACGCGCATACCTACCGTCATTTAGGAAGCCTTTATCCATTAAATAGTCGAACACAACCGAATATTCTTCAACCGAAAACCCTTTCTTTTTTAATTTTGTTTCCAGTTGAAAGCGCGAATGTTCGGCTCTGTTCAAATATTTCATAGCAGTGCACTCCGCCGCATATCGGCGTACGGCACTTAAAAACCCTAAAACCGCCTCTTCTTTAAGGGGCTGTCCCAAATTGTCTTCAATTATTTTTAAGACGCCGTATTTAAAATAGAGCGCTCTTGAAAAATACTGCGCTCCTTCGGAATTGATAAACTTAATAAGCCCTGAAGAAGCGCTGCATATATCCGTAATGCAAAAATAATTAACGTTTGCTGAACTGGAACCTTCGCCTTGCACCGCGCTGACCATATTTTTTGCGTTCAACCATACGCGAATCTCTGGTAAGTAAGCCTCCGGCTTTCAGCGAGGAGCGGTTTGAAGCATCGACTTGCGCCAAGGCTCTTGCAATACCGTGCGAGCAAGCACCGGCTTGGCCCGTAAGTCCGCCGCCGCGGACGGTAACAATTATATCGTACTTCGATTCACTGGCCGTTACCATTAAAGGCTCTTTTGCTTTTTGTACTTGTTCGGGTGTTGCAAAATATTCGTTAATATCCTTATCGTTTACCAAAAGAGAGCCCTTTCCGTCTCTAATATATACTCTGGCGACCGAAGTTTTTCGGCGTCCTGTTCCCATACCAATATTTTTCACTTTGTATTCCTTATACTTCTGCCTTTACAGGGTTTTGAGCCTTATGAGGGTGTTCCATTCCCGCATAAATTTTTACATTTGCAAGGAGCTTCCTTCCTAAAGGTCCTTTGGGAAGCATTCCTTTTATTGCAAGCATTAAAGGTTCAGTAGGTTTTTTTGCAATAAGTTCATTGAAATTTACGGATTTTAAGCCGCCTACATATCCTGAGTGTTTGTAATAAATCTTATCCTTATCTTTATTACCGGTAACGGCAACCTTTTCGGCATTGATAATTACCACATAGTCACCATTTTCTTGGTGAGGAGCAAATGAGGTTTTATGTTTTCCCCTTACCATAGCCGCCGCCTTTGCAGCTACACGGCCGAGCGGTTTTCCGGCAGCATCAATTACATACCAAGAACGGGAAACTTCATTCTCATTAAAAAAAATCGTCTTCATAAATAATACCTTCTACAATAATGTATGCAGATAACACGGGACTTATTATTATAGATTAATACGTAATTTATGTCAATAGTTTATGCGGCAGTGCTTTAGACTTTTTTACGAAAAAGTAGATGAGCATCTTTCAGCAGCTTGTCTTCGTTTAAAGAAAATTTAAAATATCGGCGGGATGTTCGGCAATTGCATCGGCACCGGCTTTTTCCAATTCTTCTTTGGTACGGAAACCCCATAAAACGCCGACGGTAAAAAGTCCAGCCGCCTTTCCCGTCTTAACGTCGGTAGCCGTATCGCCGATATAAAGCCCCTCGCTTTTTTCCAAATGCAGTAAATCCAGAATCTTAAATACGCCGCAGGGGTCAGGTTTAAGCGGTACGTTTTCCTTAGCTCCGAAAATATACGCAAAAGTATCTTCGCCGAAAAGGGTGCGGACAACCTTTTCCGCCGTCGGCTGCGGCTTATTCGAAAGCACATTGACGGAAACATTCTTCTCTTTTAACTTTTCCAAAAGAGAAAAAATGCCGTCATACACGGTACATAAATAAAGGGAATTTGCATCGTAGGCAGCGTTATAGTTTTTTAAAACCTCATCTTCCAACACCTTGTCGTTTTTACCGTACCGTGCAAGCACCCGCTGAATAAGAACCCGCGCCCCGTTGCCCGCGTACAATTTAAAATCTTCTACGGGAACTGCCGGCATACCGTGCTTTGCAATTTCGGCATTTGCATAATATGCTATTGAATGTAAAGAATCGGTTAAAGTTCCGTCTAAATCGAAAATACAAGTCTTTTTCATAACAAATCCTATTGGTGTCATGTGCGCAAAAAAGATTTTTTAAGTGAAAATACCGGCCGGCCGTCACAGACCGGTATTTTTTTAGTTTAAAGAATTAAGAACGGCCGAAAGTTTCGTTTTATCGTATAAATCGATAGGTCTTCCTTCTACATACCGGACAGATTCTTCGGTAAAGGTGCCGGCCGTCATACAAACGCCCGTTCCGCCCTTCGTTTCCCTTAAACGGGAATGAAAATCGCGCAGCAAAAGCTCGCCTACGGTTCCTTGAGACCTAAAAAAGCGGAATATAACCGTATCCGAAAAACGCGGCGCATCTATTTCTGCCACAATATCGGTATGAGCACTTAATACCGTAATATCCAAAATCTTAACCTTTGCCTTTGGATAAAAACGGGCTACGATTTTACGGCACAGTCCGACAAATTCGCTTTGACCGGCCATCAAATACGTTTGTAAATTCTTATTTTGGTTTAATTCTTGATACCGCTTTATAAGGGTTGAAGCATCCTTGTAGCCGGGGCTGACGCTCAGTATTTCCTTTAAAAGTTTGACAGCCTGCCCGATATTCTGCATTTTAATAAAGGTCTGCGCAAGCCGATATTTAAGCTCATTCGATATTTCAAGCGGAATGGAAGAATGCTTTAACCCGATTTGGAAGTCTTCCACCGCTTTTTCAGGCTGATTTGTCTTTGCCCGGATTAAACCGGTATAAAGCGAAGCCTGCGGCCCGAATACCGGATCCGCCCTTAAACGGGAAAGCAGTTTTAAACTCTTATCGTCCGAGCCGGATTCGTAAAAGCATTCACCCATAGTAAATAGGACCTCTTTATCGTCGGGCCGTAAATTCATAACCTTCTTTAATGGGGTCATAGCTTCATTATACTTTCTTAAACGATGGAGCGCAAACCCCAGATATTTTGTCGCCAAAAAGTTATTGGGCTGGGTTATAAGTGCCTTTCTAAGATAAGGAATCGCCTTTTCATAACTTTTTTCCATATAATTGATATAACCTAGCGTATAATTTACTTCAAAATGACGGGCGTTGATGGTATCCGCTAAAAGAAGGCTCTTTTTAGCTTCAACCAGCCTGTTTGTCTTTAAAGCCGAAATACCGAGCCGCAAAGCAATATCGAACTGCTTATTCATTTCAAGAGACTTCATTCGATCTATAAGCACCGCATATGATGCATAGGCCTTTTCCCAGCTTTGCTCCTGATAATATATGTCTCCCATCGTTAGAAGCCCGTGAATATCGTGAGGGTCTTGTGCCAAACGGCGGGACGCCTCTTTCATCAAAACAGCTTTTCCCTTCGTCTTCTTTTTTGTGCCCGGACTTTTCAGCTTTGAGGCTTTTGAAAAAACTATAAAAATAACCGCAAGAACAACAACAATAATAAAACCTGATACAACTATAGTAGGATCCATTACATCATTATGCGGTTTATTTCGGACTATGTCAATGGTATAAATAGGGTTTTGCCGTGTTTAAACGGGAGAATTTAACAGAAAATATTCACAGGCTTTATAAAAAGACGAAAGATAATGAGTCTTACGGTAAAATGGCCTTTTTTATAGTAATAAAAAACCCCCCGGGAGTATGCGAGCCGGGGGGTTTAAGAATAGAGTATAAACCATTCATATTATAAATACTTTTATGAACGTTTTTCGCAAGCCGTTGTTTCGGCCTGCAATCTGTGCCTATAGTTAAGTTACCATATAATTACATTAATGTCAAGCGGTTTTTGAAAAAAAGTTATAAATTCTTTACTTTTTTTTCGATTTTTTCGAAAGTTTCCTGTAAATCGCCGAATAACAGCTCCGCATGCCCATCGAATTGGGTCGGCTGGTCGTTTACAACAGCGATTTTACCGCCGTTGCGCAGGGTATAGGCCGGTAAGGCGGCTGCGGGGTAAACTTGTAGGCTTGTCCCTAAAATCAACAGAAAATCGGCTTTTCCGCACTCGGCTTCCGCATTCAGCAGGGCTTTTTGCGGCAGGGCCTCTCCAAAAAAGGTTATGGCGGGCTTCATTACGCCATCGCATCGGGGGCACTTGGGAACGGCACCCGTTTTTGCCGTGTCCACAACGTTTTCGAAAGGTTCTTCATGCGAACAACGGATACAGTAATGGATAATCGGGGTGCCGTGTACTTCGATAACGTTTTTGCTGCCCGCTTTTTGGTGGAGCAAGTCGATATTTTGTGTTATGACCGCCTTCAGTATACCCTTTTTTTCCAGATCGGCGAGAACGGTGTGTACGATTGCAGGCTTTTTTTCGCCGAGCCCGTATATAAACTCCTTGGCCATACCGTAGTACACCGACGGATCCCGATAAAAGACGTCGATATCGAACATTTTTTCGGTATTCGGCTGTTTATAAAGCCCGTTTTTGCCTCTAAAGTCCCTAATTCCCGCAAGCGTACTAATCCCTGCTCCCGTAAACACGACAAAATGCTTCGCCTGCGTTATAAGCGAAAATAACCGGTCATACTTTTCGTCAGCCACCTTTCCCTCCTCGAAACACGGAGCTTCTGTTTGTGTTTTGCTCCGAACGCTTTTATTGTAGCACAATTTAAGCGGGAAGTACAGGGTTGGGATGTAACGACAGGTTAAAATTGAAAAACAAAGCATTTGATTATACGGCTTATAGAATTTGCCGACGGGAAAACTTTCGAATTTATGAAAGAACTTGACCATTGGGTGAATTACAAATATGATATCTGAAGCTGCTATAATGGAGGAATTAATAAAAGACCAAAGGAGAAAAAAACGATAATGTCAGATTACTTTATTGATAAAGTTATGATTTTGGCTACTATATTTTTTTTATTATATCATTTTATATGGTTTATATTTCGGGGGCGGTACTATGTAAAAAGTAAATATATTGATGATAAAAAAAAGCAAAAGTTTTATCTACGTTTGGGATGGGGTATCTGTATATTAGCTATAGTATATATTATTGCTATGATTATTGTGTTGATAACTTTTTTCTAAATATGGGCATATTTTATTAATTTATATAAAAATAAATTCAGATATATAGCTGCACTAAAAGATATGGGATTCTTAGCGGAAATCCTTTTTGCGATTTATGTAACTGCTATTGTCGGATGAGCGAGGAGTGAAAAAGGCAGCCGAGCAGCTGGGAATCAGTTATCACACGATTGCAGAGCGGCAGGAAAGTTTATTTTAATCGGCGTTGTTACACCGCTTAAAAACACCGGCGAGTTTGCTTAGCACTAAATAAGGTCTTCACCGTACAGTGAACGGGTCATTCATCAAGCGGTGAACGAAGGTTTCACTGAACGGTGAAAGGCGCTTATGCCTTTGCCGTGCAGGGCTGTTTAAAAATTATTTTCCGTATTTTTTTAGGCGGCACGGCTTCCTGCCGAGTATTTTGTCTGTACAATGACGGCTATTTTCCGCTTGCCATAAGCCGGTTTAGCCTTTTTACAAAGTCAACGGGGGCCTTTAGTTCGCCGCTTTCCACAAGCAGGGCCTGTTCCAAAAGCAGGTTCGACATATCATCAATAAAAGCCGTATCTTCGCTGTCTTTTAGGCGCTGCACCAAAATATGGTCTGCGTTTACTTCCAAAATAGGTTTTACCGTGCTCATACCGGCCTGTCCCATAGCCTTCATCAGCCGTTCCATTTGCAGCCCGGGATCGTTTTCGTCCACAACTACGCACGAAGGCGAATCCGAAAGCCTATTCGAAAAACGGACATCCTTTACCTTATCGCCCAGCACATTTTTGATCTTTTCGAGGACGGGTTTAAAATCTTTTTCTTTTTTTTCCGCTTCCTTTTTTTCGTCCTCGCTTTTCAGCTCGCTGTCGGAACCGGCGCGGTTTGCGGCCTTTAATTCCCACTCCTTATATTTGCCGAGCGCAGGAATGACGATGCCGTCAACCTCGTCGGGCATAATCAGGACCTCAAAGCCCTTGTCCCGATACACCTCGAGATGGGGCGACTGGCGCAGCGTTTTTTCGTCTTCGCCGGTTATGTAATAAATTGCCTTTTGTTCGCTCTTCATTCTGGAAACATAATCGGCAAAGCTTGTCCATTCGTCCTCTTTTACGTCGGGGCTGGTCGTTTTAAAGCGCACCAGATCGGCAAGCTCTTCTTTGTGTTCAAAATCGCTGTACAACCCCTCTTTTAAGGGTCGGTTAAATTCGGCGATAAAGGTATTGTATTTCGCCTTATCGTTTTCAGAGAGTTTTTTCAATTCCGAAAGAATTTTTTTTACCGAGGCATTGCGGATACTCGAAAGAATCTTATTTTGCTGCAATATTTCGCGGCTGACGTTTAGGGGTAAGTCTTCACTATCTATAATACCCTTTACAAACCGCAGATAGGTCGGCAAAAGCTCCTTATCGTCGTCGGTAATAAAAACGCGCTTTACAAACAGCTTAACGCCCGGCTTATAATCGGCATGAAACATATCGAAGGGTGCCTTTGACGGAATGTAAAAAAGCGTCGTGTATTCCTGCGTCCCCTCCGCCTTTGTGTGAACGTACAAAAGCGGCTCATCGGAACCGTGCGAAAAAGATTTATAAAAGTTGACGTAATCTTCTTCTTTTAATTCGCTTTTTGGTTTTTGCCACAGCGCACCCGCATCGTTGATCTGTTCGGTTTTAGGCGCTTCCGACTTTACCTTGCCCTTATCGTCATATTCTTTTTCGGTATAATGCAGGTAGATGGGAAAGGCGATGTGATCGGAATAGGTTTTTACGATGTTTTCTATGCGCCAGCGCGTCGCATATTCGGAATCTTCGTTATTTAAGTGAAGAAGAATACAGGTACCGGCCGAACCTTCGGGAACGTTGTCAATTACGGGAAAGGCGGTATCGTCGGTTTTTTCCAGATCGTACGAACCCTTTCCGTCGGACGTCCATTTCCACACGGTGTTTTCACCGGCCTTTTTCGACACGACATCGATGGACGAGGCTGCCATAAAGGCCGAATAAAAACCGACCCCGAATTGCCCGATAAGGTTCGAGTCCTTTTTTTCCGCCTGCCCAAGGTTGTCCAAAAAGGCCTTGGTGCCCGATTTTGCAATCGTACCCAGATTGTTTTTTAAGTCTTCATCGTTCATACCGATGCCCGTATCACGCACGGTTAGGGTATTCGCCGTTTCGTCAAAGCAAATATCGATGCGCGGATCAAAGCGGAGCTGTTTGTATTTTTCATCGGATACGGTCAGATACTTCAATTTATCCAATGCATCGGATGCGTTCGAGATGAGCTCCCTCAAAAAGATTTCTTTGTTTGAATACAGCGAATGGATTATAAGCGATAAGAGCCGATTCACCTCGGTTTCAAACTTGTACTGTGCCATAACGACCTCCAAAAAAAATAAGTAGTACCCGATACAGGCTCTTCCGTTTAGAAAGCCTGCATTGAGCCTTTTTTTAAAAATCAATAACCCCGACGCGAGCGTCGGGGTATTAAACCCTCCGCACGAATAAGTGCAGAAGATTATCGGAGCCGGAGGCTCTATTCTGTAAAAAAATTCATCAACGGGTCTTGCAAAACGGATAGTCCCGTCATTACAGCCTTGCGAATTAAGTCTCAATATAAAATACTAAAATATCGGCAAAAAGGACAGAGGCAAAGAGAATTATTAATGATGATTGTTTTTATATAAAACTTTAAAAATTGACCAAAGATAAAAAAAAATATATAATACGAGGCTATGCAAAATTCCAAGCCCCTTATCATTCAAGGCGACAGGTCAATCTTGCTCGATATTCACGACCCAAAAGCAGCCGACGCCCGCTTCGCCTTAATTCCGTTTGCGGAACTGGAAAAATCGCCCGAACACATTCACACATATAGAATAACCGCAATGTCGCTGTGGAACGCCGCAGGCGCGGGAATAAAACCGGAAGACATATTAAAAACCTTAACGAAGTTTTCGCGGTTTGAAGTGCCGCAATCGATTCTTTCGTGGATGAAAGAAACGATAACCCGTTACGGCAAAATAAGGCTTTTACCCTGCGGCGAAGATGAAGAAAATTTTTTGCGGCTTACAACCGAAACGGAAGCCGTTTATCGGGAATTAAAGAACTTAAAACCGCTTTCCAAATACATTATAGAAGACGCAAAAAATCCCCAATCGTTTTTAACCGAAGTACTGAACAGGGGAACGGTAAAACAGCTTTTACTAAAACAAGGCTGGCCGGTTCAAGACGAAGTTCCGCTCCGCAGCGGGGAGCCTTTCAATCTTTCTTTAAAGGAAACAACGTCAAAAGGGACGCCGCTTGAAATACGTAATTACCAAAAAGATGCCGCCGAATCCTTTGTTGGGAACAAGGCGCCGGGAACGGGCTTTGGTACCATAGTCTTACCCTGCGGCTCTGGAAAAACCATTGTCGGAATGGTTGTAATGTCAATGTTGAAAACCGGAACCCTCATCCTTGCACCCAACGTATCCGCCGTGTACCAATGGAAGCGGGAACTTTTAGACAAAACAACCGTAAAAGAAGAGGACATCGGCTTATACGCGGGCGAAGAAAAAGAGATACGGGCAATAACGATTGCAACATATCAGGTGCTGACATGGCGGCCTTCCAACGATGCGCCGTTTCCTCACTTTAAAATTTTTAAAGAAAGAAACTGGGGGCTTATCATTTATGATGAGGTACACCTTTTACCCGCTCCCGTGTTTAGAATTACAGCGGAACTGCAGGTAATAAGGCGGCTTGGTTTAACGGCGACATTGGTTAGAGAAGACGGCTGTGAAGGCGACGTATTCAGTCTTGTCGGCCCGAAGCGCTTCGATGTGCCGTGGAAGGACTTGGAACAAAGGGGCTGGATTGCAAAAGCGTACTGCACGGAAATACGGGTTAATCTTGAGCCTAAAAAAGAAATTGAATACGCCGTAGGTTCCGCCCGCGAAAAATATCGTATCGCAAGCGAAAACACCGAGAAGATAAAAATCGTAAAAAAGCTTTTGGAAAAGCACCGCGAAAACCAAACCCTTGTTATCGGACAATACCTTTCGCAGCTTGAAACCATAGCCGAAGAAATAGGCGCCCCTATTATAACGGGCAAAAGTACAACGGCGGAACGGGAGCGGCTTTACGGCGCATTTAGGAAGGGAGAGATAAAGGTGTTGGTTGTGTCCAAGGTTGCAAACTTTGCTATCGATATTCCCGACGCTTCTGTTGCAATTCAAATATCGGGCGTGTTCGGAAGCCGACAGGAAGAAGCGCAACGTCTCGGACGAATACTGCGCCCCAAGGAATGCGATTCCAATTTTTATACGATTGTTACGCGCCAAACCGTTGAAGAAGAATTTGCCGAAAAAAGGCAAAAGTTTTTAGCCGAACAAGGCTACGATTATTCCATTTTAACCGAAGCCGACCTTGTATAGCTGTGTGAAACTATAATTTTTAGACCTCAAGGCATTAAAAAGCGCACACTGCCGCCGCCTTTTGCAGCGTTTTCCAAAAACGCGCAAAAGGCGGCTTGTTCGGCGCCGGGAAGCTGCCCTTTAATTTTCACCTCTTCTTTAAAATCTACACATTTAACTTCTGCAGAAAATTCGGCAAAACGGTTTTTTATCTGCCCGTACTTAGGGTAAGAACAAAAAACGGTAAAAGCGATTTTCGGTATAAATTCTTCGGTTTTGGCAGCGGCTAAAACGGCCTTTGCTGAATCTGTGTAGGCCCTTACCAATCCGCCCGTACCTAGCAAGATGCCGCCGAACCGGCGGGTTACCGTAAGCAGCACATTTGTAAGCCCCGAATTTTTTAAAACGGTCAGTACCGGTTTTCCCGCTGTTCCCGAAGGTTCGCCGTCATCGGAGCTACCAAGTATGCCGCCGGAAGAGCCCAGCACAAAGGCGTGTACCACGTGAGATGCGTCATACTGTTTTTGTTTTACGCTTTTTAAAAGGTTTCGGGCTTCGGTTTGCGCGGTTATCGGAAAAATTTCAGCTAAAAAATCGGAATTTTTTACCGAAAGGCTTGCCGAAGCATACTCCAAAAGAATTTTCATTTACGGTAGTAATCCCCGCCTTCTTTTTACGGTTTCGGCATAGTACATAAAAAATACCCCGGCGGCAAATGGCACTGCGGAAAAAAGCAGTTTTTGCATTATGCTTTCCGCATTAATTTGAGGAAAATGCGCAAAAAGCCGGGCAAGGACAAGAACCGCAGTATAAATCGAATTTAATACATAAGAAAAAATGGGGGCAGTTTGAGGGATAAGGAGGCTGATGAAAATTCCTGCCATTCCCAAAATTAAAAAGAGCGAAATAAGCGGGCTTAAAATAATCGAGGCGATGATGCCGATGGGTGCTAAAATTCCTATTTTGGAAATAACGACGGGCGCAGTAAAGGCTTGAGCCGCAAGCGAAGCAGAAATTCCGCCGAGCAGTTTTGGAGGAATCTTTCCACATAAGATCTCTGATATGGCCGATCCGAACAGCAGAATTCCGGACAAGGCGCCGTAGGAAAGCATAAAGCCTAAGTTTAAGGCTTCTTCAGGCTTGAACAAAAGGTGCAGGACAAGCATTGCATTTAACACCGAAAACATACTAGGCCGAAGACCTAGCGCCTTTCCCAGCATCAAAATAATCATCATGCCGAGGGCGCGGTTTAACGACGGCGCGGAACCTGCAAACCACACAAAAAAGATAATCGCAAAAAGTGAAAATGTTACCGCCCTGCTTTTTTTCCCGAATACGGCGCCCGCTTGGATGGCCGCAAGGCTTACAAGCGAAACGTGCATTCCTGAAAGGGCTAAAATATGGGCGAGCCCTGCATTCCGAAAGGCAGAAGCACAAGCACCTTCCAAAAAGTCCCTGTTTGCCGAAAGCAGGGCAAGCGCTAAGCCGCCGGCCGCCCCCCATCCGGCAAGCAGGTGCATAAGAGCAAAGCGCAGCCTTGCCCGCACAGCGGAAAACGGCGAGCGCCACCCTAAAAATTCGGGTATTTCCGGGTCAGCAAAAAAGAGAACCGGTTCGGTCTTCTTTTTTTTAAGTGCAAAGCGGCCTCTTATGGAAAGAGTAACCCCTTCTGCAAAAACGCGGCCTGCATTCTTTTTAGAAGATTTATAAAGCGAAACCGACCCCGCATTGTTTTGCGTTATTATCCCTGACGGAATAAAAACTTTAATGTTTCCGTGCATAGAAAATTCCGACCCGGTTTTATATCTGCAGGAAAGCAGTTTTGCATGTACGGCGTAGTATTTTTTGCCGGCAGGCAGGGGTTCGCCTTTAAGACAAACCCTTACCGAATCGATTTTAGCCGTCTCTGCCAGGGTACTAAACGGTGCATTAAAAATAAGCAGGTGCAAAAACGCAATGTACCCTATCAAAATACCCGAAATAACGAATTTGGCATTTTTTAAACAAGGCTTCTTAAAAAGCCCGCTTTGAAAACAACAGAAGAAAATATAAATAATCGGAAGAGCGGCTGCCGAAAGGCTCCAAACTAAAAACGAAAAACTGTTTTCGAATAGACAAAAGATATAAAAGGAAGCGGCCGCAAAACAGCCCATAAAAACAACGGGACTTACAAAAACCGAATCAAAAAAATTCGAATTTTGAATGGAACCGTTTTTCTTTACCACTTTAACTCCTCGATAGCATCTTTAGCCGCCTGTTTGACTGTTTCGGAATATTGTAAATAGCCGATATTCAAAAGGTAATCGAAAGCGGTTTTGTCTCCGAGTTTTTCCAAGGCTTTTATTAAGGCCAGCATTAGCCGTTCGCTGTATTCCTTAGTTTTTTCAGTTTCCGAATTTAACACTCCTAAAAATATCGATAAATTCTGCGAACATTCCGCCGTGCCCAAATTACCCATACAGTTTATAACCGGTATAAGCCTATCGATGCCGTCTTTTTTTATTTTTCTGCCCTTTTGAGCGTAAAAAAAATACTTATTAACGCTGTCAGACGCATTGCTCCATTTTAGGGCTGCTAAAACATCCAATGTTTCGGAAATAAGGGCTTCCGCCTGCACCGCAGATGCATTCAGATTTTCCAACCCGTACCGTATAGCGGCTTCGCTTATCTTCCCTAATTCCTGTTTTTCAATATGGCTGTTTTCTTTTGCAGATACATACAGCGTGTACATATATTGTAGGTCTTCTCGGTCCTGTTTGCCAACGATTTCGCGGTAATAGTCGAAAGGAATATTATTTAATGCGGACTTTACTGCGCTTTTCAGTTTTTCGCTTACGGGGTAAAGGAGGGTTTTAAATAATATTTCAAAAGAAGACGGATCGGCGAAATTTTTTAAAGCATCCGCTATGGCTGCCAATAAATTAATATTGAATTTCTTTCCGGCTATTAAATCGGAAAAGCCGTTTTCGTAAAGGGTGTTAAGATAGGCTATAAAATCGGAATCCCGCTCCATAAGGACGCCTAAACTTTTAAGACAGGCTATTTTAAAATCTTCATTTTCTACCGTAGAAAATAAAAAACGTATATTTTGCGCAGAAGTCTTATCGTTATATTCACCGAGTTTTGTTACGGCAATTATACCGAGGCTCAACAGCTGGGAATCAGTGTTTAAAATTCCATAAGAAATTTCCACATATTCTAAAGCATCTTTGTAAAGAGGCACGGCCGATTTCTTTTCCGAAGCGGAAGCGTCTTTTAAAATAATAACTTTCCGGCTTAAGTCGGCCTTTGCAAAATCCTGCCGTAAAGAACGAATGTTTCCGTTGTTTTGCATATCCTGCGCATACAGGATAAAAACGGAACAGATAAAAAAAATGCGGCAGACCGGCACTTTAAAGGCGCTGTTTAATTGGCTGTAAAAATTTGCCGTTTTCATAAAACCTCATTTTCTGTAACAGGCTGTTCTTCTTTTTCATACTCCGACAAAAGAGTGCTCATAAATTCGTTATCGCTTTCAGGCGATATATTATATACGTATGAAAGAATCGTGTTTTTCATTTGTTCGGTCAAGAATTCACTTTGAAAATGAACCTTTGACGTGTTTTTTATCGCATTATAAACGCACCGTACAATCTTACCGCACATAACTACCGGCGCATTGTTTATTTTAAATTGCAGCTTCATTTTAACGCCGCGGATGGCCTTTCCTTTTACCAAAAACAACGCCCCGTCTTCGGATATATCGTGTACGGTGCAAATGGTACCGCCGCTTTGTTGGTATTCAGCGTCATAATCTTGATCCTGACGAAGAGGAAAAACCGCCGCTTCAAATTTACATTCAGCCCGTACGGACTTGCGTTTTTGGGTTCTTATAATCTTATCAGAGTGTTTTAGACGCAGCTTTGTGCTGCCGCCTTCGGTTTTTATATCTATAACAACAGAAGAAAAAATATAGCCCGCATCGCCTTCTCTCCAAAAAAACATTTTTACGTTTTTTCCCTTCCAGTCTATTTTTTTGTCCGACTGACTGTGAATTTCAAGAATATCGAGCGTCAAAGATTCTTTTGTATTTATCAAAACCTTGCCGTTGGCCGTTGCTTCATTGGGGATGATAACAACACAAAGCTGCCCGAGATATATTTCGTGCGTAGAATTAAGGCTCCGCTTTTTTTGCACGACTTCAAGTTCGATTTTAGTTCGGTACGCATACAAATCGTTTAAAAAAGCCTGCATTTTTATTCTAAACCGGTCATCTACAGGAGGTTCCAGTTTTTGTAAAATGAATTTAATGCACTGATCCAGTGCAGGCACCGACCAAAAAAGCCGTGTTTTATCGTGCAGGCCGGCATAAGAGCCCGTGCGCCAAAGCAGGCATAGGCTGGGAAAAGAAAACCCCTTATCCGCCCCTTCAATGATAAAACGTATAAAATCTTTCATCTTTTTTCCCGGCCCCATCACATAAAGCATAATAAGACCGGCTGCTATAATACCGATAGTAACTATAATAATATGCATACAATATCACTTTTGTGCTATAATCATATCATATATTATGATTTATGATAAGAAGAATTTGATATGTTTGGCGGAATTTTTGCTGATTTTAAGCGTTTTTGTGCTGCCGCCGATCGTTTCCGCGCGGAATTTTACCTTGCCGGAGCCGCCTGAGCCCCTTCTTTTAAATGTTGTATTCATTTTAAAGATTATATGCGCGGCAGTGTATGAAGAGATGCTTTACAGGGTATATCTTCCGTTCCGTTTGCAAAGTTTTTACACACAAAAAGCTGTGCCGTTTAACCGCAGTTTTCTGCTTTCCGAGTTGCCGCCCGTCCTGTTTTTTGCTCTTGCCCACCGGTATTTGGGGCGTTTTAACGTTTTATATGCCTTTGCGGCCGGCTGCATTTTCAGACTGGTCTACAAAAGGCTGAGAATAAAACACCATTTCTGGGTTTGCGCCGCCTTTATAAGCGCCCTTCATTCGGCGCATAATCTTACGCTGCTTTATTGCCGTTGAAGGGGGCTCACCCTTATAGGTGTGAACGGCTCACTCTTATAGGTGTAAGGAATCTTAAAAGAGTTTATTTTTTAAGATATTTTTCAAACCAATTAAAAATTTCGGTTAGGCGCCTTATTCGGTGCTTCGGTTTTCCGCTTCGCGAAAGTTCGTGGTTTTCGCCGTGAAACAAAACGAGTTTTGCCTCGCAGCCGTGATATTTTAATCCCGTAAACATTTGAAAGGCACAGGCTTCAAAACAGCGGTAGTCTTCATCCCCTTGAATAAAAAGGGTTGGGGTTTTGCACTTGTCGGCATATTTGACGGGGCTTTTTTCCCACAGTTTTTCGGCTCCGTTCCAAGGGGTTGCGCCGCCGTTTTGGTCGGAATTAAAATAATAGCCGATATCGGTTATGCCGAATTTGGATATCCAGTTTGAAATGGAGCGCTGCGAGCAGGCGGCCGCAAAGCGGTTTGTGTGGCCGATAATCCAGTTTGTCATAAAACCGCCGTAAGAACCGCCCATAACGCCGACTTTGGTTTTATCTATATTCTTATATCGTGTTAAAACCTCATCGGTAAGACTCATCAAATCGCCGTAGTCTATCGTGCCGTATTTGCCGCGTATGTCGGCAAAGGCCCGCCCGTTGCCGTCTGAGCCGCGCGGGTTTGTGTAAAAGATAAAATATCCCTGCTGCGCTAAAAACTGCATTTCATGATAAAAGACCGAACCGTATACCGTTTTAGGTCCGCCGTGTATGGAAAGGATTGCAGGATATTTTTTGCCGGCCTTATAAGCGGCGGGTTTCAGTACAAAGCCGTGCAGTTTTGTTCCCTTGTTGTCAAAATAGAATTCTTCTGGTTTGATTTTTGTCAGTTTGGCACCATACGCATTGTGTTTGGTAAGGCATCTTTCTTTTCCGTCTGTAAGAAGATACACTTCCTGCAGCTCCTGTTTTCGCAAGGCTATGTATACGACGGCATTTTCGGATACGGCAAAACAGTCTACCGAACCTTTTTCGGTTGTAACCCTTTCGATCTTCCCGTTTTTGTCTATTGCGTTTATATACGAAGAATCGTCTTCTGTAGTGATAAAATAATACTTGCCGTTTTTGCAAAAGGCGGTATAGCCGCCGCCGTAACGGGAATCGGAGCCGACCGAATTCCACAGACTTTTATCGTAGTTTTTAGGCGAAATCATTTTGGGATCTGCGCCGGTTTTGGAGATGGTGTAAATATCTGCATCCTGATTTATGCCGTACTTTTTGCCGTCCGAACCGCAGAAAATAACAGTATCGTTTAAAAACCGCGCATCGCTGTACATAAAATCGCGCTTTGCATTTAAGCGTTTTGTTTTTTTCGTTTTAAGATTCATCAGCATAAGCTCATCGTAAACGGGCATTTTGTCTGTGTAGGTTATTTGGGTAAAAAGAATTTCCTGCGTTTTTTTATCGAAGTCGAAGCCGCCGACATTGGTAAATTCACCGGTAAGCGCAGTGCTTTTCATTGAAGTAAGGTTATAAAGATAAAGCCTGTTCCGTTTGCGCGAGGTAAACCCGCCGCCGTTTTGCCAAAAAGGAATCTCTTCAAATGTTTCATAATCGGCTTCTTCCTTTTTTGCCGCCTCAGCCTTTTCTTTCGGCATTTTTTTAAATAGGTCATCCTTCCACGCATGCAAAGCAACTGCCGTTTTTTTGCCGGTAAATTCGATTTTTAAAACAGGATACGGAAAGACGTATGCGGGAAGCGCTTCCCCGCCTGTGAGCGGAATGGCATATACAAAGGTCTTTTCTTTATCTTCTTTTTCTTTTTTTGTACGCCGTGTGGAAAAAAGGAGTTGGTCTTCGTTGAACCCGAAAAAGGCTTCTACGTCTTCGCCGGTAAGCTGTTTTGTTTTTCCCGCCGAAATGTCCAAAAGAAAAAGTGCTTTTTTGTAATCGTTTTCTTCCATATCGGCACGGGCGGATAGATATGCCGCATACCTTCCGTCCTCCGACAATTTTAAGCCGCTTAAAAAATGATAGTTTTTAAAATCGTCCAATTTAATTGTTTTCATATATTTCATAATTCTAACACTACGAATTATATATGTCAATGGACAGCGATATGTTCTTTGATACGTTCCTAAACTTATTTGACAGAAAATGAGGAATGTGGTACAATATTTTTGCTTTATTGAAGCGGATCGGGGGTTACTCAGTCCGGTCATTAAAACCGACAAAAACAATAAGGAGTTTTTAAATGAAAAGGTTTAAAAAAATTTTGTTAGGCTGTGTCCTTGCATGTTTTGTATTTGCATCGTGCACAAAGGAAAATTCGGCGGATGTTCTTAAAGTAGGTATGGTAACGGATGCTGGAACAATCGATGATAAATCATTTAATCAGGGAACATGGGAGGGCATTCAAAAGGCAAAGGCTGATTTCGGGATTGATATAAAATATCTAAAACCCGTCGGTACTACCGAAGCGGATTATATCAAAGAAATTTCGAACCTGTACGATTCCGGTTATAAATTTATCGTATGCCCCGGGTTTAAATTCGAGACCGCCATCTATAAGGCGCAATCGAAATACAAGGATGCAAAATTCGTTATTATCGACGGAAATGCCCACCCGGCCGATTCGTGGAATCCCGAAAACGGACCGTCAACCATCGGAATCAGTTTTCTCGAAAACGAGGCGGGCTTTTTAGCCGGTGTTGCCGCCGCCCTTCAAATGCAGGAAGGCCGGTTCGGTTTTATCGGCGGAATGGAAATTCCTGCCGTACAAAAATTTAATTGGGGTTGGCAGCAGGGCATTAAATATGCAAACGAACACTTCGGAACGCATATTACGATGGAACAGGAAAACTTTGTATATCAGGGTACGTTTAACGATATAGCGGCAGGCCAGCAGATCGCCGCCTCGATGTATGATAGGGGCGTAACGGTTATCCATGCGGCGGCAGGCGGTGTCGGTGTCGGCGTCATAAACGAGGCTAAAACCAGAACGCAGGCCGGTAAAAAGGTGTGGGTTGTCGGTGTAGACGTAGACCAATACTCCGAAGGAATAATTGCCGACGGTTCTTCCGTTATTTTAACGTCTGCAGTAAAATACGTCGATGTGGCAGCCTACGATATGATCAAAGCCGAACTGAACAAGGAATTTGAAGGCGGCCGCTCCCTTCTTTTATCGACCAAAGAAGACGGCGTTGGAATCCCCGAAACGAACCCGAACCTGTCTGATGAGGTTCAAAGCAAGGTAAAAGAAATTCACGAAAAAATCAAAAACGGCGAAATTGTTATAAGCAGCGTTCAAGGCGATTTGTTTAAATAAAATTCGCAACACGTTTTTTTAAATAGGAAACCTCGGTAAGCGCCGCTTAGCGGGGTTCCTTAATTTTACTCCGGCAGACTGTTTGTTTACAGGCTTGCCGGACTTCCGATTGCGGTATAATAAAAATCGATAAAAAGTCCGATTAAATTTATTTTACGGGAGTATGTGAGTGTCCGATTATGTAATAGAGATGAAAAATATCCGCAAGGTCTTTCCCGGAATAATTGCCAACGACGGCATAACGCTTCAAGTAAAAAAGGGGGAAATCCATGCGATTTTAGGAGAAAACGGCGCGGGAAAATCCACCCTGATGAGTATCCTCTTCGGGCTATATCTTGCCGACGAAGGCGAGATTTTCGTAAAAGGCAAAAAAGTAAAAATCAATAACCCCAACGATGCAAACGACTTGGGCATCGGAATGGTTCACCAACACTTTAAACTCGTACACAATTTTACCGTTACCGAAAACATAATATTGGGTCGGGAAGACGGTTTTATTCTGAATAAAAAAGCCGCCGAACAAAAGATAAAAACCTTAAGCGACAAATACGGTCTTTCGATTTCTCCCGATTCGGTTATAAGCGATATAACCGTCGGCGCTCAACAGCGGGTAGAAATTTTAAAAATGCTGTACCGGGACGCCGATATTCTGATCTTCGACGAACCGACCGCCGTTTTAACCCCGCAGGAAATAAGCGACTTAATGAAGATTATGCATAATCTTGCGGCCGAGGGCAAGGCGATTATTTTGATTACCCATAAATTACAGGAAATTTTGGACACGGCCGATCGATGTACCATTATCCGCCGCGGAAAACTCATAGACGTTGTCGATGTGGCTTCCACGACCAAGGGCGAACTTGCGTCCAAGATGGTCGGCCGCCCCGTCGATTTTAAGGTGCCGAAAGAACCGTGCAAGCCCGGCGCCGCGGTTTTGGAAATCCGCAATTTAAATGTAATAAAAGAAAAGAAATTGCCTGCGGTAAACGGTTTTTCGCTTGATGTGCGGGCGGGCGAAATTGTAGGCATTGCCGGTGTTGACGGGAACGGGCAAAGCGAGCTGGTTTACGCCCTTACCGGCCTTATGCCGATCGAATCCGGGAATGTTATTTTGAACGGAACCGATATTTCGCATTATTCCATACGGAAACGCTCCAAGACGGGGCTCGGACACATTCCCGAAGACAGGCAAAAACACGGGCTTGTTTTGCAATATTCGATAGCCGAAAATATGGTCATAAAATCCTACTACACAAAGGATTTTCAAAAGCATGGGTTTTTAAACAGGGAAAAAATAGACGCCTTTGCCGAACAGGTTGCCTCCGAATTCGATGTACGTTCGGGGCGGGGCATAGAATCCAAGGCGGGTAATTTGAGCGGCGGAAACCAGCAAAAAGCAATTTTGGGACGCGAAATTGTTTTGTCGCCCAAACTGCTGATTGCGGTAAACCCGACGCGGGGCCTCGATGTGGGCGCCATAGAATCCGTACATAAAAATCTGGTCAAATGCAGGGACGGCGGTATGGCTATTTTGCTCATTTCTTTCGAGCTTGACGAAATTTTCAACTTGTCGGACAGGATTGCGGTTATGCACCGCGGGGCATTAAGCGGAATTGTAAAACCGGAAGAAACAACGGCCTGCGACGTCGGGCTTATGATGGCGGGAATGGGAGGCTCCAATGATTAAGGGTGAAAACAAAAAATTCAGCTTAAAGGATTTGAATTTATCCGAAAACAATTTCGTTATCAGTTTTTCCGCCGTTTTGCTCGGGCTTTTGGCGGGGGCGGTTTTTATTCTTCTTTTAAGAAATAATCCGCTTACGGCCTTTTCTTATTTATTCCGCGGCGGCCTTATGAGCATTGAGCGGCTCGGAAATACGCTTGCAACGGCAACAACGCTTTTGTTTGTAGGCCTTGCAGTCAGTTTTGCATTTAAAACGGGGCTTTTTAATATCGGAGCCTCAGGGCAGATGCTGATAGGCGGCCTTTGTGTAACCTTTATCGCCCTGTATTCGACCCTGCCGCGCCCGCTTTTGCTTCCGCTTTTAATTGCGGCAGCCGTTGCAGGCGGAGCTCTTTGGGGTTTTTTACCCGGGCTTTTAAAGGCTGTTTTTAATGTGCACGAAGTCGTTTCTACCATCATGATGAATTGGATTGCGTACTGGATTGTGTATTATTCGGTGCAAGGCTATTTGAAGGCTGAGGTAATCGAAACGGAGAGCCGCTCCATAGCGGAGGGCAATTCCTTGCGGGCTGCGTGGCTGACAAATCTTTTCGGAAGCGAATATATCAATTACGGCATATTTTTAAGCGTCATCGGTATGCTTTTTTTAAAGGTGATATTGGATAAGACGACGCTGGGGTTTGAGTTGAAGGCTGCCGGCTATAACAAGAGCGCTGCCGAGTACGCAGGTATACGGGTAAACAGAAATATCGTCATTTCGATGATGATTTCAGGCGGCTTGGCCGGGCTTGCGGGACTGACTTTTTATGCAGGGTATTCGCTGAATATGCAGATCGGCGTTATGCCGGCGCAGGGCTTTGACGGTATTGCCGTTGCCCTCTTGGGTACGGGAAATTCGGTCGGGGTTGCATTAAGCGCCGTCTTTTTCGGTATTCTGCACGTTGGTAAGGGCTTTATGAGCGCGAACACGACAGTTCCGCCCGAAATTGCCGATACGATTATCGCCGTCATCATCTATTTTACGGCGACCAGCCTGTTATTGAAAAAGTTTTGGGCGGCCCTTTTTAAAAAAAGAAAAACAAACAGGCTTCAAAAGGAGGAAAAATAGTATGTGGGTGATATTGACTTCTATCTTTCCGTATGTAATTGCGTATACCGTTCCATTGCTGGTCGCCTCGCTGGGCGGTTTATACAGTGAAAGAAGCGGCGTTACAAACCTCGGTCTTGAAGGCTTAATGCTAGTCGGCAGTTTTTCCGCCGCAGTTACCATAAACCTGATACAAGGAGCCGTGCCCCAAGGGCTTCTTATCCCAATCGGCTTTTTTGTTGCGGCGGCAGTCGGTATTTTGTGTTCGCTCCTCCATGCCTTTGCTTCCATTACCTTAAAGGCCGATCAAATTATCAGCGGTACGGCAATAAATATGCTGTCGGCCGCCTTAACGGTATACATTGCGCGCTCCATTTTAGGATCGGGGAATGTGAGAGTGAGCGGCATTATCAGAAAGGATATTCCCTTTTTATCGCGCATTCCCATACTTGGCCCGCTGTTTTTTTCGCAATCGTATTGGAGCACCTGGCTTATTCTGATAATCCTTTTGTTTTCGTGGTTTTTGCTGTACAAAACCTCGTTCGGGTTACGGCTGAGAGCCTGCGGCGAACACCCCTCGGCAGTTGCAAGTGCCGGTATAAACGTGCGTAAGATGCGGTATTTCGCAGTATGTGCAAGCGGGGCTTTGGCCGGGCTCGGCGGTGCCGTTATTTTAGTAACCTATTCAGGCGAATTTAACGGAAGCGTTGACGGTTTAGGCTTTTTGGCCATTGCGGCCCTTATCTTCGGCCAATGGAAACCCTTAGGTATTTTGGGCGCAACCTTCTTTTTCGGGTTTGCACGGACGGTCGCAAACGTTTCGCAGGTCATTCCCTCGCTCAACGTTATTCCGCCCGTGTGGTTAAAGGTTTTCCCGTATCTGGTTACCCTGATTGCCCTCGTATTTTTCAGTAAAAAATCGGCGGCGCCCAAGGCAAACGGAGAACCGTATTAAATTCGGCTGCCGGATATAAAAAAACGGCCGTTTTTATCCGATATTTTTTAAAGATATGAAAGTTTTTTTTAAACGATGGGTTTCCGCAATTCTCCTCTTTTTTCTTTTCGGAATGAATCTTGCAGGCCAAACGGCGGAGGACAATTCTGCCTCGAACCCGCTGGAAGGCATTTGGGAAAACGGCAGCCGTTTTGCCGAAATTACTAAAAGCGGCGGCAGAAATCTTGACGAAATAAACATCAAACTGGTTTTAAAAACATATTATACATACGTATATGATAACAGCGGGTCTTTTTCCGCCGTTATGGAAAAAAAAGACGGCTTCGATTCGGTTTTTAACCTAACTGCCGAGTATCCGTTTTTTAAAAAGAAACCGGTGCTCCCCGTTTGTGCGGAAAACAATGCGCTTTTTACATCATTTTACGAAAAAACAAAGTACGAATCGGCTGAAGAAACCCTTTCGGAGGAATTTTTACCCGAAGGCATCGATCCCGAAAAAGCCGATTATGCATTAAACCGCCATACAAGCCTGCTGTACGGCTTTTGGGTTGAACAAGGTTCGCCGAACGGGTTTTTACTCTACCCGCCCGAAGAAATAAAATCGCTTGATGCCTATTTTTTTACCGAAAACGAATATATCCGCTTCCGGTACTGGCTTGACGATCTTGCCTATAACGATAAAACCGCCCATTTTACCGATGCCGCCGGCAATAGCTATCAGGTGCCGAAGCTCATTGAGCGGAACGGTCTGGTGTATTCGTGCATTACGAGTAACGGGCGGGTGCTGCGCAATTACGAAAGGGGTACGTACACGGTAAAAACCGAAACGGATTCCGACGGTATAGAAAAAAGAACACTGACCTTGAACCCGTCCGGGGCGGGGCCCGGCTCCAATGCTGCCGCCGACACCTATCCGAACCCGCAATTTCCCTTAATGGAAAACGTTCCGTTATATGTTTTGGACGGCGGAAAGGTTTTTTCGTTGGGGAAACCGTATTTGACGCGATCTACAGTTAAAAATTTGGACGAAGAAATAAAGGCGCATAATTCCAAAAAGCGCAAACGAAAAAGCGAAACCGATTTACAGTAAGATAAATCTTTTTTTTAACGCAAAGGTCAAGCTTCAAACGGTACAGTTTTTCCGTTTTTGCTGTTAAAATCGTTTTTCTAACTTTCCGATATTATATCATTTTTTTCTTTCTTTTTACCATATTGCTTGTTACATTGCCGAAGCATTAAAGAATCCAGGCAGCAGCTAAACATCACATAATTTATTCGCACTGGCAAAGGTCCCTTCCAAATAAAGAGAAATTATGATATATTACCTTTTGATAAATATTGAGAAAATGCAGGCTAAAAACTTGAAATTCTTTTGCTTTACTTTTTACGTTGAACCGCCTCTTAGGAAATATTCTCCGGCGTTTTAAATTCAAGTTTTTATAAAAATAGGAGAAATATATGTTCGGATTAAAATTCGTTAAATTTGAGCCAAACTATTATATTCACGTCATCAAAAACGGGAAAGTCGTAAAAAAGGGACGCGGACTGGCATTTTGGTTTTATAAGCCGTCCACATCCATCATTAAAATTCCGCTTGAAACAAAAAACGTGCCGTTCTTTTTCGAAGAAACGTCGAGCGATTATCAAACGCTGACCATTCAAGGCGACCTGATATACAAGATAGCCGATACGGAAAAGATCGTCGATCAGGTAAACTTTTCCGTTAACTTAAAAGATTACGGATACTTATCGGACGATTCGGAAAAGCTGAATCAGATTATCATCAATACCGTCAACACGATGACAAAGACCGAAGTTTCCCGCCTGCCGCTGCGGGAGTCGATAAAATCGGTTGACCGTATTACAAGCGCATTAAAACAGGCCGTTCAAAAAAACGAATATCTTCAAAATCTGGGCATCACAATAACGAACATCAATATTCTTTCGATATTACCGAACAAGGAAACGGCGCGGGCGCTGGAAGCCGAAACGCGCGAAAATATTTTGCGTGAGGCAGACGATGCGGTGTACAAAAGGCGTAACGCCGCAGTGGAGCAGGAACGGAAGATAAAAGAAAACGAGCTGAATACGCAGGTCGCAGTTGAAGAAAAACAGCGGCAGATAATGGAAACGCACATGGAAGGTAAGCGGTCGATAAAAGAAAAGAAACGGATTATTTTGCAAGAGGATATGGCGTTTAAAATAAAGCAAGAACAGGAAAATACCAAACTCATCGATATTTCCGTAAAAAACAGAAAGACCGAGGCGGACATTAAGGCGTATGCTCTCAGTGCCGTTCTTGAACCGCTTTCGAAAATAAATCCCGAAATCATTAAAGCGCTCTCTTCGATCGGTATGGCTCCTGAAAAACTGATTGCGCATGCGTTTACCGGCCTTGCGGAAAATGCCGACAAAATCGGCGAACTGAATATCAGCTCGGAGCTGTTGCAGCAATTAATCAAAAAATAATGGACAGGTTAATCGTTATCCGCAGGCCGACCCGTTTGGATTCGCTTGTTGCCCGTTTTAACACAAAGCAGCAGGCGCAATTTTACATCGAACATTTGCAGGCAGATTTTAAAGATTACGAGGCCGAGCACGAAACCTATTACGCGGTCTTGGATACGCTGGTAAAAACCGCCCAAAAGATCGGAAACGTGCAGCTCATCGATTGGAAATTCTTGCCGAATTTTATCTTCGGAAAAAAGGACTTGGCCATTACCGTTGGGCAGGACGGACTTATTGCCAACACACTAAAATATCTGGACGGTCAAAAACTGATCGGCATAAATCCCGATACGGGCAGGTGGGACGGCGTGCTGTCGCAGTTTTCCGTAAACGAGGCCGAGTCGGTCATAAAACGGACGCTGAACAACGAGGCGAATATAAAGCAGGTAACAAAGGCGAAGGTGCAGCTCTCCGATAATCAGGTTTTGTATGCCGTCAACGATTTTTTTATCGGCGTTAAAAACCACACGTCAGCGCGCTATTCGATTACGGTTGACGGCAAGGCCGAAAACCAGTCTTCAAGCGGTATTATCGTTTCGACACCGCTCGGCCGCTCCGGCTGGATGAAAAGCGTTTTGGCGGGGGCGTCGGGCATTACCGGCCGCTTATCGAAAAAGCCGCTTGTAATTAAGGAGAAACAGACCGCCGACTGGAGCCAAAACCGGCTGGTGTTCGCTGTCAGGGAACCGTTCCCGAGCGTCAACACAGGCGCAAAAATGATCTTCGGTTCCATAACGCCCGAGACCCGCTTTCTTGTCGAATCGAAGATGGGCGAAAACGGCATTATTTTTTCCGACGGTATTCAAGACGATTATCTCGATTTTAATTATTCGGTAACGGCACGTATTTCCATCGCCGATTCAAAGGGAATGATTGTCGTAAAATAATTGTCGCAGACTTTTTTTAAGAAATTTATTCGGTTCGTGATTAAAGAACCGTCTAGCTTTGCACAATCCTCGAGCCTTGCGGCGTTTTTTCTATTTCGATTTTTTGCGGAATTCTTGTGCGCAGTTCGCTTACATGCGAAATAATGCCGACCATTCTGTTGCCGCGTACCTCGTCCAAAATATCTATTGCGTTTTCAAGGCTCGCCTCATCCAAACTTCCAAAGCCCTCATCGATAAATATCGAGTCGAGCCTGATGCCGCCGTTTCCCGCCTGAATGGAATCGGCCAAGCCCAGGGCAAGGCTTATCGAAACCATAAAGGTTTCGCCGCCCGACAAACTGGCAGCAGGGCGCAGGCCGCCGGTATATGCATCATAAATTTCCAAGTCCAAACCCGAAAGGCTGTTACCGCTTACGGCGCTGCTCACCCTTAATACATAGCGGCCGGAGCTCATTCTTTCAAGGCGGGTGTTTGCGTACACGGTTATTTCTTTTAAGAATGTGGAAAGAATCCATATATCGAATTTCAGTTTAAACTTGTTTTCTCCGTTTAGGCTTGCCGAAAGCGCTTTTATCGATTCCGCTTCCGACGCTGCGGCGTTTAATTCTTCGGAAAGCCGAGTGCGCCGTTCATAAAGACCGGTTAGGCGAGTCAGCTCTGCGGTCAGCCATGTAAGCCGCGCATTTTCTTCGTCAAACTTTTTTTCCAACTCGGCGATTGCATCTTCCAGCTTTTCGGGCTCTTCGATGGTTTTATCTTTTAATTCGAGCTGCAAACCCGCTGCGCTTTGTTTTAATGCAATTTTTTCTTCCTCAAAGGCGGCTATCTCGTCTTCGAAATCGAGTATTTGCTCTTCCGGCAAAACGGAAGAAAAAAGCTCATCTATTGAAGAAAATCCTTTTTCTTTTAATGCGGCTTCCAACGAGCTTTCTTCTTCAGCCAAAGAAACTTCTGACTTTTTTAACGTATCCTGTTTTTCCGAAATCATTGTTTCAAGGCGCGCATATTTCATTTTATTTTCCGAAAGCCGCTCTTCATATCCGTTTATTTTTCTGTTTGCGTTTAACAGTAATTCCCTGCAATGCTCCATCGTGTCTTCTATGTCGCCTTTTTCGACGCCTGCATAAAGCTCGGAAA
Source organism: uncultured Treponema sp. (assembly GCA_963547785.1). Lineage (GTDB taxonomy): Bacteria > Spirochaetota > Spirochaetia > Treponematales > Treponemataceae > Treponema_B. The sequence continues at coordinate 50,346 of CAUUSH010000002.1, read as the reverse complement.
AGGTTTTATCGTAGGCGGCCTGTTTTTCGGCGAGGGCTGCTTTTATTCCGTTTTCCGCAATAACGGAATTCGTAAGCCGCTCTTTTATTTCTTCCCGCTTTTTTTGAACGGTGTGCAATTTGTTTTCGCATTCCGACTTGGCGTCGGATGCTGTTTGCGCCTCTTTTAAAACGGCTGCATCTTTTTCGGCTTTTTCGGCAAAGGATTTTATCAGAGCTTCCGCTTCCCCTAAGCCGGGTATTTTTTCGGTAACGAATTCGGAAAAACGGAATTCCTCATTTAAAAGCAAAAACCGCCTTTCCGCTTCTTTGATGTCGCCTGCATATTTTTCGCTGTCCTTTGTTCTTTCGATAACGGCGGCGGTTAATCCGTTTTTTGTTTTTTCGAATTGCTTGAGCGCATATTCGCATTTTTCCGTTTTTTCTTGTATAGAAAAAATATCCCGGCCCTCGTCAACGGCGGGTTTCGGGTGATGTACGGAACCGCATACGGGACACGGTTCGTTTTCCTTTAAAACAGAGGCGAGAACTGCCGACGCCTTATTTGTTTCTGCCGCCTCTTTTTCTTTTTTTAAATCGTCTAAAAGCGCTTCTTCTATTTTTATGGTTTTTTCCAGCATTTCCAATTCGGCCCGGTTTTTTTCTGCGGCCATGCTGTGCGTCGCATAAGAAGCCTCGGCCGTCTTTTTGCTTTTTGCTATTTCAAAAAGGCGCCTGCAATATCCCACTGCCGCGGCGGATTTATCCCGTTCTTCTTTGCGTGCATCCAACTGCTTTGCAAGCGGGGCAAGCGATTCCGTTTTTTCTGCAAGAGACCGCGCTTCGTCTTCGGCCGTTTTCAATTCGGCTTCCGCCTGCCGTTTTTCCGCAGCCGCAGCCTCCGATTCCTGCCGCAGGGTTTTTATTTCGCCGTATACCGCTGCCGCCCGTTCGAGCATATTTAAATTTTGTTTTAGAATTTCGCTTTTTGTTTTTTCTTCATCGATAAGAGATTTTTCTTCTTCCATCAAATTCAAATTATTGACTATAGCGTAAAATTCTTTTCTTTTTTTTTCTATATCGGTTTTATGTTCTTCGATTGTGCGCATCAGTTTATTGACGGTTTCCGCCCGTTCGGAAAGCGCTGCCGCCCGGCGGGCCTTTTCTATTCTTTTTTTGACGGCTTCGATTTCTTCAGTGCGCAGCTCCATATCTTCCAGTTTCGTTTTTACGCCGGCGTATTCCGCCGCTTTTTGAGTAAGCAGTTTTGCCTGTTCAAGCCGTGCGGTGTTTGTTTTTATTTTTTCGTTGATGCCGGTGTAATTCTTTTTTATTACGGCAATCGATTCTTCGCATTCTTTTTTGCGCAAAGCGTATGTGTTAAAATCGAATTCGTTTTCCAGCGCTTCAAGTTGTGCCGTTAACTGTTTTATTTTTATGCCTTCTTCTTTTTCCTTTTCCTTGGAACATTTCATAATTTCGGTATATCGGGATACGGGAAACAGCTCGGCGAGGGTGTCTTTTTTTTCGTTGGAGCCGGCCTTTAAAAATTCCGCAAATTCTCCCTGCGGCAGCAGCACGATTCTGGAAAATTCTTTTTCCCGTAATTTTATTATGCCGAGTATTTTTTTGTCGGTATCGCTTTTATTGGTTGAGGTTAAATCGTTCCAACGTCCGTCTTTCCATTCGGATAATTCGACTTCTTCAGGCGTTTCCGTTTTTTTTCCCGGACGCAAAAAGGGCAGGCGGCGCAGTATTTTGTATTTGGCAGTACCCATCGTAAAAACCAATTCGGCTTCCGCGCTTTCGCTGTCGGCCGCAAATTGGCTTCTTAAAGTCCGCACAATCGACGCCCTTCCGCCCTGCGGTTTGGAATAAAAAACATAGGATATGGCATCGAATATCGTCGTTTTGCCTGCGCCTGTTTTTCCGCATACTAAAAAAATGGAATCGAGCGAGGTAAAATTTATGGTGTGTTTTCCGATAAAGGGGCCGATATTTGTAATCGATAAAATTTCGGGTTTCATACTGTGTTCCTGTCAAACCGGACCGGCGGCAAGGGCCTTACGTCTCGGTAGTTACTGCGCTTTCTGCAAAAAGCCGTTTAAAAAGCGCTTCTTTTTCGGCACCCGCTTCTTCTTCGATCGCTTTTTCGAATTTTAAAAAATTGGAAAAAACGGTGTCGGGATCTTCGATGTTTTTTTTGAAAACATCTTCAAGGGGAGCCCCATCCGAATTCAGTTTTTCCGCAACAGCGTGTTGGCGTATGTTTAAAAGGTACGGGAATTTTTTTTGCAAAAGGCTCATCGGGCTTTTTATGATTGCGCTTCCCGTAAGGGTAATTTCCAAAAAGTCGTTTTTATATTCGTCGAATTTTGTGCCTTCATACAATTCCGAAAAAGACGCTTCGATTCTGCTCATTTTCCGCAAGGGTTCGATAGGGATTTTTTCTACCGATACGGGAAAGCCTTCGGTTTTGCAGTCGATTTCGACGGACAGCACGGCTTTTTCCGCTCCGCATTCGTCAAAGGCGTAGGTCAGGGGTGCGCCGGAATAGTACATTCGGTCGGTTATTTTCTGCATTTTGTGAAGATGGCCGAGGGCTGTGTAGGTAAAAAAGCCGAACAGGTCGGGCGAAACGAGCTCCGCCGTACCTAAAAAGACTCGTTCGGAAGAGGAGCTTACCCCGTTTAGGGTAAAAAGATGGGCGGCTAAAACCGCAGGAAGGGACGGATCGACGGCTTCTTTTAACAACCGCGCCGCTTCTTGAGCCATCTCCGCCTGCGAGGTTAATCTTTTTTCGGAATTATCGGCATTTTTTGCGGAAATCGAACCTAAATGCAAAAAAGGCATCAAAAAAAATTGAACTTTTTCTCCGTTATGTGTTATAATGACGGGGTTGCAAAGTTCGGCCATGTCGGCAGCAATGTGAATATTTCCCGTTTTTAGGATCGAGGAACCGAAGGCCAGCCGTTCGGCGGAGTCGTGGTTTCCCGGAATGATAAAAACGGCGGTTTCGGGGCTGTTTTGATGAATGCCGGATAAAAATGAGTCAAAAAGCGATATATATTCTGCGGGAGGAATCGAGCGGTCGTATACATCTCCTGCAATTATCAAGGCGGCGTAATCCCCGTTTGCAAGGATGGCCGAAATATCGTCAAGCATTTTTTTTTGGCGGTCTTTTTGCGGGGTTTCATACAGGCTTTTACCGAGGTGCCAGTCGGCGGTATGCAGTATTTTCATACCCTACAGTGTATGAATATTTTGATTTGATGTAAAGGGTTTTATGATGAAAAAGTATATAAAAATCATTTTTGTGTTTTGCGGCATTATTTTGGCGGTCGGCATTGCTGGAGCTGCTTTTTTTATTGCGGCAAAACCGTCTTCCGATTTTCAGTTAAAGGCCGACTATTTGACCGAGTACGAATTGTACGTTTCGGAATTAAAAAGCGGTATGTTTAAAACGGCTGCAAAAAATGCGGGCTTTACGGCCGAGGATTTGCAGAAGGCGGTCGATACGGGCAAAAACAATTTTGCGAATTTGAAAAAAATTCTTTACGCCGCATCTTCTTCAGGAAATGAAACCGCCTATCTTGAATATGAAAATGCAAATAAGAAACTGTTTAAAAGTTTAGAGGCGTGGCGGCAGGAGTTCGAGGCCGCAGGCGAGTCGTCGTTACCGGCCTTTAATGCAGTGTTGAAAGATTTTACCGATAAGGACAAAAAGTTCGAACTATTGAAAAAAGATTATCAAAAAAGATTTTCGGTTCAGGAGAAAAAGGCAAAGGTTTTATCCATAGCGCTTATTGTGCTCGCATGGGGAATCGGTGTGTTTTTGACATGGCTTGTTTCGCGTATGATTTATTCTATTTATATCGAAATAGAGCGCAGAAAAAAGGCACGGATAAAACTGCATTTAGGCCCGAAAACGGAACAGCGGAATTCTTCCGTAGCAGGTTATTCGGCTCCGGGTAGTGCTGCGGCGGGAACGTATTCCGTCCGGCAGAACGCGTATGCGGGCGGCGTGTTTTCTGACGGCGCTTCTGCCGCGGAATTAGGCCGCCGAACGGAATGCCCATTTGGAACAGGCGCAGAGCAGACAGTTTCCGCTTTCGGTAAGGCGGCAGGCGGCTCGGAGAATTCGAAGGCAGGCAGGGATACGGCTTTTGAAGGGCAGGCGGGATCTCACGCTACGGGTTTAGGCGAAAGGGACTTTTCCTTTCCCCCGTTCGGTATGCAGATTGAGGAACACACGGCTGCTCCTGCACAGGTACAAGGCGCGGCTGCGGGAAGCAGCCCGTTTACGCCCCTCGATTCGGATCAGCTTTCCGATTATCTGAAATTGCAAAAAGATTATGCACAGCTTAAAATAATGTCGGAGGATTTGACGGGCTCGCTTAACGCGTTGAAAAGCCGATATGCAAACCTCGAAAAAGAATACGCCGATCTGCAAAACAAAAACAACAGCGAAGATAAGGCGGAAAAAATAGAAGAGGTAAAATTCTTTTTGCAGGGCATTCAGGAAACGGCCGCCGACGCACAGGAAGACGCCCAAGTTGCCGAAGACCTTGTGCAGACCTTTAAAGAAGGGCACGTCTTGTTCAAAACGACCTACGAAAAAATAGTGAGTATGAACCAAAGCGTTTCGACGATAAAAGAAATGTCCGAGGTTATCGAAGGTATTGCCGAACAAACCAAAATGCTTGGAATGAATGCCGCCATCGAGGCCGCCCACGCGGGCGAATACGGAAAGGGTTTTGCCGTTGTTGCCGAAGAACTGGGCAGGCTTGCGGCGGCAGCCTTGGAAAGTTCCCGCGATATAGGCAAGAGCGTAACCGAGGTTATACAAAATATTGCGGTTACGGCGAAAAACAGCGAATCGCTTGATAAGGCGTTCAACGAATTAAATCTTAAAACTGATAAGATGTATTCGACCGTTATAAGCTTTTCCGAAAAAATGGTCGACACCTTTCAAAAAACGGACAGCGTATTGCAAAATCTGTAATAGGCCTTACGTTGATGCAAAACACTTGAACATTATCCCGTTAAATTATATTATAAGACTGATAGAGCCCCTTTTTGGGGTTGGCAGTTTTTTTGAGAGAGGTTTTATGAAAACTACAAGCACAATAGGTAAGATGATAGCGGCCGTTTTATGTTGTTTTGCTTTTTTCGCCTGTAACAAAGCGGAAGAGGCGGCGGACGGAAAGGCGGCAAAGATTGCGGTTTTTTTGCCGGGCGTTAGAGCTGAAAGCCCGATTTACGGCATGCTCGCCGACGGAGCCGAACGCGCCGTAAGGGAAGCGGCTGAAAACGGAAAAAAAGCGGAAATTAAGGTTTTGGAAGCCGGTACCGCTCAGGCCGAGTGGGGTACAAAACTGATGTCGCTTGCGGTGGACGGGAATTACGATTTAATTGTTTCTTCCAATCCTGCAATGCCTGAAATCATCGCGCCTGTTTCTAAACAATTTCCCAATCAAAAGTTTTTAATTTTGGACGCTTATGCAAAAGCAAATCCAATGCTGGCAACATTTCGGTATAACCAAAGAGAGCAGGCATATACCGCAGGGTATATTTCCGCCCTTGTCAGTTTGAGCGGTATGAAATATGCGAATGCGCAAAAAAAGATAGGCCTTATTGCAGGTCAGGAATACCCTGCAATGCTGAATGTTATTTTGCCTTCTTTTGCAGAAGGAGCAAAGGCTGTTGACCCTGAATTTACGGTCGACTTTAAAATTGTCGGCAATTGGTATGACGCCGCAAAAAGTTCGGAGCTTGCTCGGGCAATGTATAACGACGGAACGGACGTAATTATGCCCATCTGCGGCGGGGCGAATCAAGGCGTTCTTGCAGCTGCAAAGGAGCTCGGCTTTTATGTTTCGTGGTTTGACAGCAACGGATATGCAAAGGCACCCGGCTATGTTATTTCCAGCTCGGAAATGAAACAAGACCTTTTAGCGTACGAGCAGGTTTTAAACTTTATAAACGGAAAATTTGAAGGCGGAACGGCCGGAACCTTGGGAATACGGGAAGGATATGTCAATTTTATTGAAGACGACCCGCTTTTTATAGAGACAGTGCCTGAGGATATAAGAAATAAGCAGACGCTTATGTTAAACGCCATTAAAGACGGCTTGTTGGACTTATCCGTAAAGGAAGAGTAGACCGCTTTAACAAAGCCGGTTCCCGATTTCTGGGAACCGGTAAAAAAAATCAAACACGTGGAAAACGTAATATCTGCCGAACTCAAAAATATTTGCAAAACCTACGAGATGGAAAATAAAGCCACCGGCGAGGTTTTTGTAAATACGGCGCTCTCCGATATCAGCATTAATTTTTTTACCTCAGAAATACATGCCATTTTGGGAGAAAATGGAGCCGGTAAGTCGACGCTGGTTAATATTTTTTCAGGCTCGGTTCCGCTTTCTTCCGGAAAGATAATTCTGGACGGAAAACCGGTATGGTTTCGCTCTCCGGGCGACGCCTTAAAAAAAGGAATCGGTATTGTTACGCAGGAGCCGCTGCTTATTCCGAATGCGCGGGTTTTGGAAAATATTATGATAGGCTACCCGAAAAGAAGACTTTTTTCCTTCCGCAAATCTGAAGATATTCCGCAGACAGGTTCTGCGGCGGGCAGTCCGAAGACGGCAGACCGTTTAAAAACCGTTTTGCGTAATCCTTTTATGCGGATACGGCAGGCGCGGCAGCGGGTCGAGCAATTAAAAGAACGGTGGGGTGTTGAGCTTGATTTAAACGAGCGGATTAAAAACCTTCCTGCGGATAAAAAATTTTACACTGCCTTATTTACGGTTTTGTGCCGCAATCCTCAATTTCTAATCTTGGACGAACCGGCTTCCGTCTTCGATGAAAAAAAGCGCCGGCTCTTTTTTGAACGCTTAAAGAACTTTGCTAAAACCGAATTGGTCGGCATTATCTTGATAACTCATAAATTGCAGGATGCCCTTTTTTATGCCGATAGAATTTCGGTATTGAAAAAAGGGCGTTTGCCTGAATCCTTTTTAATTTCCGATTTAACAAAAAACGCCGATGCGGAAGGCTTTTTAAAAAATAAGATTTTTGCGGCGGGTAACGCTTTAAAAGAAAAAACGCAGGCGAAGCCTTCGGCTGCAGTTCGGAAAAAAGACGGTTTTGAATTTGAAGTTTTATGCAACTTCGATACGGGCAAAAAAAACGAGCGGGTTAAAATATCCGCGCAAAAGGGCCGAATTACCGGAATTGCGGCCTTTATTAACGGCGGTGCCGAGCGCATTGAAGATATTTTGTCGGGGATGGCCTTTCTTTCAAACTCCGCTTTCGGCCGCCGCAGGGCTTTTAGCGGTATTGTTTCCGCAAGCCTAAATGAAAAAATCGGCTTTAAAATTTCGTGTAAAAAAATAACGCCGGCCTTTTTGTTAAAGCATAAAATCGGTTTTATTCCTTCTGACAGGGTTTTCAGGGCATCGGATCCAGAACTGACCATAGAAGAATTTATGAACTGCTATCGCTTTAAACGTTTTTTTTTCGACAAAAAGGATTCGTCGGCATTTATAGAAAAAATTTTAAAAGATGAAAATATCCATGCAGATATAGGAAGATCTGCAAAGACTCTTTCAGGCGGGCAGCTGCAGCGGCTTATTCTTGCGCGCTGTCTTGCGGAGGAGCCGCAGATTATCATTGCGGCGGAACCGATGCACGGCCTTGATGTTTTAAGCACGGAGCTCTTAAAGCGGAAATTCCGCGCATTTGCAGAAAGCGGTAAAACCGTTATAATTTTAACGAAGGAATTCGATACTGAGGCATATAAAAATTTTTTTGATGCCGTTTATTTTTTAGGAAGCGAAAATTGAAAAAAATCGCAGGTTCCGCCGCCGCCTTTTTTGCAGGCGTTGCCGTAATTATCATTTTTATAATGGCAGGGTCGGACTCGCCGCTGAAATCTCTTTTTGAGTTTTTTATAAAACCCTTTTCTTCGGTTTGGCACTTCGGCAATATGCTGAATAAAACAGGCCTTTTGTTGTTTGCAGCAATAGGTTCTTTATTCGCCTTAAAGTGCGGCTGTTTTAATTTGGGCGGGGAAGGGCAGATTTATGCTGCGGGCTTTTTGACCTCGCTTTTTTTGCAAAAAACGTGGGGCGTCTATGCGCCTTTTCAGTTTATAGCCGCGATGATCTTTGTTGTTTGCATATCAGCCGTTTTTGGAAGTTTTTTGGGCTTTTTAAAACTGCAATTTAATGCAGACATTCTTTTAACTTCATTTTTAACTTCGGCAGGGCTTATCCCGCTTGTCGATTATATGATAACCGGCCCGTTTCGGGACGGAACCGGCAATCTGCTTGCCATGCCGCCGATTATGGCCTGTTTTCATTTGCGGTATCTTATGCCGCCTTCGTTTTTAAATGCGTCTTTTTTTATTGCATTGCTGATGGCCGTTTGGTTTATTTTGTTTTTTGCAAAGACAAAATGGGGTTACCGGCTGTCTATTTCAGGAAAGGCTGCCGAGTTTTCAAAATTTGTGGGCTTTTCCGCTGCGGCGCCGGAGCTTGCCGGTATGGCCGTTTCGGCGGGAATGCACGGGCTTTCCGGTTTTTTTGCCGTAAGCGGAGCTTGGCACGTATGTCATTTTGGTTTTTCTTCCGGCATGGGCTGGGCGGCGCTGGTAACCGCCTTAATCGCAAAGCAGAATTTTGCGGCGCTTATTCCGGCCGCATTTTTATATGCATGGGTGCAAAGCGCCTCAGATGCCGCTGTAATGTCAGGAAGTTTGGGCTTTGATACGGCCGTTTTTTTACAGGCAGCGGTTTTTCTTTTTATTTCGGCTGAAGTTTTCGTTGCGCGGTTAAAAAAGCCGAAACGGGAGCAGATATGAACGGATCCGTTTTTATCATTTTAAAAATTTCGGCGCCGCTTTTGTTTGCCGTACTCGGTGCCCTCATTACCGAGTACTCCGGTGTGCTTGCCGTTTTTATGGAAGGGGGTATAACCCTTTCTGCTTTTTTTTGTGTTTTGTTTACAGTATTGACCGGCTCGCTTGCCGCCGGTTTTTTGGCTTCTCTCGTTCTTACGGCAGCGGTTTTGCTTTTGGCCGCTTTGTTTACCGTAAAAACAAAGGCGAATCCCTTCTTAACGGGGCTTTCCGTAAACCTGTTTGCGGCGGGAATTATCCCGTGGGCTTCGGAATTTTTTTTAAAGAAAAAGGGCGTTATTTCTTTTGAAGAATTTTTACCCGAAACCGTGTTTTCGCCCATAAACAACCTGCTGCCTTTTTTTATTGCTTTAACTTCCGCCCTTATTCTGTTTTTGTTCCTGCGCCTTACACCTGAAGGTTTTGCACTGAAGTATTCGGGAGAAGCGCCTGCCGTCCTTACCGCTTCCGGAAAAAATCCCGATACCTATAAAATCGCTTCTTGGACGGTTGCAGGGTTTTTTTCCGCTTGCGCCGGCTGTGTTTTGGTTTTACGGCTTGGGGCCTATACGCCGGGTATCAGTGCAGGGCGCGGGTGGACAGCCTTAGCCGCCGTTTTTTTAGGCAGAAAAAATCCGCTGTTATGCGTTTTGGCCGTTATCGTTTTTTCTTCTGCGGAATACGGAACAAATATAGCTCAAGGGGCAATAAAAATTCCTGCAGGAATTCTCCTTTCGTTTCCGTACTTTTTTGCACTGCTCTTTTTTATGCTATCGTCATATAAAAACCGTTAACGGCGGGTAAGACTTTTTTGCAAGTCTAAAAGGAAGACGGTCTTTTCTTTAATAATGGTCTATGCTAAAATCGATAGGAGCGGGCGCAGCGTTTTGTCCGCAGTTTGTAAGTTTTTTGTAAGGAGGCGCAGACGGGATGGTAAGTTTCCCGCGCTCAGGAAAGGATATGAGTATAATGGTAGCGGGGGCGGGCCCTGGAAATATAAACTTTTTGACGGCGGAGGTTTTAAGCGCGATACAACAGGCAGAAACAGTCGCGTGCTTTGAACGCCTTGCTTCCGATCTAAAATCCGTCCGCAGGGACATTATCACCGTTAAAACAATGGAAGATGTGCTGCAAACCGTTAATGCAAAAAACGATGTTTTGATTCTTGCCTCAGGCGACCCCTGTTTTTTCGGCATAACGGAATTCTTAAAAAATAAGGGTGTTAAAATTGACAGGGTTTTAACGGGCATTTCTTCTATGCAGTATTTTATGAGCCGCCTTCAAAAACAGTGGCAGACTATACGCTTTTATTCCTTTCACGGGCGTACCTTTGATTTTTCAAAAATAAAAGAAGAAAGACTGTTTTGCGTTTTGACCGATAAGGTTAATAATCCCGATTTTATTTCTCAAATTTTAAAAAAAGAAAACATTTCCGGAAAACTATACGTCGGTTATAATCTTTCATACAATGATGAGTTAATCGAAACATATACAATCGGCGAAAAAATAAAAGTAAAATCCGAGCTTAATGTTGTGCTGGCGGAAAGGGAGAGTTAACAGTGAAAAATGTAAAAGACGATGAGTTTATCCGTGCTGATGTGCCGATGACGAAATTCAACATACGGAACCTTTCTATTGCCTATATGCAGATAGAAAAAGGGGATATGTTTTTGGATATAGGCGGCGGTACCGGTTCTGTTTCGGTTGAGGCTGCCTTGCAGGGGGCGGACGTGGTAACGGCCGAAGCCGGCCTTGAAGCCTGCCGACTTATCGAAAAAAACTGCAAAAAGTTTGCCGTAAACGTAAGGCTCATCGAAGGCTTTGCTCCGGAAATTCTTTTAAAGCCCGAATACCGCTCCTTTGTATTTGATAAATGCTTTATCGGTGGAAGCGGCGGCAGGCTGCGGCCCGTTTTTGAATACTTAAAAACGGCCTTAAAACATGGCGGAATTCTTTGCGCCGATTTTATCTTGATAAAAAACTTATATGAATTTTTAAGCCTGCTTGAAGAATTCGGTTATTCCGATATTGAGGCGCATTTAATCCAAACCGCATCGATGGGGAAGGCCGGTTTATTCAAAGGCGAAAACCCGGTCTACATCGTAAAAGCCGTAAAGGTTTAAAGCAGGCTGGGTTTTAACCGGCGGCTCTGTCTGTTTTCCAGCCTTAGAATTCCCAGCCGATTGAAAGAGACGGCTGAAGGATATACGCCGGAAATCCTTTCTTCAATGAAAAAAGATGCTCCATGTTAATTTCTATATAGAGCTTTTTATATACAAATACTTGAAAAGCCGTCCCCATGTTTACAGCCATACCCCAAAACCATTGCCTAGGACTTTTTAAATCTTTGAATAAAAATTGAGCTTGGACAAGTGATTCCGTCCCTATGCCCGTATGGAGATCGAAATGTAGACGATGTTTTATAATCGGATATATGTATACTACATTAAAATTTAAAAAAAGGATACCCGCTTTTAAGGTATAAAACTCCTGTTTGTTTTGTATAGCCATTCCTGAAGTGGTAATATTAAAGCCAAATCTGCCGTATGCTCTTTTTATGGGAACTAAGGTCATTCTGAGTATACCGCTTGCAGCAGAAAAACTCTTATTAAAATATTCTTTAAATACCTTATCGCCGATTAAGGCGTTAATTGCATAGCCGCCTGAAAGATAAAAATCGACAGCCTTATGAAATTTAAACCTTATTGTCTGTTCCGTATCAGACAAACCGCTTATATCAGTTGCCGAAAAGGTATACTCACCGGGATTGATTTTATTTATTGGAAACCAAACCTTTACCTGACTGCCCCTTTTATTCCGTTCCATTATCTTACCTTTTATTGCAGAGCTGCCGGGTTTGGTAAGGGCAAAAACGGTATCATCAAAGAAATTCTTTCCAAAAGCGCTTATCGCATCTTCATAAATATCGTCAAAATAAATTATTTTGGGAGAAATTGACGACACTACCGGCTGGGAAGCAAGGCGGACATCAAAATACCGGTAATCGCTTTCGGATTCATACTGTTCAAGCAAATTGATTACCGCAATTTTGTAACGGTAGCTTCCCGGCCGCAAAGATACGTCCGCATAGTTTTCTTTTGTTTTTTTCTTTTCTATTTTTTCCCATTGGTCGTTTTTGCCGAGTTTATCAAGAACGAATTCAAAAGCGAAAACGCCTTCGACCGGCTCCCAAGAAAGGTGCTGGTATAAAACGGTGTCGCCTTCTTCTTCTCGTATAAAGTAGTTTTTCTTTTCGGTTGTAGCCGGTGCGCCGGTCTCTGTTGGGTCGGTTTGCGCATATAAAAACGATACGCCGAAAAGAAAAAACAGGATGGCGGTTTTATAAAGTCTTTTTCGTTTATTTTCCATAGAGAGTCCCCGTTTCATCGGTTTTTGGTTTTTTGCTTTGAGGCAGATATATTTCAAATTTAAAGGTCGATGCAATTCCGTCTTGGAAAAGAATTTTATTGTTTAAATACCTTTGCGCCTTTACCTCTATATAAAAAGTACCGCGTGATAAAAGCGACAGTTTTTTAAATTCCCACGTAGTAGTATCTGAATTCCTATTTGCAGGTATTTTCGTCTCTAATACGGTGACTTTTTTGGAATCGTACAGCCTTACAGAATAATCGGTGGCGTCTTTAATGCTGCTCCATTCAAATTTTATGCTGCGGTTGGATGTAAAAAAGGCTTGGTCTAAAACCGCGTTCTTTTTGGGCGCTGAAAATACGACCGCAGCGAGGGGCGGAATCGGGGAAACCGAAAACGAAAAAGTTTTTTTCGCGGAAATATCAAAGCCGTCAGACGTTACCGCCTTTACATGCCATGTATATTTTCCGGCTTCAAGCGGCGGCAGAGTCAGTTTAAAATCAGGGTTAACCGTTTTTAAAACGGGCTCTCTTTTTCCCGCTTTTTCAAGCGTTAAAATTGTCTGCGCAGGCCTTTCTACGGAATTCCACTCCAAAAGGAGCGGATTAAGCATTGCGGTAATACCTGGAATCTGTTGATTATCTTCAGGAGCAATAAGCTCTACCGGTTTTAAGCGCCGCAGCATAAAGCTGTGATCTTGGGCAAGACTGTATCTGCGGCTTGAAGTACGCGTTGAAGAAGCGAAGCCCTGAACGGTTATAATGTATGCCCCATCTTTGATATCTTCAAGGTTTAATTCTATTTCGGTTTTAGTGATAAATAGATTTTCGTATACCGGCACCGCGTCACGATGCGGGTGTTTAATCTTTATCTGATAATAATCGGCGCCTTTGACTGCTGTCCATTTAAACTTATTTGTTTTATTGGGGGCGACGATTATCCTATTGCTCACATCGATAAGCTCCGGCTTGTCCAAAGGCGGTGCTATAATGACCTTTTTTACGCTGCTTTCAATTTTGCGGCCTTCCGTATTCGAGATTATACGCCAATACCATGTGCCTACTTCCAACTGTATGCCTGTCATACTTGCATTAAGGGTTTTTATGTCGACTGCGGGAGCGGAAAAGTCTTCCGAAGCAGACACTTGAAAGCGTTGTTCTGTGGTTAGATTGGTCTTCCACGTAAAGCGAATATCTTGACAGAGGGTATCTGCGATGGTATAGCCGTCAGGCGGAAAAACCGATTGCAGCTTGGCGGCAGAATCAGTTGTTTTTAGTTTAACGGGTTTTCCTTCGGTTAAAACGGTTCCATTTTCGTTTATCCCGACAACCTGCCAATAATAATCTCCATTCGGCAAAGCTTTTGCCGCATTTTTTACTTCAAAATAATTGCCTTTTACCGTTTCGTTTATAATCGGGTTTGACATATCCGCACTTTGGGAAACAAGCAGTTTATATTTTGCTGCCTCATCAACGATTTTCCACGAGAAGGAAAGGTTTTCCGAATTGGCTGTGTCCGCAACGGCTTTCGGATAAAGCGGTTCCGGCACGGGAAGCGCTGTGTGTTTTTCGATGGTAAAAGAAGAAACCCGCGACGGCCGTATCGGCTCTGCTGTTCTTATAAGGTACTGCGGTGTAACGCGCCAATACCAAGAGCCTTCGGTCATGCCGTTTAGGGTAACGGCGTTTGAATAGACGGTTTTCTTAAATGCCGGATTATTAAATTCCGCGTTATCCGCGGCTTCAAGCAGGTATGATACGGCCTGTTCGTTTCCTGTCCACGAAAACTGGACTGACGGCGCTATTTCTTTGTAAAAATAACGTGCGGCCGCTTTCGGCAGCAACGGTTCGGGCGGAGCAGCCTGTAAAACCGAAATCCTGCCGCTTGCCGCAGAAGGACTGCCGCTTCCTTCTTTTGCGGAATAAAGCCTCCAATAGGTAACGCCTGTTTTAAATTCCGCGTCGAGCTCCGTCCTTCCTTTTATGGTAAAGGTTTTAACTCCTTGCCTAAATTTTTTTGACTGGGAAGTTTCAAAAACAAGGGATTCATCTTTAGGAAAAGAGGAAGTCCATCGGCAGGGAACGGTAACCCCCTTACCGTCTGTGTTTTGGTTCAATATTTTAGACTTGGGAGCCGGCTGTATCATAGTAAGCGAAGCGGCGGCAGTATTTTCGCCTGTAACCGTATTTTCGCTTGCAGTAGGATTATCCGATTGGGGCGCTGCTTTAATAATAGCCCCCTCTTTTAATACTTCTGCCGGTCCAGTTTCGTCTTCTTCCGAAGCGGCGGCCGTATCTGCGTTATTCCGTATAAGAGCGGCTTCTCCCTTTTCTACCGCAAGCGTTAAAGTTTCGTTTTCCGATTGAGCGGCATGCAGTGCAGAATCCTTTTCGACGGTTACGGAACCGGTCTGTGAATTTACCCGCATTTTTGCACCTGCGGTTTGTACCGAAACAGCTCCTTCGTTTAAATCAATAACGGCCTGCTCTTCTTCCTCTCCTTCAGGTATAAAAACCTGAATCATAGTATTGGAGCCGATTTCGACTGCATTGCCGCCCCCAGCAAAGTAAAGCGTAGCCTCGCTTCCAGAGGCGGTACGGATGGTGTCTCCATTATAAACAGGGGAGTTTTGTGCAGGCCTATCCCAGACGGCGCGGTCTACAAATTTGCGCTGCACGATTTTATGTTTGTATGTAACCGTTGCCACAGGTGTTTTGTCGTTTCGAGTAAGCGTTTTGGTTAAATCCCGTATAAAAAGAAAAACTGCAACGCCGGTTATCAAAAGCGCAAGGAGAATAACAGCTATATCGTTTCGTAGTTCTGTAAAATCACGCTTGTATTTTGTATTTTTTTTCATCCTCATTAATATCCACCTTTGCAAAATCAGGTATCGGAATTCCCAAAGCCTCCCGTATCTGGTTTAAGGTTTTAGGACCGTTTTCTCCTGCACCGGGAATTCCGTTTTCTTTCGGCATATTGACAACCGCAAACATCCGCAGGGGTTTTTCTTTTCCCTTAACCGTAACAGACGGCATTTCTTCAACTAAAACATGTTCTTTAACTAAATCGTAGGTGTATTCCGTGATAAGAATATCGGTACCCATCGGTTTATTTAAGGCTTCGGTACGGGAGGCAAGGTTTACCGCATCTCCTATAACGGTGTATTCCATTCGTTTTTGAGAACCGATTTGTCCCGCAACGACAGGCCCTGAATTAATACCGCAGCCTATGCGGATAATAGGTTTTTTATCTCCTCCGCGGCCGCGGTTAAATACTATAAGGGCTGCCCGCATTTGAAGTGCCGCCCGTATGCAGTTTAAGGCGTCTTGTTCGGGGGTTCCTGCCGTTGTCGGAGCTCCCCATACGGCCATAATCGCATCTCCTATAAACTTGTCGACAACGCCTTTGGTATTATTTACGCATTCTACCATTTCAGTCATATACGCATTTAAAAATTCAACGACTTCCGACGGTGCAAGCTTTTCGGAAATAGCCGTAAAGGAGCGTATATCCGAAAAGAAGATTGTCGTGGTCTTAGTTTCTCCTCCGAGTACCAGCTTACCCTTCATGGCAAGTTCAGCAATTTCTTTATTTATAAACTTTCCAAAAGAATCTTTTAACCGCTCCCTTTCGGCCAAACCCTTGCCCATTTTTACAAAGCTTTCTGTTAAAAGCCCGATCTCGTCTTTTGTTTTGGGTTCCAGCTGTATTTCGTATTCGCCGCGTTCTATTTTTCCTGCGGCGGCGGTTAAGACTTTAACGGGCGTGCTGATGGATTTGGCGAAGATCCAGATAAATAAGCCTGATAAGGCAAGCACCGCAATTCCTAAATACAGATTCCGCCGCGCCGTTGCCTTAACCGGCTCCAAAATCAGTGCAGCTTCGGCGGTTGTAAAAACAGCGATGTTTCCTAGATTCAGTTTGGCGTAAGAGCCGAAATATCGTTTACCTGCTTCGTCTTTAAAAATGAACTGACGGTTCGTATCTCCGTTTTCCGCTATTGTCGTAAAAAGCGGGGTGGTTTTTATGTTTGCCCCGTGCTTTACCAGCTCAAAATCGGGGTGAATGAGCACATCGCCTGAGCCGTTTACAAGATAAGTTGTTTGCAAAGCTCCTGCCCCAAAGCTTTCCGAAAGCTTTTCTACGGAAAAGAAGACTACAAGCCCCTGTTGCAAACCTTTGTCCCTGTAGGGGTATAAAAGGACAAGAATCGGCATGTTAAAAACGGGGGATGCATTTAAAAGCTTTATAACACCTTGCTCCGTCTCCCTAAGATGGTCTGTATGCTGCTGTAAAAAAAGATCGACTTCTTTTTCTTCTATTTCGTTGGCTATAAAAAAGGTTTCATTAACGAGTTTACGATCAAGACCTTCGCTTCTGTGCGGATCGGTAACCAGCACCGCCGCAACGGACGGATTGCGTTCAAAATAGAAATCGGCTGTATGTTTTGCTAAACTGTCCGAACTGCTGATAACGTTCAGCATATCCAAAAGCAAGAGGGCATTTGCCCTTATCGAAGATAAATCCTTTTCTGCAGAAGCCGCAGTCTGTGCCGTTACGGTACGGTTATTTTCTTCCGCCGTAACCTGCACGTCGCCGGTAACAAACCATGTTACTAAGGCGGTAATTATTCCCATCGAAAAAATGACCAACACTGATATAATGACGACCAGCTTGACTCCTATCGGAAATCGTACCCTCTCTGCAGAGGCTTTTTCATTTTTTTTCTGCATCTTGTTCTCCAAATCAGTTTTAGTTTTTATATACTTTTTATCGAGACCTGTGTTGTTAGAACGTATGCGTTTTATAGCATTTTTAAACAGGTGTCTTTGCCGAACGCTGTATGATGTCATACGGGTAAGCGCAATGCATCGCATATTTATCTATCGATGCCTCATTTTCAGAATTGAGCAGTTTTAAATTTCGTAAAGACTTAAAGATGCTGCGCGTGCCACAAAAGTCGTGCTAACTTTATCACAAATCTTATAGTTTTGTAAAGGGTTCTGCGGTGTAAACCGTCTAAAAATTTCAGCTTTCTATAGTAAAAAAAGCATGGCCGCTATAAACAGCAGGGCATTGTAATCATAAAATTAAAAAAATTATACAACGGCATTTATCTGATGGGGCTTGCGTAAAAACCGATTATATGGCAAAATACAGCGAGGAGATACATCGTGTTAAAAGATTTTACCATTAAAGACGAAAAACAGCTTGTTACTTCTTTAAAAAACATTGTTAAAGCTGTAAAAACACAGGAAAATCCTGAAGAACTAAACCAATATCGAAAAATTTTTAAAAAAGCCGTTCCGCTCACTATGCGTTCTTATGTAGCCGCTTATTTAATAAAAGAAGCCAAAACGCCCGATTTTCTTACCCGCGGTTTAAAAAAAGACGGTAAAACCAAACCGTGGCAGTCTTCGTTTAGAAGCGCGCCCTTTTCAAGACCGATAAGGCCCAAAGTTACCTTGTCCGATGAAGAGTCGGCGAGTTTGTTTATCGGTATAGGCCGAAAAAGAGGCGTTTTTCCAAAAGACATTATAACGCTTCTTATTCAAGGGGCGGGAATTGCCCGCGGCCACATAGGCGACATACGCATTTTGGATAATTATTGCTTTGTACAGGTTATGGCCGAAGACGCTTCGCTGATAATTGAAAAACTGAATAACAGTTATTACAGAGGAAAGAGCTTAACCGTCAGCCATTCGCGCAGGCAAGAAGAGGATTTGTTTGCAGCCTCCGGCGAACAGGCGCCCGGTCAAAATACACAAGATATAATGGAAGAAGAAATAAAATCTTCCGGAGAAAATATTTCGGAAATAAATTCTTCGGTGGAAACTTTTTAAAAGAAACATTTTAAAATTGATTTTAAAAGCCGGCTCCTGTTGTCCGGCTTTTTTGTTTTCCGGCCCTGCTACCTGCGCGGTAAAATCTTGCAAAAAAAAGCGTTTGTGTTACCCATTATTAAATGGCAAACGATTTTGTTCATCTTCACGTTCATTCCGATTTTTCGCTTTTGGACGGGGGGTGTTTTTAAATAAATACTTATTTATTAAATAATAGGAGCTATTTATATGAAGCTATTTGCGTTGCTTAGTAAAAAAGAAAAGATTCAAATTTTTTTTGTTTTGCTATTCTTAGTCATTACTGCTTTTTTTTCTTTTTTACCTATTATATTTATGGAAAGATATATAAATAGCGTTGTAAAAGGAATGAGTGTGATTTTGATATTAGGAGGCGGTTATTTAGTCATTCAACTTATTAATGCAGGATTTCGTTCTTTTACGGATTATATTATTAGTAAACAGCAAATTTTAATTGCTTCCAATTTACAGAAAAAATTATTTGATACTTATGTTAAGATGGATTATGATGAAATAATTGACATTGACTTTTCAGATGTAACAAATGCATTATTAGAAGATGTATCTATTATTGCAGATAAATATTTATTACCGCTAACAAATACGGTTAATTCTTTGGTAACGTTTATTGTAGGTATTATTTACATAATCAGAATAAACAATGTTCTTGCATTAATAATAGTTCCTCTTGGGATTATCACGGCTGTTTTAAATTGGCTCTCTGAAAAAAAATACATTGAAAATGCAATAGAAAAGAAAGACTTATCTATTGCATTATGGAAATCTTTTTCAGAAATATTTAAAGGCATTATTCCAATAAGAATATATAACAGAGAAAATGATTATAAACAGATTATTGAGAAAAAACGTGAAAGATATAAATATATTTCCAATAAACAGAATTTTCTTGAAAAGATAAATGCGTTTGCAGCGAGTTTTCTGTTTATGTTTTCGATTGGTGTTATTTTAATTGTTGCAGGATTGCTTACTGCGAATAATAAAATGAGTATAGGCGGAATGGTTGCTGTTCTTATGTATAATCACATGATAACGGATCCGCTTATTGCATTGATAGAAACAAAAAAGATGTCAATTGAAGTGAAGACGTCTATTAATAGGTTAAATTCATTTTTAAATGGTGTAAAAGTAAATAAATTAAAAGAAACAGGGGCTTGCGATAAACTTGTAATTAAAAATTTATATTTTAATTATAAAAATAATAAAACAAATAATTTCATTCTTCAAAATATTAATTTAACTTTGCATAATGATGAAAAAATCGCAATTTTTGGCAAATCAGGCTGTGGCAAAACAACACTGATCAAGCTTATTGCCGGTTTTTATAATTCGTATACAGGTGAGATTTCATATTATTTAAACAATCAAAAAAATAATTATCTTCCTTCTATTAGTTATTTATATCAAAATTCATATTTATTTGATGATAGTATAATAAATAATATAAAACTTTCAAAACCTAATGCTTGTAAAACTGAAATTGATAATATTATAAAAATTTGTTTGCTTGATGAAGTAATCAGAAAATACAAAGATTTTAATATCGGGGAAGGTGGCGAAAGTTTGTCAGGTGGAGAAAAAACAAGAGTACGCCTTGCAATTACCATTTTAAAATCTGATGCATCTATCTATATCTTTGATGAACTGAGTACTTCGTTGGATAGTAAAACCTTTGAAAAAATAATGTTTAATCTATCGCAGTATTTAACCGATAAAATGTGCATATTTATTGAGCATAATAAACTAATAAAACAATTTGTTGATAAAGTTTATACGCTATCGAATGGGTATTTGAGCCTTGATGATAAACTCAATGTATAAAACAGAATTCTTATAAGTATTATCGAGCTTTTTTTATATTTATTTAATAGTTTCGGTATTCTTTGAAATCCATCAATTTATACTACATTATATAAATTTATAACTGTGACTTGCAGATACCGGTCGATTTCTGCGGGTGTAAGCGTTTCTAAGTAATTTTAGGATAAAAACAATATATTTTTATTTAAAGATATTAAGGACTCTCAAATTTATATAAAAACTTACGAAAAATTATAAAAAGAATATATCAAAATTGAGTCTTTTTAATTTAAAAAGTTTTCATGCTGATGTCATGTACACGCTCACGCGAACCCTTGCAAAAAAAAAGCGTTTGTGTTACCCTTATTAAATGACAAACGATTTTGTTCATCTTCACGTTCATTCCGATTTTTCGCTTTTGGACGGAGCGGCTTCCGTAAAACAGCTGGTTGCAAAGGCCAAGGAACTGGGGCAAACGGCGCTTGCACTGACCGATCATGGAAATATGTTCGGCGTCATCAGCTTTTACAAGGCCTGCACCGAACAGGGGATAAAACCCATCATCGGCTGCGAATTTTATGTAGCTCCCGAAAGCCGGTTCGAAAAAAAGGAAGCGCTTAACGGCAAGCGGTACTATCACCTTATTCTGCTTGCAAAAAACGAGAAGGGCTATAAAAACCTAATGCTCCTGTGCTCCAAAGGCTACACCGAGGGTATGTATTATAAGCCCCGCATTGATGATGAACTTTTGGAAAAATATGCCGACGGACTGATCTGCCTTTCGGCCTGTCTTGCGGGGGAATTACCCGTTCTGCTTTTAAACGGCGAGACGGATAAGGCCGAAGCCCACGTACGCAAATACCGCAAAATCTTCGGAAACGAAAACTATTTTATCGAAATACAAAATCACGGGCTCAAAGAAGAAAAAAAAGCCGCCGCTCTTTTAATAGAAACGGCGCGAAAACTCGGCGTTCCGCTGGTCGTTACGAACGACATTCACTATGCGGAAAAAAAGGACTATATTGCACAGGATATTTTGATGTGCATCGGTATGAAAAAGCTGCGTACCGAAACCAATAGAATGAAATTTGAAGGCAGCGAATTTTATTTTAAATCGGCGGAAGAAATGTCGGCGCTCTTTCCCGACTATCCTGAAGCCGTGCTGAATACCGTCCGCATTGCCCGCATGTGCGACCTTAAAATTCCGCAGCCGGGTCCCATTCTTCCCATCTATGAAATACCCGAGGGCTTTAATTCCAAAGAAGAATATATTACCCATCTTGCCGAAGAGGGCTTAAAAAAACGCTACAGCGAAATTACCGGCGAAATAAAAGAGAGGCTTGACTACGAACTGGCAACGGTTATAGAAATGGACTTCGTCGGTTATTTTTTGATTGTGTGGGACTTTATAAACTGGGCAAAGAATAACGGCATTCCCGTCGGGCCGGGGCGCGGCTCCGGGGCGGGTTCCATTTTGGCCTATGCGCTCAGCATTACCGATATCGATCCGCTTAAATACAATCTGCTGTTTGAACGCTTTTTAAACCCCGAACGTGTTTCAATGCCCGACTTCGACGTCGATTTTTGCTTCGAAAGACGGCAGGAAGTTATCGATTATGTGCGCCGAAAATACGGCGATGAAAACGTCGGACAGATTATCACCTTCGGAACGCTGAAAGCCAAGGCCGTCGTAAAAGATGTCGGGCGTGTGTTGAATGTGCCGCTTTCCGATGTGAATGCGATTACAAAACTTATTCCCGCAAAGCCGCTTACCGCGGACATAAAAGAAGTTACGCTGAAATATGCGCTGGAAGTTATCCCTGAATTAAAAGAGATGGCCGAAGAGCCGCAGTACAAAGAGCTTTTCGAAAATTCCCTTGCACTGGAAGGAGCAAAACGGAACAGCAGCTTGCACGCGGCCGGCATCGTTATCGGACAAAGCGCCTTGACCGACTACGTTCCGCTCTACAAGGATTCCAAGACGGGCAAAACAGCTACCCAGTTTACGATGGATCTAATCGAAGACTGCGGCCTTGTAAAAATGGACTTTTTAGGTTTAAAAACCCTGACCCTCATCAAGCACACCGAAGAGCTGGTACGAAAACGGGGTGGTGCCTTGTCGAATTTTTCGATCGACACCATCGATTATTCCGACCGCGACACCTTCCGAATGCTGGGCGAAGGAAAATCGGCGGCAGTGTTTCAGTTTGAAAGTCAGGGGATGCAGAATATTTTAAAACGCGCAAAACCGACAAAAATGGAAGACCTCATTGCGCTGAATGCCCTGTACCGGCCGGGCCCGATGGACTTTATCAATCAGTTTATAGAATCGAAATTCGATAATTCCAAAATACGCTACCCCGATCCATGCCTTGAAGATATTTTGGCCGAAACCTATGGGGTCATCGTGTATCAGGAACAGGTTATGCAGGTTGCCCAGCGGATTGCAGGTTACACACTCGGACAGGCCGATATTTTGCGCCGGGCTATGGGTAAAAAGAAACTCGAAGTTATGAAAACCGAAAAACAAAAGTTTATTGAAGGGGCGGAAAAAAACGGCTTTAAAAAAGAAGATGCCGACCGAATCTTCGAAATTCTTATTCCCTTTGCCGGTTACGGGTTTAACAAAAGCCACGCCGCAGCCTATTCGGTATTGGCCTTTCAGACGGCCTATTTAAAAGCCCATTTCCCCGCCGAATTTATGGCGGCAAACCTGACAAACGAAATAAACTCAACCGATAAGCTGCCCGAATACATAGCCGAAGCCGAAAAGCTGGGGCTTAAAATTATGCCGCCCGACATAAATTTGTCGGAACCGTATTTTAGCGTATCGCCGGACGGGAATATTATTTTCGGCTTTTTAGGCATCAAGGGCTGCGGCTTGCAGGCGGCGGCCGAGCTGACCGAAGAAAGGCAGAAAAACGGAAAATACACGTCGTTTATGGACTTTTTGGAACGGAGCGATCTGCATACCCAAAACAAGCGCAACCTCGAAGTAATGATCAAAACCGGCTGCTTTGACAGCCTCGGTCAGGAGCGCTCTACCCTGCTGGTTAATATGGAAGCGGCCGTCGCCTATGCCGCGCAAAAAAAAGAAAGTGCCGATATCGGACAGGGCAGTTTGTTTGAAGGTTCGGGGATCAAGGAATTTTCCGACTTCGTTTTTGAAAAGGTCGAAGATTTTCCCAAAAAAGAAAAACTCAGGCTCGAGAAAGAGCTTATGGGCTTTTATATTTCGGGGCATCCTCTTGACGAATTCCGAAAAACAATAGAAAATTCTTCGACCTTCGACACGGCGAACCTTGCGAGGGCAGTAAGCAAAAAGACGTACATCATTGTCGGAATGCTCACCGGAGTACGCCCGCACCAGACAAAAAAAGGCGATACGATGGGCTTCGGTACCTTCGAAGACCTAAACGGAACCCTCGATCTGGTGTTTTTTCCGCGTACATGGGAAAAATACCGCCCGAAACTATTACCCGAAACCGTCTGCGGTTTTTCCGGTACGATCGACAATTCGGGACAGGGAACGCCGGCCTTTTTGGTAAACGACGTACTGGATATAGGCGAGCTGCAGCAAAAATCGCTGAACGAGGTGCACATTGAACTCGATCCGAATATCGCTGCGGAAGGGGAATTCGTCCGTTTAAAAGACTTTTTGTACGAACGGAATGGAAATTGCAGCGTCTATATTCATACCGGAGCGGAAGGCTTTGATTATATCATAAAGGTTTCGCCGCAGATCAAAATTCCGTCCGCCCCCGAATTTATCGAAGAGCTGAAAGAGCAGTTGGGTGTCGCCGCCGTTTGGCAGGAATAAAAATTAAGGAGTTGTTTATGTTGTCATCCGTTTTTTCTACTATAGGATATGCAATAAAAATTTATTCGTATTTATGTATCGGCTATATTCTTTTATCGTGGTTTTTGCCTTCGCCGTATTCCCGGTTTCCGGCAGCTGTGTTCTTGTCGGAAATTTGCGCGCCTTATTTAAACTGGTTTAGGCGGTTTAGGTTTACGCAGATAGGCTCCATCGACTTTTCGCCTATCTTGGCACTCGGAATTTTATCCGTTTTTTCCAATATATTTTATCAAATGGCTATACTGGGCTTTTTTTCTCCGTTTATCATTATCCGAACCCTTATTTTGATAATATGGTCGTTTTTCTCGTTTGTAATGAATTTTTGTATTATCGCGCTTATCATCCGTCTTATTCTGGATTTTATGCCCGAATACCGTTCGGGGAATATCGCCTATATGCTCGATAAATTTTTGTCGCCGCTTTTTGTCAGGGTGCATAGGCTCTCCGGCGGAATGTTTATGAGCGTTAGAAAACAGGTAACGATTTGTCTGATTATTTTAATTATTATGCGCGTTGTTTTGGGCGCTATTTTCGGCAGTGCTGCATCCTTGTTTACGCAATTTAAAATACTTTAGCGGCTTTAGGACCGGCCGGTCCCTACGGGAATCGAACCCGTCTTTTAAGATTGAGAATCTCATGTCCTAACCGATAGACGAAGGGACCAAAATAAGAAAGGAGTTCCCCAGGGAGGATTCGAACCCCCACAAGCAGAACCAGAATCTGCGGTGCTACCATTACACAACCGGGGAATAACAGAAAGCGATTATAGCATTAAATCGAAAAGCTGTCAAGCAGGGCATGAGTTCGATGCACCGTCGAAACAGACTTCGAGCTTATATCGAAGCATAGGTCGAGCTTATCTCGAAGCATAGTTCGATGCACCGTCGAAGCATAATTCGAGCTTATCTCGAAAGATAGTTCCAATTCGGGCAGGATTGAAACGGGTACCGGTACTAGCTTTTTTTAAGAAAAAGATATAAACTTGCAGCCTATCTTCCATAATGCCTATACCTTTAGGCCGTAAACAGAGGGAACTTGTACAATGAAAATGTCGCACATGTATATGCCTACGCTTAGGGAGGTGCCCAGTGAAGCGGTTGTGGAAAGCCACAAGCTGCTTTTGCGTGCCGGAATGATTAGAAATTTGGCAAATGGGCTTTTTGCCTATCTTCCTTTAGGCTTAAAATCGTTTAGAAAAATAGAAAACATTATCCGCGAGGAAATGGACGCTATGGGCTGCTTGGAATTTAAGCCGCCCGTCATTGTCCCGGGTGAGTTATGGCAGGAGTCTGGCCGCTGGGATTCTATGGGGCCGGAGCTATTGCGTATAAAAAACCGCATAAATCAGGATTTGGTTGCAAGCCCGACGGCGGAGGAGGCTTTTACTGCTCTTTTAAAACACGAATTATCTTCGTACAAACAGTATCCGCTTTTTGCGTATCAAATAAACACCAAGTACCGCGACGAAATTAGGCCGCGCTATGGGCTTATGCGCGCCCGCGAATTTACGATGAAGGATGCATATTCTTTTCACACAAGCGAAGAGAGTTTAAACGAAGGCTATCTTGCATTTGAAAAAGCCTATGTGCGCATTTTTAAACGCTGCGGCCTTTCGGTTATTCCCGTAAAGGCGGATTCGGGAGCTATGGGCGGAAGCGGCTCTCAGGAATTTATGGCGGAATCGGCCGTCGGGGACGATATTCTTTTATTGTGCCCCTCTTGCGGCTATGCTGCTAATG
This sequence comes from uncultured Treponema sp., assembly GCA_963547785.1. Taxonomy (GTDB): domain Bacteria; phylum Spirochaetota; class Spirochaetia; order Treponematales; family Treponemataceae; genus Treponema_B. Next base: position 24,820 of record CAUUSH010000002.1, on the reverse strand, counting down.
AGGAAAAGGCGGCTTGTAAGTCCGAAGCGGAGCAAGGCAGCGCTGCTTCGGAGCCTGCTGCGGAAATAGACACCCCCGCTGTAAAAACGATAGAAGAGCTTGCCGCGTTTTTAAAAACGGCGCCTTCGTCCTTTATAAAAACCCTCATCTATGCGGTTGAAAAAAGCGAATTGTTTAAAACTGAAGAGAAAAAAGGCAGACAGCTCGTTGCGGTTTGTATCCGGGGCGATTTGGACATAAACGAGGCAAAGCTTAAAACTTCGCTTAAAGCATCTTTTGCGGAGCTTGCAACCGACGCAGAGGTGGAAAAAGCGACCGGCACGGTTGTCGGCTTTGCAGGTCCGGCCGGTTTAAAAACCGTTCCCGTTATTGCGGACGAAAGCGTAATGAATATGCACAATGCGGTTACCGGTGCCTTAAAAAAAGACAAACACCTTATACATGTTGAACCAGGCCGCGACTTTACGCCCCTGCATGTCTTTGACCTGCGAACCGTAAAGGCCGGAGACAAATGTCCTTCGTGCGGAACACCGCTTTATACCAAAAAGGGAAACGAGCTTGGGCATATTTTTAAACTCGGTACAAAATATACCGAATCAATGAATATGACCTATCTTGACGAAAACGGAAAACAGCAGAGGCCGCTTATGGGATGCTATGGAATAGGAGTTGACCGGCTTCTTGCTTCCGTTATAGAAGAACACCATGACGAAAACGGCATTGTCTGGCCGATGAGCGCAGCCCCTTTTCAAGCCGTTATCATCCCTGTAAAATACGAAGGCGAAATGAAAACCGCCGCCGATCTTCTTTACGAAGAATTGCAGGCAAACGGAATAGAGGTTTTGCTTGATGATAGAAAAGAAAGAACCGGCGTTAAATTTAAAGATATGGACTTAATCGGTATTCCCATCAGGCTGGTTGTCAGCGAAAAAAATCTGCCCAAAATAGAATTTAAGCTGCGAAGCGGGCTTGAATCTTCTTTAATCGAAAAAGAAAAGGTTTGCGGCCTTACCGTTAAAACCGTTTATGATGAAATAAAGAAGCTGGGGACATCTTAAAAAGCCTTGACCGGATTTTTTAAGGTTTTCACTTCAAGAATAAAAATAGGATAGAACATGAAAAAAAACTGTTTGATTATCTTACTGCTGGCGGCGCTTATTCCCGCCTTTGCACAAAAAAACTCAAGTTGGGCGGCTGGTACAACATCCGGCAACTATGTTATTTACCGCGATTATTCGTGGAAGGAGCCTGCGTGGACGGGCTTTTTGTATTACGATGAAAACACCGTCGGCGCCTTTTTATACACATCCGGCGGCAAAACCTTCGTCAAAATTCTTTTTGCCGTAGAACATGCAGACGAAAAGCTCCTTATAACCGGCCAAAATATAATTTCCGGCATAAACACGGATTCAGATTATACCTACACTGTTAATTACCTCATGGATTTGCTGCCCAAACTGTACAGCTGGAAAACCGAACCGCAGACCGAAAGCCTCGTTATAAAAAAGGCTTCCGTATTTGTAAACGAAGATCAGTTCGGCGGGGAAAACGAAATAACCTTTTATTCGTATATTCCGCTTTTTCATATCTCAAGCATTTTGGATAAAAATAAAAAAGAAGTGTTTAAGCTGGAACAAATGGGGCTTGTTCAAAACGACAAGGCTTTCTTTGATTTTTCGCCAGTAAAACAGGCAAAAACAAAATCATTTAAATTCAAACTGAATAAAAAGGCGGCAAAAGAAACAAAGACCGTCGACGGTATTAATTTCTTTTTGGATTCCCAATGGAAACAGATAGCCGATAACAGTTTTTTGATGGGAGACGCCGCCTTTTTAACCGTAAACACTCTTGACCTTAAAAGCTTAAAGAACACAGGCTCAGACGATGTTTCTTTTTTGATTCAATACTTTTGCTCTTCCGGTGGAGAGGCAAAAATTTTGGCCGATAAAACCGTCATAAGCGGCAGCAAGGACAAATTTAAAATAGCGAATTACGTATACGACAGCGGAACTAAAACCGTTAAATATGATATAAAAACCGTCATCAAAACAAAAGAGCGGACGTATACCGTTATCAGCCTAACAACAGATACGGCGGCTTACGAAAAAAACAAGAACTACTTTGATACTTTATTTAAATAGAGGCTTTTATGCAAAAGGTATTAATCGATTATCTTAAAGACTATCTTCCCATATTGGATCAAACTTCAGGCGGTACAACCGTAGAAATTACCGGCGAAAACGTCTTTCAAAAAGGAAATAAGAAAGTTGTTGCGTTGCTGGAATCGCTTTTGGATAAACTAATTTTGGAAGGTTCGGAATTCCGGCACAAAGAAAATTTGGAGAGCTTTCTTGACGGCATAAACGCGGGAAAAAAGGGCATTATTTTTGCCGAACACTACAGCAACCTAGACTATACAGCCATTCTTGGTCTGATGAAAAAAACAGGTGAAAAGGGCAGGGCACTTGCGGAAAAGTGCGTCGCCATTGCTGGAATGAAGCTTAGTCAAGATAATAAATACGTTGCAGCCTTTGCAAGCGCCTATGACCGTATTTTTATTTATCCGAGCAGAACACTTGAATCTGTGCAAGACCCCGAAAAACGGGAAGCGGAAAAAAAGCGTAGCCGCTCCATTAACATTGCTTCTATGCGTGCTTTTGAAAAAGCGAAAAGCGAAGGCCGCGCTGTCCTTGTCTTCCCTTCCGGTACGCGTTATCGACCCGGTTACCCCGAAACAAAAAAGGGGCTAAAAGAAATTGACGCTTATGTCAAATCTTCGGATATAATGCTTTTGGTTTCCATTAACGGAAATTGCCTTGCCATATCCGAATCGGGAAATATGATGGAAGACATTGTGCAAAACGATAAATTGATTTTAGACGCAAGCCCCGTTATAAATTGTGCGGAATTCAGAGACGATATAAAAAAGGCTTGCGGCGATGCGGAAAAAGCCGATAAAAAACAGGCTGTTGTAGACCGCATTATGGCAATCTTGGAAGAAATGCATGATGAAAATGAAAAAGGAAGACTGTAATGCCCCATACAACCTATGTAGAAGTTAGAACTTATGAACTAGATTCGTATAATCATGTAAACAACGCCGTTTATTTAAACTATCTTGAACATGCCCGCATGGACTTTTTAAAAGCTATCGGCTTTGATTATAAGGGCCTATTTGCAGAAGGTTACATGCTCTATGTTTCGCATATAGACATACGGTATAAGGCCTCCGCGCGGCTTTACGAAAGGCTTGCAATAGAAGTATCTCCGGTAAAAACGGGTAAGCTTTCGGGGACGTTTTTGCAGACCGTAAAAAACGAACAGGGCATAGTTTGTGCCGAAGCTGCGGTTACATGGTGCTGTGTCGATAAAAACGGCAAACCGTCTAAAATACCCGAAAAATACCTTGTAAAAGAACTACTGCCTTCAAAATAAAAAAGACCGGAATATAATTTTATTTATCCGGCGAATTTTAACATTCTATTGTTGTGCAGCATACGCTCTGCATCAGCATTATTGAGTGTTATCGGCCGCCTTTATCGTCTTTAGCGCTTCTCGATTGTTTTATTTTGCCGAAAATGGTACTATGCAGCGATGAAAAAATTCAGATTAACCCGTGCCGGCTTACTTTACACTCTCTTCTCGCTCTCCCTTTTATGCGCAGGCTTTTTATGCGGAGAACTTCTAACTTCAATCTGCGGCGCAGGTCTTTGCCTTTATTGCCTGCAAGCCGTTTTATCCCTAGCCCTTTCCGCCGCCTTCTTAAAAAATGCCCGATACGAAGCAGAACTGAAAAACAACATAATCACAGTCAAAGCGCTTTTCCCCGGCAATGCCCGCAAGAAGCATCCCCTTGTTATACCCGGAATTGTAAGTTTTTATGTATTTTGCTTTACCACCAGCGGCGGGGAAAAAAACAAAAATTGCAAAACACTCGAAATAAAAATAAGGCTGAAAAAAACAATCAACGAATTCAAAATACCGGAATACAAAAGAGGCCTTTATTTTTTAAAAAGCGAATACATAGAACTTACGGATATTGCAGGCTTTTTTTCGGCTGCATTTTTTAACGGCGGAAAATCCGTAACGGAGATTTTAATTCCTCCCCGCATTGAAGAAGACTGTAATTTCGATTTACCTTCCGTCTTCGACGAAACAGCCGGCCGCCTTTTAAACGTACGCAGAACTGAAGAGCTTTATGAAAGCAGACCGTATATTCCCGGCGACGATACCCGCAAAATAAATTGGAAACTGTATGCTCACACCGAAGAGCTTGCCGTACTCCAGGGGGATTTCGCGCCGCCTCCGCAAAACTTTTTTACCCTATACGTGCAAGAACCGGTATTGCAAAAGCATGCGGCATTTGCGGAAGATGTCTTTGATATATTCATAAATAAAATCGCTGCGTTTGCTGCAGCTCTTCACCGCAGCCGTATAAACATCAACTTTCTTACGTATGATTATAAAACGGGATTATGCACCTGCGAAACTGTTTTTGAAGACGATAAAAGCGGATTGGAAAAAATAAAAAAACTATTGGCATTACCTCAAATAAGGATTTTTCAAAATCCTGAAAATAAAATAAATGAAGTGCATAAAAAAATACAGACCTTTCTTGCAGATACTAGTGCAAACAAAAAAAAGCATCTGCTTTATTTTATAATGCCGTATCCTGTTTTAAAAAACAAAGACTATATTCCTAATATAGCAATGAATAAAGCCGGTGTATTTTTTTATCTAGGGCCGGTATTAAAAACAAACAAACCGAAAAATATCTTGCAAAGCTTTTTGTTTTACACGAAAGAATTAAAAAAACAAATTAAATATTCTGAATCGTTAAACGCAATAATTATAAAAGAAAAAGAGAAACTATGCGGCAGAGGTTTTTATGGATACTGAATTTAAAATTATTTTTATTTTAAGAACATTTTCACTTCTTCTTTTAAGCTATGCCCCCTCACTTTATTTATTTGAAATATTGCCTTCATTCATTTTGCCTTTATGGTCGCTTATAATTATTGTCTTATGTCTTAAAATAGAAAAACAGAACTTTACACTATCGGCTTCCGTTATTCTGATTTCTTTTTCGTGTATATTATTTTGGCTGATAACCTTGTTTGCTTGTAGGATTATTTCTGCCGAATTCTTCGATGTGCTGTATCTTCGTTTAAGTATAATTATTCCGTTTATTGTACTGCAAACGGTTTTTGTTACCTCGATTACGGTTTTGTTTTTAAAAAATAAAAAAGCACGCCCGTACGAGCCGGTAATATTTTTTATATTATTCTCTCTGTTGTTTCAGCCGCAATCAAACTATGCGCTGTCCGTTTTTGACCATCCAGTTTATGCACTTCTTTTTGCGCTTTTGTTTTTTTTATCGGAATTAACGCGCACATTCATAATTCTTGAAAAACGGCAGCTTTATTTTTTTATGCTATTTTTACCGCTGTTAATAATCATCTCACTTTTTATAATAAAAAAATATAACGATATGTCTGCGGCTAATTACGGGGGGCTTATGCAGCCGACCTTATTTCAATTCGATTTTTCAGACTACCTAACGCTGCAAAGTGAAATAAAAATGAACGATAATCTTATTTTAATAGCGCACTTTAATAAAGAATATTCGCATAGTATGTTAAGACGATTTTATCTTTCCGGCTGGGATCCTGCAAAAGGCTTCTACGAAAAAGCGGCGCCCGATGAAAAATTGCAGCCTTCCGTTTTGCCTAAGGGAGAGAAAACCATTGAACATAAACAATTCGAGTTAAGAGAAAATGTTCCGCAGGAATACTTTTTTGTAAATCTGCCTGCCTCTTCTTTTATTGCAATCGATTACCCTACAAAAGTCATCCCGTATAAAATATGGAATAGCATAAAATTTAACGGCGGATACAAAGTTTTCAGCGATGCGGTTTATGCCTTTGCCGAAGATGTTTACAGTTTGGAATTTCCGACAGGTGCGGATGAAGAAGGTTTGAGCAAGGCCGATTTACGGTTTTATACGAGTATCGATAAAACATCCCTCGCACTTGTTCGAGATAAGGCTATTGAGCTTACACAGGATACGGAAACCTATTCCGATAAAATCCGTGCCGTGCTGGAATATTTTGTAAACGGAGACTTCCGCTATTCGCTTAAGCCGGGCAAAGCGCCGGATGGGAATCAGCTTAAATATTTTTTAACCGAAACGAAAAAAGGTTATTGCACCTATTATGCATTTTCTTTTACCCTAATGCTCAGAAGTCTCGGTATTCCGGCACGTGTTGCCGTCGGTTTTTTCGTTCAACCTGAATCGGAAGTTTTAAATTACTATCCCGTGCGTTCAAATATGGCACACGCATGGACTGAAGTTTTTTTTCCTTATATCGGTTGGATCAGTTTTGATCCGACAACACAGCTTCTTGCCGAAGGGGAAAATTTAAATTTCGGCGGAACTGCCGGCGGCGAAGAATTCAATTCTTTACTGGCGGAAATTCTGGAAAAAAGGGAAAACCTGTCCACCCTAGAAACGGAAGAGCAAAAAAAAGATGAATCCCGTCCATATTATTTAAAGGACTTTTTTCATAATAATAAAAATATTATTTTTATACTTTTATGCATAGGAGTGCTTTTTTTGTTTACCGGCTATAAAACATATCCTTACCTAATTTTAAAATATTCCAAAAATAACCGAAAAATTATATTAACCGCAGGCCGTCTTTTTAAAAAGAAAAAGAATATCAAAGCGGAAGATGGCGCTAAAATGACTGCACTTATTCAAAAAGCTAAATTCTCACCGCAGTGCACCGAAAACGATATAAGCGCTGCAATAACGCTTTTAAAGGCACAGAGCAAAAATTCGAAAAATCATAAGGAATGATTAAAATGCTATTAAAAAAAACAATCGCTTTATTTTTTTTATTTTATACGGCTTTTTTATTCGGTAAAACAGCAGAGGAATTTATATCGGAAGCAGATAAAGCCGAGATAGCGGAAAATTGGGAAAAAACGCTTGAACTTTTACAAGAGGGAATTAAACAATATCCGAAAAATGATACATTATTATTAAAATTAGGCATTGTGTATTACGATAAAGAATTATACGCTTCTGCATATAAGCTTTTTAAAAAAGGCTTAGCCTTAAATGCTGAAAACGTTTCTCTTTTATATTATATTTCTTCCGCTGCAGGATTTTTAAATAACCCCGAAGAAGCCCTCGCTTATATAAAAAAATATCTGCAATATGTTCCTGACGATCGCTTTGCCGCCTCAAACTACGGCTGGCTTTGTTTTAAATGCCATAAAGAAGATGAAGGAATAAAAACTCTTTTAAAAAACATAGAAACTTACGGAGAAGACCCTTCCGTTTGTAATTCTCTGGCAACATTGTACAGCGAAATATACGATTACGAAAATGCCGAAAAATTTTATTCAAAGGCTATACAAATAGCAAAGATTCAAGACAGGGCGTATTCTGCTTCCATTTACAGTTATAATAAATCTATTTTGGAACGCCAGTTTTACAAATTCGATAAGTCATTGGAATCTGCAAAGGAAGCGTTAAGACTTCAGGAGCGTAATTCAAGTTATATGATGATAGGCGAATTGGAAGAGCGTCGAAATAATTTTTCAAAGGCCTTAAGTGCTTATATTGCGGCAGCGGCAATTGACGATACACCCCTTGCCGCATTAAGCATTGCAGGAATTTATCTTACAACTGGGCATACCGAAAAAGCCGAACAGTATATTTTATCACAGCTGCAAAATAAAAATGAGGCGTGGATATCGAATTATGGTTTAAGTGTAGTCGAATTTAAAAGCACCTTGTACGAACTGCAAGCAAAATTGTATGAGCAAAAATTGAATTATGAAAAAACACGCCTCACGGTAAATGCAGCAGACTTATTTAAAAATATAAAAAATAAATTAGACTATGCATTAAAATATAAATATTACAATGCGATGCAGCGCATTTATAAAATAAAAGCGGCAAAAGAATATAAAAAACAGCGTATTCTTGAAACATATAGCATATCTTATGTTCTGCATATAAATAATTATTATTATCTTGCTCTTGCTGGAAAAGGAAAGAAAGCCTTAAAATATTTGGAAAAGTCTGAGAAACTTGAAACGGCTCTTATTCCGCAAAGCTCTGGAAGCTATATGGCGGAAAAAGGAATTTGCTTAAAAAATTTAGATTTAGTCAACGGCGGACTAAAAACGATGGATAGTGAATGGGAAAAGTTTTTATTTAAAGACTTATATGCTGAAGGCGCTAAAATTGCAAAGCGAACTTCAAAATCATTATATTATACCTACTTGGATGCCCTATATGAAACAAATCCTGCCGGATTTTTAGAATTCGATATTAAGCTTCCGGTTAACTTAAAAATAAATATAGAAAAAAAATCAGCTTCTTCAATTTCCGAAAAAAAAATAAACGCCCTCATTTTATCTTCAAGATTTATACAAGACTCAAATTCAAACTTCACTTTACAAATAATATATGCTTGGAATTCTTTAATATTTAAACTGACGGACAAAAGCGGAAATATTTTATATCTGCACAATACCGCCGTAGACAAACTTACTAAAAACGAATTTAAAAAGGCCGTAAACGAAAATGTAAAAAATATGTTTTCCGTAAAGCTGTGATTTGCAAAGTAGTTAAGGTAAGGAGTGTTTTGCAGAGCACTCAAGCCGTAAACAATCTCTGTAGACAAATTCGCAATTTTAAGTATACTGTAATTTATGAATACCAAAGAAATTATAGACGAATTAACAAATAATATTTCTCTTATAATAAAAGGAAAGAATGAGATCATAAGGCTTTTTGTTTCCGCATTTTTAGCCGGAGGTCATGTTTTAATCGATGATATACCTGGAGTTGGAAAAACTACTTTGGTAAAAGCGCTTGCAAAACTTATATACTGTTCGGACGGGATACAAAGCGCCGAATTTAAACGCATTCAGTGCACCCCAGATTTGTTACCGTATGATATAACCGGTGTCGATGTGTTCAATGCAAAAACGCAGTCCTTCGAATTTATGAAGGGGCCCGTATTTTGTGATATTTTTTTGGCCGACGAATTAAACCGAACACCGCCTAAGGTTCAGTCTGCTCTTTTGGAAGTTATGGAAGAACGGCAGGTTACCGTCGGCGGCAAAACGCATACGTTAAGCGGACTTTTTTTTACGGCGGCGACGCAAAATCCAGTAGAGACGCTCGGCACATATCCGCTTCCGCCCGCTCAGCTTGACCGATTTATGCTTTCTTTTTCATTAGGGTACCCCGATGATGAAGCTGCCTTAAAATTATTGCATGGGAATTCCGGGTCTGCTTTTTTGCCTTCATTAAAACCGGTAATCAGTACCGAAGATATTTTTTCTTCACGGGAAGAACAAAAAAGCGTCTATTGTCATCCGGCTCTTTTAAAAGCGATTATCGATATTTGCAATGCAACAAGGAATCATTCCGGAATAGAGCTCGGTGCTTCTCCGCGGGCATCGCTTCACTTATTGCAGTTTGCAAAGGTAACGGCGCTTGCAAATGGAAGGACGTGGGTTGAAGACGGTGATTTAAAAATGATTACGCCGTATATTCTTTCGCATAAGTGTATTTATAAAAATAAAAACCATAATCCTAAGGAATTAATTGCATCGATTATACAGCTTGTGTTATCCGCAATGAATAAAAATACGGACTGGACAAGATAGTATGAAAAACAGCGAAAAAATATAAAATTAAAACGGATAAATATATTCTAATTGCGGGCGTGTAATTTTTTCGACAGACTCCACTAAAATCATCGGTTCATATTCGCCTTCGTATTCCGTTGTTGCAACGGTTCCCGTTATGCGTACCCATTCGTCATCTTGTAAGTCTGCGGCTTTAGCCCAAGAAGCTATAACTCCGACCGGCTGCATATCTGCGGCGCAGCAAACCATCATCATTCTTCCTATTGCAAATTCGGTTTCTCCGAACATATCGGGATTTTTCCAAATGGAGCCTTCTATTTTAATTTTTTTGTCCGTCCATAAATTTAAATTAAGATACAGCTCCGAAAGCCAGCGCCCGAAGGTATCGTCATCCATTACAATAAAACCGTCCTGCAATTCCAAAAGCTTGGAAGAAGACTGAGGCGTCTTTATTGGGGAATGCTTTTGGGAAGAGATGTCCATGTTAAAAGCAAGAGAGTCTAAGGTTAACGCCTTGTTTGAAGAGATAAAAGAAAAAACAAGAGGCGCGATAAAAATAAAAAGATACAGCGGCGGTTTAATTTCTTTTGTATGAAGACCGTTAAAAAAGAAAAGTTTTTTTAGCTGTAAAATACCGGTTATAAAAAAAATTGCGGAGGCAAAAACGATAATGCCGGTATGCCGCGCGTGAACATAGAGCAGCGCTTTTTTGGAAATAACCGCATACATAAAAATAAAGGTCGATATAATCAGCACCGCCGATTGTATGATGGTTTCGGCAAAAGCATTTATTTTGGTTGATTTTATATTCATGCTGTAATCCTTTATAAAAACACAAAACCCATTGCGGATATAAAAATTAAATTCATTATTATAATAATAAGTACAAGCTCTAAAACAAATTTCTTTTTAAAAAACGAAAGCAGCATAAAAATATTTTTTATATCCATCATCGGTCCGAAAACAAGAAAACCCATAATCGAGAATAAAGAAAAACTGCCGTAAAAACTGCGCGCAATAAAAGCGTCGGAAGTTGAGCATGCAGAAAATAAAAAAGCAAACAGCATCATAATTATAATGCCGCCGTACGAATGGTTTTCGGTAAAGCTTGCAAAAAAGTTTCCCGGAACGCCCGTCCTTATTAAGGCTGTTACCAAGGCGCCTAAAATTAGGTATCGGCCGGCTGTAAAAAATTCGGTTCCCGTATGCAAAAACATTTCCTGTAATTTTGCAGGAAAACTGAGATATGCTTCCATACTGCCGTCAAGAGAAATGGATTGGATGCCAGGTTCCGTGTTATCGGAAAAGGTACCGCCTATTTCTTTTAAATATTTTGCTTTGGGATAAAAAAGCAATAAAGCGCCGATACCGGCCGCCGTTATTATGCCGAATAAGACCCGGTAAAAAGCAATCTGCGGATTATCGGGAAAGGCATAAAGGGTTGACATAATGGAAATAGGGTTTATTATCGGAGCGGCCAGCATAAAAGTAATTGCAACGGGCATTGACACGCCTTTTTTCATAAGGCCCGTAATTACAGGCACCGCAGCGCATTCGCATACCGGAAAAAGAATTCCGCCAAAAAGAGCCGTTAAAAAACCGAGCCCGTTTTTATCGGGGAAAATCTTTATTACAAATTGATCCGAAATAAAAATATGCAGTATGGACGAAATCATTGCGCCGAGCAGCATAAACGGTATCGCTTGTAATAAGATACTTAAGAATATCGTATTTGCCGTTGCTAAAAAAACTTGCATAGCTTTTTTGAGTTAAAAGTATTTTAAAATAAGTTTTAAAAGGTATAATTCAATATAGCTTTGCAAGGCCGATCTGTTTTTTATTTTCTGAAGGCTTGGGGTATCGGCCAAGGTTCTGGCAATAGTTTTCAGCCGGTCTTCGGTAAGGCTGGAAGCCGAAAGTGTTTTTTGAATTCCTTTTAAATAGTCTCTGATAAAAGCATTAATATCTTCCGTCAAATTATTCCGCATAGTTTGATTTAAATTCTGGTTCCACGCATCGAGTTTTCTTTCAAGAATTTCATCAAGTGTCATATTTGGGGGAACTAGAGCTTTTATCATTTTTTCAGAAGAATCTTTTAATGATGAGCGCTGGGCGACGGATGGTATTTCTTTTTTTTCTTCTTCTTTTTTTTCCGGTTTTTTTCTGCTCCGCTTAAAAAAAGCGACTATGGCATAAATGATAGGTATCGTATACCAGAAGGGTAAAAGAATTTTTGTATCCTTTAACAGTTCACTGCGGTCAAGCATCAATACTTCTTGATAAAGTGCGAGCTTGCCATCCGGAAATATCCGTGACATCTCCTCAGCCTGTACTTCATTTAACCGCGGATTGGAAATTATATATATAAAAAAAGGTGCATGCAAAAGGCTGTACAGGTCGGGCGCGTTTTCTGCAATGATGTTTTTTAGGAAGGCGCTGAATGCGGCCTCGTTTTTCATCGAATTATCGTGCTCAAAGTTCAGTAATATACTTTGCCATTTTTTTATACAGATTTCCCGTACAGGTTTTCTCGATTCGTTTATAAGATAGACGAGTAATGGTATTATTTTTTCTGCAAGTACGTAAAATCTTTCACCGGAGGAATTTGTGAAGGTTAAAATATCGGGAATCGAATAGCTTTCCGCCATAGTGGTTTTTTCCTTCATAAATTCCTGTAATCTTTTTTCCGTATATTGGCCCAAAAGCGGAATTCCCCTTGAATCTTTAAACGCGGATATTTGTTTCATCGAAAAATAATACGGCGGTCTTTGCAGTGCAAGCATAAGGTTTTTTAAAGCCGTTTCGCTTTGCAGATCTTTTTGTGCGCTGTTGCGGTAAAAGTTGTTCAGGTATTCTATAATGCCTACGGATTGCAGCAGTGCAATTTCATCAGGCAGCCGTTCGTTTTTTTTGGAAAATTCCTGTTTGACAAAGGTACAAAATTGTCCCCACATAATATATGTTTCGTTGGAATTCTTTGCCGATTGAAAACTGTTTGCGTTTTGCGCCGCTATCTGCGCAATAAAGGAGCGCACCGTAAGTTCCTTGCTTGGATTTGCACTGAAAAGCTTTTTTTGTACATAATCTCTAGAATCGTCTTTACTGAGAAAAAGTTTTATTTTGCTTAAGGCAAAATTCAAAATTCTATCGGTGGTGAAGGTTCCGGGAAATAAAAGAGAGGGTACATCTCCATTATAATTAAGGGCAAACAAAAAATCTTTTCCATCGGGTGTTGTTTTAAGGGATGCAAAGTCGTCAGAAACCAATATCTGTTTTAAAAGTCTGCCTGGAAAGCTGCGCGGTAGATCCGTCAGTAAGGGGAAGGGTATTTCAGGCTTGGCTTCTATCTCCGTATATTGTCTGGAAACCGAATCTATATAAAAATGAGGTATAAAAATATTGATGTTATTAGCAGTGTCGGATATAAGCTCTATGGAGCCTTCGGTTTGTAGTTTTTTAAGCTCTTTTATAAGGTCATCATGTGAAATAGTAAGATATTTCGATAATTCCTGTTTTTGATGCAGATAATGTTTGGAATATCGGCGCAGATATTCTTGAAAGGAATCTAAAGACACTTGAGCTTCATTTTTTTTAAGAGAGAATATTCTTAGTAAGTGCAGTAAATTCGTTTGTATTTTCATTGCGATAGTATACAATAAATTCTTTAATAATGCAAGACATTTAATGACGGTAAACGATTTATAAGCGCACTTGAGCCTTATCCAAAGCCGGCTGCATCAGCGTAAGGGACTAAAAGATTGAAGATTTGTTCCGTTTTAATCGGTTTGCGTTTAAGCCGGTAAGATTGCATTTTTTTCCGTAAAATGATACTATGCGTGCCGTAATCAACCTGCGGGTATCGTTAAAATTGCGGTTTTAAGGGTGCCTTGCGTATTTTGTCAGTCGGGAGATAAGATTGTGAGCGAAAAAATAGGGGTTATCGGAGCAGGCTCGTGGGGTACGGCGATGGCCTGCGCCATGGCACGCAACGGGCACAGGGTTGCCCTTTACAGCCGCAGCCCCGAGGTTTGCGGTTCTATTAACAAGGGGCACGTAAACAAAAAATACCTGCCGTCCTACGCCTTACCCGAAACCGTTACCGCGTCTACCGATATGGGCGAGGTCTGCAAAGACGCCGCAATGCTTTTTTTGGCAAGTCCCTCGCTTTATTTGATCGGAACGGTGCAAGAACTGATGAAGATTCCGCCCTTTTGCGGCAAGGCGGCGGAATATCCCCCCATTGCCGTTTTAACGAAGGGCTTTATTCCCGACGAAAACGGTGAGCCCAAATTTATCATAGACAGTTTGGAAAAAATCTTACCCGATTTTTATAAAGATCACCTTGTCTATGTCGCAGGGCCGAGCCACGGCGAAGAGGTTGCCGCGGGAAAACTGACCGGCCTTATAGCGGCTTCGAAAAACCCAATGAGCTCGATCCGCTGCCGCGAAATCTTAAAATCGAGAAGTCTTTTGGTGTACTCCAGTTTGGACATCATCGGTGTGCAAGTCTGCGCCGCGGCAAAAAACGTTATGGCCGTCGCTTTCGGGATTCTGGATGCGCTTACGGAACACTCCGATTTTTTCGGCGACAACACCGAATCCCTTTTACTGGCGGCAGGCTTAAACGAAATTCAGGTTATCGGCAAGGCGATGGGCGCTACGCACCCTGAAACCTTTACGTCGATTTCGGGAGTCGGCGATTTGGACGTTACCTGCCGCAGCAAATACGGAAGGAACCGCCGCTTCGGCCGCGAAATCGTTACGGCTAAAATCTTGAATAACTTTTGCAATCTGGAAGACCTCATCTCAAACATAGAAAAAATCGGGTACCTGCCTGAGGGCATCGTAGCCTGCAAATATATAAATGTGCTTGCAAAAAAATACGATTTGCGGCTTCCGATCTGCACCGGCCTTTATGCAATTTTAAATAAAGAAACAGACCCTTTCGAATTAATCGAAAACCTATTAAACGGAGTGTAACATGCTTGAAAACATAACGGAAAAATTCGGCGGAATAATCCGCTCGTTAAGCGGTAAATCGAAGATCACCGAAAAAAACATTGAAAGCACGATAGAAGAAATAAAAAACGCCCTCCTTGAAGCTGACGTAAACCTGCGTGTTGTGCGCCGCTTTATAAACGCTACCGCAGAAGAAGCCTTGGGCGAAAAGGTTTTGCGGGCCGTGGATCCGGGGCAGCAGTTTACGAAAATCGTCTACGATAAAATGACCTCGTTCTTAGGCGACGAAAAAAAGTCCTTGGAACTGCGGGGGCCCGACACCCAATCGGTTATCCTGTTTTTAGGCTTGCAGGGCTCAGGTAAAACCACATCCGCTGCAAAACTGGCGCTTAGACTGAAAAACGAGGGCAGAAAACCGCTTTTGGCGGCTTGCGACCTTGTGCGTCCTGCTGCCGTAGAACAGCTTTCCGTCTTGGGAGAAACAGTCGGCGTTCCCGTCTACAAAGAAGAAACGAAGGACGCGCTGCGGGTTGCAAAAAACGCCCTTGCCTTTGCGAAAAAGAACTTTTTTGATACCGTTATTGTCGATACCGCAGGCCGTTTGCAAATAGACGAGCCGATGATGAAAGAAATCGCTGCGGTAAAGGCCGCCGTAAAACCGCTTGAAACGATTTTGGTGGCGGATTCTATGACCGGCCAAAGTGCTGTTGACGTTGCCAAAGAATTCGACGAACAAATCGGGCTTTCGGGAGTCATTTTGACAAAATTCGATTCCGATGCAAGGGGCGGCGCGGCCTTATCCCTTAAAACCGTTACCGGCAAACCCATTTTGTATATCGGTACCGGCGAAAAACCCGAAGACCTTGAACCCTTTTACCCCGACCGCATTGCAAGCCGCATTCTCGGTATGGGCGACATCGTTTCACTCGTAGAAAAGGCTCAGGCAGTTTATGACGAGAAAGAGGCCGAGCGGCTCCAAAAAAAAATGCGGAACGAAACTTTTTCGCTGGCCGATATGCTTATGCAGTTGGAACAGGCCGAAAAAATGGGCCCGCTTGAGTCAATGATCGACATGATTCCCGGGCTTGCAGGCCAAATCGACAAGGATAAACTCGACCTTTCTATGCTCAAGCGTCAAAAAGCGATAATTCAGTCTATGACCTTGAAAGAACGGGATAACCACAGGATAATAGGCCCGCCCCGCAGAAGACGTATCGCACAAGGGTCAGGTACCTCTGTCGGCGAGGTCAACAAGTTGCTAAAACAGTTTGAAAAAACGCGCCAGATGATGCGGAAAGTTTCGAAAAATAAGGGCTTACAGGAAAAAATGATGAGCGGCGGCTTTTTCGGCTGAGAAAGAATTAAAAATATGAGGCTGCGCCCTTTTTAGCGGATTATCACCGCCGGCTTGTGAAGTGTAATTATTTTTAACATAAAAGATTGACATAAAAATGTATTTTTGGTATATTTAAAGTATCTTGGCGCCGTACCCAAGTGGTAAGGGAGAGGTCTGCAAAACCTTTATTCATCAGTTCGATTCTGATCGGTGCCTTCTTCTTGTGTTGTTTTTTCATCAATGGGAACCCTAAAAGGGTTCCCCCTCCTTTTTTAGGCCGTTTTCCAAAACTGCGGACGATTTTTCTCGGGTCTTCGGTAAACGAAAAATGCCCCGTCGTTAAAAAACCATTTCGTATGTAAATCCGTTTTGACTGCAAGAAATCAGACCCGCACACTCGTCTTCACAAAACACGGCAATTTTTCCGCCTTTTTTATTGTGAGCGTCCGTTTTTCTGCAATTACTATCTGTAAACCATTCCGGCCTTATCTTTTGCCCGTTACGAAAATTTTTTGTATACGCTTTTTTCAAAAAAAGCGTATGTATACCCGCTTTTTGTGCGGCGTTTTGTGTAAAAGGGGCAGCTTTTTGTAAAATCTCCGTATCTAGGGACGGCGGAACTGTTTTTTCGCAAGCCGGACTGTTTGAGCCGAAAACGGCAGGTGCATCGAAGGGGGCAAGCAGGGAAAAACCGGCCGCATCTTCCAGCTTAAAGCCGCCGACAGCCGTCCTTCTAAGGGCAGCGACGGAGGCGCAGGAGCCTGCCGCCTGCGCAATATCCCGTACAAGGGAGCGGATATAGGTGCCTTTAGAGCAGACAACGGTCATTTTTGCCTGTTTTACTTTAAAAGGCGGCGGCATCGGGCTGTTTTTTGCAGCAAGCCGTTTTGTTTGTACGCCTTCTGTAAGGACGGACGGTTTAAAAAAAAGGCCGTTTTCAGAGCACACTGCAGTTAAATCAAGTTCTAAAATTTCGATAGGGCGCGGTTTTAAGGTTATTTTTTCGCCGTCCCGCATTCTGTCTGAGGCTCTTTTTCCGCCTATCTTTATTGCAGAAAATTCGGGCGGGGTTTGCTTCAGCGCACCCTTAAACAAAGGAAGAACTTTTAAAAGTGTGCTGTAATCCGGTAATTCGTTTTTTGCGATAATCCGTCCTTCGGGGTCTAGGGTGTCGGTTTGAAGGCCGAATTCCGCCCAAACCTCGTAGGTTTTTGCGCCGTTTACAATCGTGTCGGCAAGACGGGTAAGTTTACCGGAAAGCAGCACCAAAAGTCCGTCTGCAAATTTATCAAGGGTGCCCGTATGTCCGACTTTTTTAGTGCCTACGGCTTTTTTCACCGCGGCCATTGAATCAAAGCTGGTTAATCCGGGTTGTTTGGCATAGGGAATGATAAAATCGGAAGAAGGCTGCATAATAATTTTGCGGATAAACGAGGGCTTCCGGCCCGATTTTACGGGGCGATTTCTTTTTTCGATTCTTCAGGCGAAATTCCCAGATTTTCCAGCTTATGAATCATATCGATTCCTTCTTTTATGCTTTTATCAAAAATAAATGAGAGTTCGGGGCATTGCCTTATACGAAGTTTTCTTGCAAGCTCGGAGCGGATAAAGCCCGCCGCATTTTCAAGCCCGCGGACGCCTTTTTTCGTTTTATGTTCGTCCATAAAGCTTGAAACATAAACTTTGGCATACGACAGATCGCCTGAAACGGTAACGCGGTTTATGGAAAGTAGGGATGAAACGCGCGGATCTTTTATCTTTGCCGATAAAATAAGCGCTGCAATTTCCTCCCGTATCTGTTCACCTAATTTTTCAAGTCTGAATTCACTCATTACTGTCCTCTTCTTTCCGCTCGGTTTCCGGGGGTTTATATTTTTCTGAGTCGCTTAGTTTTCTCGCTACTTCGATTATTTCGATTATTTCAAGCTGATCGCCTATCTGAATGTCGTTAAAGTCTTCTATGCCGATACCGCATTCAAAGCCGGCGGTAACCTCTTTTGCGTCGTCTTTAAACCGTTTTAACGAAGAGAGTTTACCCGTATGGACAACAATGCCGTCGCGGATAATGTGAACAGAGCTGTTCCGTTTAACCATACCATCAAGCACATAGGAGCCTGCAATTTTTCCTATCTTAGGTACCTTAAAGACATCACGAACCTCAACCGAGCCGATAACCTTTTCTTTAAGGTCGGGGGAGAGCATTCCCTCCATTGCCAGCTGAATTTCTTCTACAGCCTTGTAAATAACGGTGTATTTACGTATATCGACCTTTTCCTGATCGGCTAAAAGTTTTGCCTGAGGTGTCGGGCGGACATTAAAGCCTATGATGATGGCGTTGGAGTCGGCTGCAGCCAGCATAACGTCCGAATCATTTATGGCGCCAGCCGAAGCGTGAATGACGTTAAGCCTAATTTCAGGCGTGGACAGTTTTTCCAAAGACTGTTTGAGCGCTTCGACCGAACCTTGCACATCGCCTTTTATGATAACCTTTAATTCGAGGATTTCGCCTTCGTGAATTGTTTCGTACAGATTGTCAAGCGTAACCTTTTTGACGTTGCGCGAATCTTCAAAGCGTTTAAGTTCCTGCCGTTTGCCGGAGATTTGGCGGGCAATACGTTCGGAATCTGTTACTTGGAACGGGTCGCCTGCATTGGGCATACCTTCAAGCCCGAGAATTTCTACCGGCATACTGGGCTCGGCGGCGTCTACTTTTTCGCCCTTGTCGTTAAAAATAGCCCGCACCCTTCCGGAATAAATACCGGCAACATAAGGGTCGCCCGTTCTTAAAGTACCGCGCTGAACGATAATCGTGGCAACGACACCGCGTCCGTGATCTATTCTCGATTCGATGACCTTTCCTTCGGCATTGCAGTTGTAATTGGCTTTAAGCTCCAGCACCTCGGCCTGCAACAGGATCGTGTCCAAGAGCGTGTCCAACCCAATGTTTTTAAGCGCCGAAATTTCGACATACATGGTATCCCCGCCCCAGTCCTCGGGCATAAGGCCGAGCTCGGAAAGGCGGTTTTTGACCTTGTCGATGTTTGCTTCGGGTTTATCGACCTTGTTAATAGCGACGATAATGGGAACCTTTGCATCGCGGGCATGGTTTATCGCTTCGATTGTCTGGGGCATAACGCCGTCATCGGCGGCTACGACCAATACGACAATGTCGGTAATTTCAGCACCGCGTGCGCGCATCATCGTAAAGGCTTCGTGCCCCGGTGTGTCGAGGAAGGTGATTTTACCGCCATGCGTGTTGACGGTATAAGCTCCGATATGCTGTGTTATGCCGCCGAATTCGCCTGCTGCCACATTTGACCTGCGGATTGCATCAAGCGTTTTTGTTTTTCCGTGGTCGACGTGTCCCATTATCGTTACAACCGGCGGACGGGGTTTTAGTTCCGCCGCATCATCGGCCTTGCTTTCTATAATGGTTTCATCGTACAAGCTGACAATTTTTACTTCGCAGTCGTATTCCGACGCCAAAATCGCGGCCGTATCCGCATCGATAGACTGGTTCATCGTAACCATCATTCCCATTCCCATCAGTTTGCCGATAAGTTCCGAGGCCTTTAAATTCATTTTTTTGGCCAATTCGGAAACGGAAACGGTTTCGAGTATTTCGATTTCTTTCGGAACATTATGCAGTTTTTCGATTTGCTTTTTCTTTTGGTTATAAAGCTTTTCTTCAAAAAACTCATTTTCTTTATCTTTTTTGGAATATATTTCTTTTTTTGATTTATATGCCTTTTTGTTTGTCTGTGTTTTATTTTTTTCGACGGGAATGGGAGCCGCCGCGCCGGGTTTGCCCGCTGCAAAGCCGAATGGTTTGTTAGGCCCCCTGCCGCCAACCTGTCCTGTCCTGCCTTGCTGCCCCTGTTTTGAACCGAAGCGCCTGCCGTCGGAATAGGCCTTTGCCTGAGTGCCGGAAAAATTGTTGTCCCTGTGCCTGTTTTGCCCCGCCGCTCCGGGCGTGCGGCCGCCGTTTTGTCCTCGCTGCCCCCGCCTTGCGGAATCGGCAAGGTTTCCGGCCTTGACGTTGGGGCGTTTACTCATAAAGTCTATTTGAGATGACCCGATTCTAGCCTGCCCTAAGTTTTTTTCTTCTTTTTTTGCGGCAGAAACGGCGGCCCCTTCCGTTTCCCCGTTTTTTGCAATGGAAGAAACGGGTTTCGGTTTTGCAGTTTGCCCCGAAGCTGCTTTTACTATGCGGACAACCTTTTTTGCAGGTTCTTTAGATGCTGCAGTCCCTTCGGATGAAGCCTTTACTTTTTTGACAACCTTTTTTTTCGGTTCCGCACCCTGTTTGTCCTTGGCTTCGGCGGCCTGCTTATCCTTTTTTCTTAAAATCGTTTCCGGTTTTTTTGTGTTTTCGCTATCGTCTGACATATTTCTCCTATTCTTCATCTCCATCATCTTCATATTCAAAAACAAGTTCGACACCGCAATTTGGGCACTTTGTCATATCGGCGGTAATAGTCTGCCCGCATTCGGGGCATTCGAATTCCTCTTCCTCTGAAGTCCCGCCGCCCGTTTCTTCCGTATCGTCATCCTCTTCTTCTACAACCTCTACCGCGTTTGCGATAATATCCAAAAGCGTATCGGCCATTTCCGCGCTCATACCGTTTAAAGCGCGTATTTCATCGTCTTCCTTATTGATAAGGTCTTGAATATCTTCGATACTGTTATCGTGCAGTACGGCAAGAATTTCCTCCGTAATGCCGGGCAGCTCCGAAACGCTTGAAATTTCTTCATAATCGTTGTCCGCCTCATCGGAGAAGAGGTCTTCCGCCGCTTTCCGCGCATCGGTGTAAATATCCATTTCTTTAAACTGGGCTTCGGTTTTTACATCGATGTTCCAGTCCACAAGACGGTTGGCAAGCCGCACGTTCATTCCCTGTTTGCCGATGGCAAGCGAAAGCTGAGAGTCGGAGACAACTGCAAGTGCAAGTCTTTTTTCCGCGTCCAGTATCATAACGTTCATAACATCCGCAGGAGACAGGGCGTATTTAATGTACATCTTAGGATCTTCCGAATACGGGAGTATGTCTATTTTTTCATCATCGAGTTCTGCAATAACGGCCTGAATCCGCGCGCCTTTTGCGCCGACGCAGGCGCCCACCGGATCGACGTCTTCCCGCTGCGAGGAAACGGCAACCTTAGTCCGATAACCGGCTTCCCGCACAATATTGTGTATCTGCACAACCCCGTTTTCTATTTCCGGAACCTCCAGCTCTAAAATGCGGCGCACAAATTCGGTATCCGTCCTTGACAGGATAAGCTGAATAATATTTGACTGTTTGTGTTTTTTTACTTCTTTTACAAGAGCCTTGATTCTGCTTTCTTCGCCTGCCGCCGAATTTCTTCCGAAATGGTCGCGCGGTGACTGAAACTTTTTTGGTAAAAGGCCTTCAACCTTTCCTAAATCCACATAAATAGTGCCGTTTTTTTCACGGTGATAATAGCCGATAATAATTTCGCCGACCTTTGTGCTGTATTCCGAATAAATACTGTCCTTTTGCATTTCGCGCAGGCACTGGGTTGCCCGCTGCATACCAACACGCGCGGCATTAATACCGAAACTTTTAGGGTCTACTTCCACCAAAAGCTCATCGCCTATTTCACATTCATCAACCAAATTTTTTGCATCGTCTAAACTTATTTCAAAAACCGGCTTTTCGACCGTTTCCACAATTGTCTTATTGGAATAAAGCGTCCCCGTTTCTTCATTGAAAACTGCATTGGAATCGGTTCCGAATTGTTTTTTGTACGAAGCTTTCAGAGCCTGTTCTACAATTTGCAGAACAAGATCGTCCTCTATTCCCTTTTCTTGTGCAAAATTTTTAATTGCTTCGGTTAACTCATTCGACATTTGTATCTCCTTTAAAACATCAATTAAGACTTAAAACCTTTTAAGGCCGCCTTTAGAGCAAGCGGTACTTTCCGCCTTTTATTTTTAAAACGGAAACGGCCACTGTTTAAAGATTACATCGTGCTTTTTTTATATGATTATAGGGCAAAAACACTTCTTCCCCGTCCGAATCGAGGGTAACGCCCTTTTCCGATACGTCCTTTAAAACGCCGCTCCGCCAGTCTGTAATACCGCTGTCCCAAATTTCTGCTTGCTCGCCTATAAAAGCGTACAGTTCAACGGAACGTTTTACGGTTCGGTTTATACCGGGAGAGCTTACCTCTAGGGCTATGTCCTGCGAGCCGAGCAGGGCTTCAAGACGGGGCTGAAGCGCCCGGTGCACGGCGGCGCAGTCTTTAATTCCGACACCGCGGCTGGCCTTAATAACGGCCTTAACCTGTTTTTCGCCGTGTTTGTTAAAAACGTTCAAATCTACAAGCTTAAACCCAAGCCCCTGCACCAAAGGCTCGCAGTCGGTAAAATACGGAATATCCTTTTTTAAAATAAAATCCAAGCGGCAGCCCTCCGTATACAAAAAAGGAGCCGTTTGAACGACTCCGGATTTATAGGATAATATATGTTCTGCTCGATAATACCATAAACTTAAAATATGTTCAAGAGGGCTTTAGCATAAAGGTTATAAATACTGGCTAATGCGGCCTGTTAATCTGCGTTACGGACAGACCGCATTTTTTAAACTTTAAATTTTTTAACTTCTTTTACAAGACCTTCTATACTTTGCTTATTTTTATGTGTAATACCGTTAATTTCCTGTATGGCATTATTAATTTGCACCGAACCGGCCGCCATTTCGTTCATACTGGAAGCTATAACGCGGGTTAATTCATCAAGCTTGGTCATTTCTTTTGCGACCTCTTCTCCGCCTTTTAGCATTTCGGCCGAGCCTTCATTTACTGCAGTTGTTACACCATTAATGTTTTTTATAGCATGTAAAACCTCTTTGCTGCCGTTTTCCTGCTCCCGCATAGCCTCAGTAAGGCGCGTACTCATATCCTTTACTTCTGCTGAAAGACTAAAGATAATATTGAATTCTTCTTCTACCGTTTTTGCGGAAGACGAAAGGCTTTCAATTTCGCTGCTTAAGGTTTTAAGCGTGGCAGTTATGGTTTTTCCCTGTCCGGCTGATTCTTCAGCCAGCTTTCTTATTTCGTCGGCAACGACGGCAAACCCTTTTCCCGCTTCGCCTGCGTGCGCAGCTTCAATTGCGGCATTCATTGCAAGTAAATTTGTCTGCGAAGCAATGTGCTGAATTACACTTGACGCTTCCATAAGGCTGCCGGATTCTTCGGCTATTTTTCGCGTAACATCGTTGGAATTTACCAGTATGGCTTTTCCCTTGCCGGTAGCGTCCGCAAGACTTTTAATGGCATCATCTGTTTTTTCGAGGGTTTTCGTAATGGAAGAAATGTTTGCCGTCATCTGTTCTATTGAAGATGAAGACTGGGCAACGCTTGCCGCTTGCGCTTCTATGTTGGTGTCAAGCTGTTTTATGGTGCGTATAATTTCTTCTATAGTAGAGGCGGTTTGCGTTACGCTTGAAGCCTGAGAAAGCGTTTTTTGTTTTGCATTTTCTACATTTCCGCTTATCTGATTAACGGCACCGGCTGTTTCGTCCATATTACTTGCAAGTTCATCACCTATTTTCTGCATTAAAAGCGCATTATTATTTACGGCTTTTATGGACAAGCCTATTTTTTCGATGGTACGGTTAAAATATTCGGACAATTCCGTAATTTCATCACGGCCTATAAGAGGAAGGCGCACCGTTAAATCGCCTTCGCCGTGTGCTATATCTTTAAGTGCATTTATCGTTTTTTGAACTGGCTGTACCATTTTTCGCGCAATCAGATAGATAAAGATAACGGTTGTTACTGTCATAATAAATCCAATTAATATCATAAGCCGTTTTAAAGTTGTAACGGTTCCTAAAAATTCTTGTAAGGGCGCTCTTACTAGAACTTTCCAGCCTGTTGTTTGTATAACGGCGGAAGCGGCAATGTTATCTTCGTCTCTAAAATTGTAATAACCGACAACCTCTTCTTTGTCTGTAACGGTTTTTGCAAAGGCGGCAATGGAAGCAAACGAAGCGTCCGTCTTTGCGTTTTCTTGAAAGTTATCCTGCTTTGTAACCAATTCGATATTTTTGTGGGCAATAGTTGTACCCGTTAATCCCAAAATAAAGCAGTAACCGGTCTCCCCTACGGTTATATAATTAATATCTTGAGAAAGCCGCACCCCTTCCGTATCGGCGGCTAACACACCTATTATGTTCTTGCTGTCATCATAAATAGGAACGGCAAGTGTGTTTACAAGCCGGTTATCAAGGCGGGAAACGTACGGCTCCGAGACAAAGAGCTTTCCGGAAATTGCGGTTTTAAACCATTTGCGGTCGGCAATTTTTAATATTTGACCGTCCGAAAAATATGCGGTGCCTTGCGAATCGGTTAAATAAAATACGTCTATTCGCGGGTTAAAAGAAGCTTCCGCTTTAAGAAAATTCATCTTTTCGGCATAGGCTGCCGAAGGGTCTCTTAAAATAGAAGAACGGGAAACACCTTCTATAAAATTAAGAAAAGCGATAATTTTACCGTCAACAATTTCTGCGGTGGCGCGGGCCTTATCCTGCAAATGGGCTTCCACTTTTTCGGTTACGGCGTTTTGAGCAATGCGTATTGCTATTAAACCTTGTATAAAAACGGTCAGCGTAATTAACAGCCCAAAAATAATTGTAAGCTTTTTGCGTATAGAGAAAATTTTTATTATCTCATGTTTTCCAGCGCTAATTTTTTCGGGGGGGGGGGGGGGGGGGGGGAATAAATAAAATTTTAACAATTTTCAAAAAACACCGATGGAAAAATTTTTTAAAAAATAAAAAAAAAAAAATATAAAAAAACACCAAATTTAAACAAATT
>CAUUSH010000001.1:0-163084 GCA_963547785.1 uncultured Treponema sp. | reverse complement strand
AACCAAGAGAAAATGAAGAGCCTGCCCGCTATGTTCTTACCTTTCAAGCACCCGGTATGAAAGAAAACACGGAGGCCTACGTGCTTAGGGCCGAGGTTGAAATTCTTAAGATGTCCAATATTGTCCGGGAAATGTTCAGCCTCTTGCGTTCTCTTTTAAGTAAGGAAGAAAATGTTTCAAGAGAATTTGTTATAAGGCAGTTGACCGAAAAAGAAGATTATACCGATCAGATGCAGGAAGAGCTTTCTGTATACCTTATTAAAACTTCTCAGCTTTCTTTATCCGAAAAAAACAGAAAGAATGTACGCCTTATGCTCGGTATTGTAGACGATATAGAAAATATGACCGATCAGATTTTTGAGCTAGGTCTTTTTATCAACCGAAGTATAGAATTGAAGATGCCCATCAGCCAAGACGATATGGATAAACTTTTGCCCTATATGGGAATTGTAAATCAGTTTATTCATTTTGTTCATGAGCACTTAAATAAACCTCTTGCAGCGGAGCAGCTTGCAATGGCCCATGAAATGGAAGAATCTATCGATGCGATGCGACAACACCTAAAGCATCTTGCACGTACCCGCTTGGAAAAAGGTGCAAACGTAAAGGCCGAGCTTTTATATATCGACATGGTCCGCAACTTGGAAAAAATAGGAGATTTTGCTTTTAGTATTTCCCGTGCTCTTGCCGAAACCGAATAAGAATTTTTACCACCTACTCTTACAATACAATTCTGTCGTTGTCTTGTCTTTTTAGCTTGCCTTCTTTTTCGAGAAGGTTAAGAATCGGAAGAATGTATTTGCGGGAAAGGCCGGTTACTTCCCGTGCATCGGCTATCGAAATCTTATCCCCTGTTTTGTATTTTGCAAATAATGAATTTACGGCCTTTTTGTAAAAATCCGTATGGTAGTGTAAAAAGTTTTCAAGGCAGATCAGCTTGCCTAATTTTATCAGGTCTCTGGCCTCTTTTCGGGCTTGAGGGAGCTTTATCTTGTCTATTTCGATGCCTTCAAAGCCCGCCTTAAAGGCTGCATCCAAAAGGGCCTTTGCATTTTTAGAAATATCTTCACCAGTTCTTCCGCTCAGTTTATAAATATGAGCTTCTTTTTCCAGCTTTTTTTCATCACAAAGTTTTTTTAATACGGTAGTTTTTACCCTTTGCGGAACAGGTAAGTCCACTTCTTCAAGGGTAAAGCCTGCCTGACTTTCTTGAGCCGTTTTTAAAATTTTATTTTCCCAAAACTCAAGCCGCTTTTTTAAAAAACGCCAAGAGCCGTACTCGATGACTTCATTCTTATCCGATGTGAGCTCTTGGGTTTTGATTTTACTATCCTCGACAAAGCCTTCAATGTTAAACTTGTAGCTGTGAATGGAAGGAAGTTCCTTATCCCTGTAAACCTCAAAGGCTTCCTTAAACTGTATTCTCTTATAGCTTGGAAAACTTGCGAGCACTCTGGCCGAGGCTAGAATTTCGCTACCACCATGCCTTATTAAAACGGCTCTTTGATTCCAAGCAGAGGCAATAGGTTCTTCTAAAGAAAGACGGCCCAAGCTCCTGTCAAATTGGTTTAAGTGAATGCTGCCTATAGCATGGGCACTTCCGAGGGCTATTTCTATTTCGGTATGGTTTTTAAAGCCCCCTTCCTTGTTTGTAAAAACCTCATCGATGCGTACTAAAAGTTCTTTTCCGCTTAAAACAAAATTTGAATCTTTTTCAGCTAAGAGCATACCCCTTTCAAGATTTGTTTTTTCTCCCAGCCTTAAGTTGAGGGCTGTCCGCGTGCCGGGCTCTATTTTTTCCACATCCTTATGATGGTTTTGTATCGACTTAATTCTACATTCTTCATTTAAAGGATATATCTGCAAGCTGTCGCCCGTATGCAGGCCTTTTCCTCTTAATGTTCCCGTAACGGTGGTTCCTATGCCTTTTAGGACAAAGACTCTGTCTACATATAAAAATGGAGTGGGGGGACTTTGCTTTTTTGATGAAGAAAGAAGTTTTGTAATTTCGGCTTTGAGTTCTTCGATTCCGCTTCCGGTAAGGGAAGATACGGCAACGGCAGGGAGTTTCCTTCCGATTATTTTTTCGCATTGGGCATTGGCATCTTCGATTAAAAGTTCAAGCATGTCCTTTTCTGCAAGGTCGGATTTTGTGATTACAAGAAGAATGGATTCTATCTTCATAGCCTTCAGTACACGCAAATGGTCGGAGGACATCTGCATCCAGCCGTCATCGGCTGCCACTATTAAAAGAGCCGCATCCAATCCCCATGTGCCTGCAACCATGTTGCGGATAAAGCGTTCATGGCCGGGAACATCTACTATGCCGACAGTACCGTGAACAGGATCTTCAAGCGAAGCAAAGCCGAGCTCTATGGTCATCCCCCGCTTTTTTTCTTCAGGCAGATGACTGGTTTCAATTCCTGTAAGCCTTTTTACCAAGGCAGTCTTTCCATGGTCTACATGTCCCGCTGTTCCCAAAATATACGGCATTCTTTCCCCCAATCAATATTTATCATGTTCAGAGTATTTTAGCATAACTAAGGGATTAGGGGAAGTGGGAGATGCAACATTGGTAGCCGCAGCAGAAGAGCGAGGAATCAATCGGATAATCAGTATAGATTCGGATTTTGATATTTATCGCCTACATAGTAAATCAAAGATAGAAAATATATTTAAAAAGAGATTTAAATAAGAAGTTATTATAAAAATTTTAATTATGTAGGCATATTTTTACGGAACTAAAAAATATGACAAAGAGCTATTTTTTATTAGGAATACGATAACGAAGTCCAAGACCGATATGCGGAATCCAATCTATAGATATTTGATCATTTATTTTTTTCTTAAATAATCCGGATTCATTGTTAGGGGCAAAGCTGTGATTCCTTTCTCCATAATAATAAGTAAAACCGATAGCCGGAGCTGCTTCGATAAATAAGTTGAATGCGGATATTTTTTCAAAGTTTACTTCCCATCTTATGGGGAATAATACCGCAACACCAATACTGGCAGGTTTATACAATACCGCCCAACTGTTGATATCAATGGCAGTGCCAATTGTGAGCGGACAGTTTTGACCTTTAATTACCGGTTCCCATACAGTAAAAAGAAGAGCACTACGGATATTCACTATTCTAGCAATAAGAGGTATTCCTGTTGAACCTATCAGTAAATCAAATTCTATCAGATCGTTAAATTCATGTGAATAAGATAAGCCTATAAACGGTACACCCAGCCATGCTCCGATCTTATCTTTCCCTCCATTACCGTTTCCATTTGATAAATCGTTAGATTCTGTGAAAATATTTTGAGAAATCAAAACCGCACAGAAAAAAACTGCTAATAATTTTTTCATCTTAAACCTTCCTTCTTAATCATTAAATTTAAGCTTTGAGAAAAGTTAGCAAGCCGTTTAAAATCAGTTTTACCATAAAAGTATGCTAGTGTATAAACGATTATTTGTCAAGACTTGAATTTGGGAATTTTTTGGGGGGAGAAAAGTTGCTTCCACAAAAAATACTTGACAATACGTGTTAATACGTGCTATAATACTCTTGTAGGTTGAGCTATGACATCCAATGAAATTATAAAGCTCTTAAAAAAGGCCGGTTATGAAATAATAGCCGGAGCAAAACATGATAAAGCAATTCACAAAGAAAGCGGAAAGATGATAGCAATACCGCGTCATAAAGGTGATGTTCCAAAAGGAACTGCACATAATATTTTAAAAGAAGCCGGTATTAAATAGGGTAGTGGAGGTAAAAATGAAATATACATATCCTGTTATTTTTGAAAATGATGACGGAAAAATAGGGGTAAGAGTTCCCGATATTTCCGGCTGTTTTACATTCGGAGACACAGTAACTGAAGCTATAGAAATGGCAGAGGATGCCATAGCTATGATGCTTGCCCATTATGAAGATAACAATCAAGCAATACCAAAAGCCAGTAATATATCGGACGTAAAAATAAAAGACGGATTTGTAAACTATGTTATAGCCGATACGGATAAATGGCGCAGGCAATTTTCAGAAAAATCGGTGAAAAAGACGGTTACCATTCCGGCATGGTTAAATTACAAGGCCGAAACAGCCAATCTTAATTTTTCGCAGGAATTGCAAAATGCCCTTAAAGCAAAATTGAAGGTTGGGTTGTAGTAAAACAAGGATTTTTTAGTATGTCTATAAAATCAATCAAATCAGATTTTAGAGCGGATATCTGAAAATACATCTTCATGAGAAAGCCGAACATTATATTCAATATGTCTATATAAAAAATTATACCATATCGGCTTGACAAGTATGCCGAGAAAGAGTATTATATTACTTAGTAATATTACTAAGTAATATAATTGGAGGGTAAGATGGAAGCCTGCAAGCGGACGGAAGATACAAAAGATCTGATACTTAAAAGTGCAAAAAAATATTTTCTTGAATACGGCTATCAGGCGGCTCCTCTTAGGAAGATTGTATCGGAAGCAGGATTTACGCCCGGAGCATTATACGGCTATTTCAACTCAAAAGAAGAGCTTTTTTATGCAATTACCGATCCGGTAGCAAATAACTTGATGGAGGTACTTGACCGTATCAGAAGCGAGATGGATGCTTTGCCTAAAAAAGAACGGCTCTACGGTATGGGCAAGGTCTACTACCCGAATATTCCTAAAATCGTTGATATTCTGATTGCGGATAGAGATGCCGTAAAACTCATTGTAAACGGGGCAAAGGGGACAAAGTACGAGAATTTTCTTGATACCATAGCCGGACGAAACGCTTTGACTATCAGTAAAACCGTAAAAAATATTGAAGAAAAAACCATTCGCCCTATTAAAGAACAGACGATAGAAGTCTTGATGGAAGGTTATATTGCAACATTGTTTAGGCTCATCATTTCGGACAAGGACAGGGAAACAATTATCCGGTGTATGGAAATGATAGGAAAAATATATGAAACAGGAATTATTGCACTTATGCAAAAGGAATGGGGGAATGAAAATGACAGCTGAAAAAATTTTTGAAATTCCGCAAATGTCTGCGGATTGGATCAGGAATGAACTGAATAAGAAATTTCAACCTGATGAGGCCGAAAAAAAGTATCGGGAGGTTATTGAAACCTACGAAAAGTTTGCAAATGATGCACCGAGCATCGGCGGCAAAGACAATCCGATGTCTAAAAACTTTTACGGAGCCCTTTCGGCCTTTGCGTATTATGAATGTATGAACCGCAGTATGCTGCCCGATGAAATTACGGCTATGTGTTACGGTATGATGATCGGCAATAGAAAAGGCGGTCAGCTTTCGCGGTTCAACCTTAACAATAGGCTGGTGCAAAAACTCTTTCACGGACTTTTCGGTCTGAGAGCACGCAAGCTGAACAAGCACAAAGAAGACGGCTCATGGAACAATACATGGGGAATGAAAATAAATCCGCTGCATCACAAAGAAGGAATCAGCATTCACCTGATCGGATGCCCCATTGCCGATTTTGCAAAAAAGAACGGATACGGTGAATTGATGCCGTATTTTTGCGAAACGGATAAGGCGGTTATGGAACATTTCGGCGGCACTCTTTACAGAGAACACACCGTTGCCGACGGATACGAAGACTGCGACTATTGGATTAAAAACAAAGGCGAGTAAATAAACAGCTTCGATGAGTTACCCGCATGTAAATGGCCGCCTCTTAAATCAAAAGGGGGCAAATACGTTCCAGCTCGTCAATCAGTATTTTTCCGCCGCGCTATTTTACCCGCTTTTACCCCTTGCCGACAGGCTTTTCGACACGGGCTTCAAAGCTGCCCTTTGCAGGCCGGACTGTCAGCAGGACTCCGCTTGAAACCTCTTCAAAAGAGCGTACCGTTTTTCCCGTTTCCTTATTGCACACTATAGAATAGCCCCTGTTTAAGATACCTTGAGGGTCGGCACCTTCGAGCGTGCGGGTCAGAATATCGAGCCGATGCCTAAAATCTTTTAAGCGGTCTTTCATTCCATTTAATATTTCTTCTTTTGCATCGTCAAACCGTAAAAGGAGCGGCTGCTGAATGCTTCTAAACCGCAATTCCAGAGCCTCAGGTTTAAAGGAGTGCAGCATAATCTTTATTCTTTCAATTTTATCCTCAATAGCCGAAAGCATATCCTGCTTATGCCCGTCCAGTGCAAAAACGGTATCTTCCAGCAAGGGCACGGCGAGCTCTGCGGCGGCGGACGGCGTCGGTGCCCGTAAGTCAGCGGCATAGTCGGAAAGCGCCCAATCAATTTCGTGTCCGACTGCAGAAATGACAGGCGTTTTACAGGCGGCTACTGCACGGACCAGCCCCTCATCGGAAAAGGGTAAAAGGTCTTCCAAGGAGCCGCCGCCCCGCCCCAGTATAATCACGTCTCCGAGGGCATGCGTATCGGCGATTTTAAGCTGTTTAGTCAAGGCCTCGGCAGCCCCCTCGCCTTGAACGGCGGCAGGCAGTACGGTAACCGTAATTTTAGCGTTTCTTCGGGACGCCACGTTTATGATGTCGCGGACGGCCGCCCCCGTCGGGCTTGTAATAACGGCAATTTTTTCAGGGAAGGCCGGTATGCTTTTTTTACGGGCGGAATCGAAAAGCCCTTCTTGAGCAAGCCTTTGTTTCCGCTCTTCCAAAAGCCGCAAAATATCGCCCTCGCCTGCAAGGGTCATCTTATCGACAACGATCTGATAAGCCCCCCGCTGTTCATACACGGAAAGGGCTCCCGACACCTGCACCGTCATTCCGTCCTTCGGTACAAATCCTAAAAACCGGGAGCGGCCTTTAAACATTACAGCGGAAATTGCAGCCTTTTCATCTTTAAGCGTAAAGTAAAAATGCCCCGTACTCGACGGCCTGAAATTGGAAATCTCGCCTTCAACGGTAATCGTCCCGAATCCGCTTTCCAAAAGCCCCTTTATCTTTGCCGTAATTTCTTTTACGGAATAAACCTTATCCATCTATTTCAATTTAACCAAAACCGCAAGGCTTAATAGACCGAAAGAATGCGCTCAAGTTTTTCACGGCCGATTGTTTTCATAAAACCGGCAAGGCGGGGGCCTTGATCCTTGGAAATTAATGCGCGGTACACGGCAACGAACAGTTGCTTGGGCTCTAAACCGCATTCGGCAGCAACCCCGTACAGGGCCGTAGAAAAGGCCTTCTCGTCCATACCGTCCATTTCAGGTAAAAGCGCGTCCCGTATTTTCCGCACGGCTTTTAAGGCGTTTTCTTCCAACGGCACGGAAGAACCGTCCGTCTTGAGCGAAAACCTAAAATCTTCAGGTGCCCCGCCGTCGGTTATCCAGTTCCATGCACACCGAGCCCGCGA
Organism: uncultured Treponema sp.; assembly: GCA_963547785.1. Lineage (GTDB taxonomy): Bacteria > Spirochaetota > Spirochaetia > Treponematales > Treponemataceae > Treponema_B. The sequence continues at coordinate 155,753 of CAUUSH010000001.1, read as the reverse complement.
CCGGAGCCTTTCAAGCTGTTCGGGCCGCACGTTTTCCAAACCGCTTATAACGGCATCGATGTCGCCTGAATGAATCTGCAAAAGGTTGCACAGGTGCCTAAACGGAATTTGATAAGAGATACAGGCGGGCATTGCATCGACTTGAGAAAGCTCATATATCCTGTATTCTTTTTCAAAAACGTCCTCGTTTTTCGCTTTTTCGCTCTTCCATGCAATGCGCTCGGTCTTATCGTAATCTTCATAGATTTTGATGACATCAAGATCGAAACTGATGACGAATTCGGTATTGGGCCGCGTACTTGCAAAAAGATAGCGGGCGACCTCCGGCTGGTACACTTCAAGGATTTCGTCGAGGCTGACGACCTTCCCCTTTGACGAAGCCATTTTTCCGGGAACGCCCTTTAAACCGATAAAATCGTAGCGGAAACTGACCGGTGCGGGCCAGCTGTAAATCTGCTCGGAAACCATACGGGCAGTGTCGAAAGAACCGCCTTGCGAATGGTGATCCTTGCCGGCCGGCTCAAATACCGTTTTTTCGTATTCCCAGCGCATGGGCCAGTCCACCCGCCAGCCGAGCTTTGCGGTTTTTGCGGTACGCAGGTCTAAGTCTTCCGTATGCCCGCATTCGCATGAATAATGCAGCGACCACTCCCCATCCCACGATTCGACCTGTGTCGTGTCCTTATTGCAGGCAGTACAAAAAACGGAAACGGGCCAGTATTCTTCAGTCATCTTGTGCTTTTCATCGCGGTAGGTATTCAAAATATCCTTTATTTTTGAGCGGTTATCCATCGCTTTTTTCATTCCCTCGGCATACAGACCCTGCTGATACCGCTCGGCCTGATACAGGTATTCAGGGTGAATGCCGACCTTCGGCAGTGCCGATTCCACGTCCTGTTCGTGATGGCGCGCATAATTTTTATCCCGGTCAAAGGTATCAGGCACCATCGTTATCGGATACCGAAGATATTGCTCCAAAACTTCAGGCTTCGGCATATTTGCAGGTACCTTGCGGAACACATCGTAATCGTCCCACGAATAAATAAAGCGCACCTTTTTTCCGCGCTTTTTCAATGCCCGTACAACCAGATCCACCGAAATAATTTCGCGGAAGTTTCCTATGTGCACGGTTCCCGAAGGAGTAATTCCCGAAGCGCAGGTATACATATCCAAATCACCCCGCTCCCGTATAATTTTTTCCGCCGTCTGATCGGCCCAGTGCAATAATTTTTTTTCTTTATTCATAACCGTAATACTGTTATCCTTACAAATTTTTGCTTTTAAGAGTAGTTTTATACACCATAACGGCGACGCTGTCAATCGCAGGTTTTAAATCTGTCCGTTTGCTGCCGTGCGGATAAACTGCATTGAATACAAGCTATATTGATTAATTGCCCGCTTCTTTCGATTATCTTGTAATAAACGGCAAAATATGTTATACCGAATGTACAAAATGCCGATTTTGCGCGAACGTATGGTTCAAATTCAACAGTTTTCAAAAAGGAACCTCGCAAAATTTCAGCTTTTCGGTTTTTTTTTAATTTAAAAATCCGGCAAGGTTTTTAGAAAAGTTCCATAAGGAGTTAAGTATTATGAAGATGTATAAAACCGTTTTTTTTGCTTGTTTGGTTTTAAGCGTGTTTTCCTGTTCAAAGGAAAAAATGAATGAGGCGCCTCGCAGTATAACATACAAAGACGGTGCTTATAAGGCCGCTTCGTCTATTAAAGATGATTGGGGTGGTACCGCCGAAGTTGAAATACGGGTTACGGATGGTAAAATTACCGAATGCGTATTTTTCTCTTACGAAAAAGACGGCAGCCTCAAAGACGAAAATTACGGAAAAACCGACGGCATCATTAAAAATGCAGGACTTTATAAAATTGCCCAAACTGCAATTTTACGAGCTGAAGGCTACGGAAAAAAATTAGTCGAAACCCAAGATATAGAAAAAGTCGATGTTATTGCAGGGGCTACCGTTTCGTATAAGCTTTTTAAAGATGCGGCCGAAGCGGCTTTGGCGGACGCAAAAAAGGAATAGGCGCTTTATGGATAATTATGAAAAAGCAAAAAAATTAACAGTCTCTGAACTTGCAAAATTGAATATTCAGCGAAAACCTTTTAGAACCGCTGCCTTAATCATTCTAACTTCGGTTTTGGCGTTTAGTCTTTTTTGCGGCGGTTTTTTGGTAAAAAGCTTAAACGGCGGAATGACGTCCCTATCCAACCGATTAGGGGCAGATATTATTGTAGTTCCGCAAGGCTATGATTCCAAAATTGAAAGTGCTTTGTTGCGCGGCGAGCCGAATACCTTCTATTTTGATGTAGGAGCGGTGGAGCGCATAAAAAAGATTGAAGGAGTGCAGCTTGCATCGCCGCAGCTTTTTATTGCAACCCTTTCGGCCGGCTGCTGCTCATTTCCCTTGCAGGTTATAGGAATCGATTTTGCTTCGGACTTTAACATAAAACCGTGGTTCGAAAAGCAGGTTAAACTGCCCCTTTCCGACAACCAAATTGTTGTGGGAAGTAACGTTTCGGGTAATTATAATTCGGAAGTAAAGTTTTTTAATCAGCCCTTTTTAATTGCGGGGCGTTTGGGAAAAACCGGTATGGGTTTTGATAATTCCGTTTTTATGACCATCGAAAATGCAAAGCGGCTTGCAAAAGAATACGAAAGAATTATGCAGCACCCCGCTGCCAAAGACGAAAACCTGATTTCCAGCGTAATGGTAAAAATAAAACCGAAATATAACGTAAAAAAAGTTGCGGATAAAATACGCGCCGAGTTTAAAGGCGAGCAAATCTATCCGCTTATCTCCAAAAGAATGATGAACAACGTCTCTTCACATATTTCAAGTTTAAGCCTTTATATCTATATCCTTATTACTATTTTATGGCTTCTTTCATTCATTGTGCTTGCGGTTTCTTTTTCGTCCGTTTTTAATGAAAGAAAGGAAGAATTCGGAATGCTGCGGATAATAGGCGGCACAAAAAAGACGCTTTTAAAGCTCGCTTCCCTTGAAGCCCTTATTATAAGCGCCTTAGGAGCCTGTATCGGCACCGTTTTTTCCTGCATAATCGTGGTTTTATTTAATCAAGCCATTATAACGGGAATGAAAATGCCCTTTTTAAACCCGCCGCTTTTGTGGATGTTGGTGTACGCTCTTGCTGTTTTTATTCTAATTTCAGTAATAGGCCCGTTTTCCGTTTTTAAAACCATATACGGCTTTGCAAAAAAAGAGCCCGCCTTATCGCAGGGGTAATCGGTGTCTGAATTAACGGGTACTTGTGCCGATTAATTGCGGTATAAAATTTGATGCCGAAGCTTTGTATGAATAAATGGAGGGCAGTATATGACTGACGAAAAAACACATTTGCCGGTTATCGGAGCAGGCCCGCTTTACGTTGTTCCCATAACGGCCTTTACGGCGGCAGGTATTTTGCTTATGCGCTTGGGAATTATTCCGCCTTTAGGAGAAAATTACGCTCTGCCGTTCCGCATTGCAGGCGTCCCGGTTACCGCTTTAGGAATTTACTTGTGGGTTTCCGCTGTGATTATTTCGCGCATTGATGTTAAAATTAAAGAAAACACGCTTGTAACGGACGGTATATATGCGCATGTGCGTAATCCCATTTATTCCGCCTTTTTGTTTATCTGCACCGGAGTGCTGTTATTATGCGCTAATTGCTACCTGTTGGTGCTGCCGCCCGTGTTTTGGCTTTACCTTACCGTGTTTATAAAGCTTACGGAAGAAAAATGGCTTTCGGAACACTACGGCAAAGCGTTTAAAGACTATTGTAAACGGGTTAACCGCTGCATCCCGTCGATACGGGCGCGGTAAGGGGTTGCATGCTAATTAATTGATTACTAACGGAATGAGGCCGTATCGGCCTGCCGATTAAATTTTTCACTGCTCTTGACCGATAAGATAAAAAAAGCTATACTATTGAGCGATATTAGGAGGATTTATGAAACGGAGAATTTTACTTTTTTCTATGGTGCTGTTTTTGGCAGGACATATCTATGCATTTGACGGGGGCTTTACGCTGGGCCTAAAAGCCGTCTTTTCCGGTTCCTACACTGACCCGCATATAAATGAGGCCGATAAAAAATACCTGGGCGCCGCTTTTATGAGGGGTATGGCAGGCTTTGTTATGTCCGGCGAGGCGGAATTAACCTATGTTTTCGATGCAAAACGATATTTTAACTATCAAACGAACGGTACATTCAGCGGGTTGGGGCTTGCCTTTAACCTTGGTGTAGGGCAGGGCTTTTCGGGCCAAATTTCGGGTCAATACAACGAAGTTATCAACAAAAATATCGAAGTTTATTGCCGCGTTTATATGACGCCCATTGTAACCTTCGGTACCTCAGTCAAAGCAATGCTTTTTAAAAATAGGCTTGCAATCGGCTTCGGTGTGGGCGGAAGAATGCTAGCCGACCCCCAGCCCACCTACGAACTGTATACCAACTTGACCGATGAGGAAACAAAAATACTGCATAACGACGGTAAGGGGCCAGACTTTTACCCCGAAACTGGAACACTTTATATACCCGGATCCATGATGAAAAAAATGAATCCGCTGGGGCTTGTACTAAAAACTTCGATAGAATATAATCAGCCTGTAATTTCCAGGATGGACATTACGATAGGAACATATGCTTCCTATTCCATTTATAGGCCGGGATATGTTACTTTGCCGAAAAAAATCGCAAAGGCAGCTATAGAAAACGGTACGAATAATGGCGTAGATGTCAATTTTGAAAGAGATAAGTTAAAATCTTTTTTTATGAACAATTTGGACTTCGGCATAAGTTTGGGCCTTTTGTTTAAGGTATAAGGATGGTGTGCTTTTTGCATAAAACTGCAAAAGCACAGAGTGAAAGCTTTTTACAGGCGCTTAAAAACCGCCTGTAAAAAGCGGTTAGGAGGAAAGTTTTTATGCAAATTAAAAAAATACTTATTTTAAGCTTAACGGTTTTTGCCGGCTATCTGTTTTTTTCATGCCAGCCGGCCTTAGGTTCATCATGGTACAAACGTTCCATTAAAGACGGCGGAGATAAAAAAACGCTGACCGTACAATCTATAACGGTATGCGGTGTAAAACTGTACCCCGAAGCCAACGGGGAAGACTTTATAGGAAAAGTAAACGCAAAAGATGCAATAGTTTATCCTGATGATATAAGTGTTGCCGTAAAGGATGATACCGGCGCCGCTGTTGAAGTTTCAATAGCAATAAAAGGACCAGGCGGACAGGCCAATTTAAAAGAAGGGGAACTTGTTACCGTGCCCGTAATGCTGAAGACCATAGACGGTTCAAATCTTGAAATACAAAAATACCTTTTTTTGGAGCAGGACGGTTCTATGGGCGGCGGCGGGGCCGATTACAACCCCAAAGACCCGCACGGTAACAATAAATTTATCATAAAAATCAAAACGGAATACATGGAAGCCGATCCTTGGGTCTATTATAAAGAAGGAGAGCCCGACAGCAGCGATGATGGAAACTTTGATTCAGCTAAATTCGATAATTGGATTCTTAATATGCCCAGTATGGACGGCATTGTTGCCTCGTATAAATTCAGGGAAGGAAGCTGGAGCGGCAGTCCTGAAATGGTCGACAACGTTCCTTCCGGAATAGGTTCGGGTATAAAAAAAATTTGGGATGTAAAAGTTTACCGTTATAAAAACAGAACCGATCGATGGGCCGAAATAGGGTATACGCCTAATCATGACCCGAAAGACGAGCGCTTTCACTTTTTTAAATTTGCGGCAACTTCTGCCGGAGGCGCAGTCGGAGGGGCGCACGGCAGCTCTATGTTTTGTGTAGACCGGTATTCCAAATTTTTGTTTTATTACAGTGAACCGTCTGAGATGCCAAGTATATTTGGGAATAAGGTTCCTAAAAATTGGACGGATTACGCGGCGCCCTCAACGGGAATACACACTCAATTTTCCGAACCCTTTTATCTGACCGATCCCGTCGGCTTTGTAAAAGAAGACGGTTCCGTTGTTCTGTACCAATGGATAAAGGATAACATAAATAATTCCGACTATAAACCGAAACAAAATCCTGCTTATACGCAGCCTGCCGGAAGAAAGGCCAACAAAGCGGGTTTTTCTCCATATAAAGAAAAATTAAAAATAACAAAAAAGACCATAACCAAAAATAAAAATTTGAAATATACGGCTGTTCAGCCTGTAATTTCGGAACAGCCTAAAGACGCTTATGCAAAACTGAATAGCCCCGAACTTGTTTTTGAGGTAAAAACAGAACCTGTACCTGAAGGCGAAACGCTTTCATATCAATGGTATAAGGCCGAAAATAAGACGGAAACAGGAACCGAAATTCCGGGTGCAACGGAAGCATCATACAAAATAACCGATACCTCAACCGAAACAAAATGCTATTTTTACTGCATCGTCAAAAACACGAATGCGGATAACAATAAATCGGAACAAACTGAAAGTGAACGGGCAAAATGCCACATAACTGACGGGCAAATTCAGTCCGACGCTTTAAACCCTGAAATAACGGAACAGCCTAAAGGCAAAACCCTTCGCCTTAACAGTGCAGAACAGCTTACCCTTAGAGTAAAAGCCGTATCCAAAGACGGAGGCACCTTATCATATCAATGGTACAAGGCTGCCTCGCCTGCGGCAGAAGGCACGGCCGTAACGGGAGCCGATAAGGACGAATACACCTTTACACCCGACACCTCCGCTGCCGGCATAACATACTATTATTGCTTAGTTACGAATACGAACAATACCGTACACGGAGAACAGACTGCAAGCAAAAAAAGTGCTTATGCCGCAATCGAGGTCGAGCAGTCCTATAAGATTGAATTTTTCGTAGATGGAGATGGCGGAGCCCTTACTGCCTTGCACAACGGGAAACCCATCAAATCCGGGGATTATGTAAAAAAGGGTGAGAAGGTCAAATTTATCGCAGCTCCGAAACTCCGGCACATTGTTAAAGAATGGGAAGGGGTTATTCCCGAAGCTTCCATTGCCGATAAAACATATGCCGTATTAACGGTTGGAGCGGCAAATGCTGCCGTTTCGGTTTCTTTTGAGCCGAAAATGCGCCTTACTATAACGCCTAAAATTTCCAATGAAAGTTTGGAGTCCTGGTCTACGGAAGGCAACGATCATTTTAGCCCCAATTATATAGGCGGTGTGCATATTTCACGTAAGTGTGCAGTTCAGGTAAGCGGTGGAAGCAATGTTACAAAATCGTGGGATTATATGTTCCCCGTTAAAGACAACAGCGGAAAATGGATACAGGTTCAGTCGGAAGATTTTATCAAAGTAGGAGAAGACAAATCTGCAGGTTCCAATTGGCTGAAAGCCGAATTTTCTTCGTTTTCCGACTTAAAGATGTCTTTCTCCAATTACCTGCTAAAGGCAAATCGGCACGATTTTTGGTGGGCGGAATATACAACAGGCATCTGGCCTTTTTCCGCACCTACAATGTACCCGCTGCAAGCCATCGACGACAACAGCGTTTTTCCTCTAGTTTATAATGAAACTACGGGGATGTGGACGGTAGACAAGGCCAATGTTAATATAAAACGCTCTGATGACATTCCGTTACCTGCCGAATTTGCAGGAACGAAACCGAAGCCTGACCGCAAAATTTCCTATAAGGGCGTAACGATTACCTATGACGAAGACTTTACCCTTCGTGATGGCGAAGAAAAAGACTTTGTCGTTACGTATAAGGTAGATAACCATGATGAAACACGCTCGAAAGGTACGGTAAAAGTAGTTTATACAATCAGCTGGAAGTAATTCAACTATCTGCTGCATAATACCCGGCCGATCCACCGAATCGGTCGGGTATTTTTTTTCCTTGACTTTATATACACAATCACATATACTTTAAACTGCTTACGGGAGGAAACGTTTATGCAGATATTAAAAGGGGTTGTACAGGGAAACACAGTCGTTATGGAAGCGGCTGTTGCCGAAGAGCATCAGGGTAAAACCGTCTCCGTAACCATCATCGATGATGAGAGCGAAAAAAACGAAAAATACACGGATATAAATCTTGATATTTTTGTAAAGCCGACTGAGCGGGGTAAAAATGCGGATAATTATTTAAAGGATTTACGCTGTGCCGACCGAATATAATAAAATTTTCATTGATACGGCTCCTTTTATCTATTAGACCTGTTCGGAAACTTCAGTTTCAGAACAGGTTACCTTAAAATGCGATGTTCTAAATCGTGCTATTTGCGCGATTTAGAACTCGTCGACCTATTCGATAACTCCGTTATCGAATAGGTCTATTATTTGGAGCAAAATCCTCTTTATTTCGAGAAAACAAAATCAATTTTTGGATTAAAGGTATGGATGCTCTACAGCTTGCTTGTGCAGTGACTTCTCATTGCAGTACATTTTTAACCAATGACATTCATTTACGCCGATATAATAAATTATCTTGTGTTACGCCCAATACGTGGAAATAACGCTTTTTCCGTCTTCCTTGACTTTATACACACAATTATTTATACTTAAAACCCCTAAAAGGGTAATATTCTTTTTTAAGAGGTCATCAAATGAAATTAAAAGTCTTTATTCTGGTATTCGGTTTTACCGTATTATTTTCGGGGTTTTTGTTTGCACAAACAGGAACAGGCATGAATCGGGATACCGAAAACCCGGACAGCATTTACGGTAAGGCGGCGTTGGGAGATATGCTTATCCACATGGCAAAAATTACGTCACCGTTTAAGGGTTCGGCCCCTGCAATCGAACTGCTTTTTAAATCGAGTAAATTTAAGTGGCAGGCTTGTAACCCTGTGGACGGTTGGGGTAAAACCGGTAAAACATATAAATACGAAGAAGAATATATTCCCGGAACAACGATTATTTTTAATATAACGAACCGTTTGGACGATGTAACGTACTATAAAATCGAAGCCGTACACCCTTACAAGGTTCCGCTTTACGACGATCCTGCCGAAGCCGAATTTTTAAAGCGTTTTGTCTTCTTTAAATTTACCGCAACAGCAGCAAAAAGTATGTCGGTTTTTACGAGGGCGCTTAACAACGATTTATATGCCCTCGACACGCATACTAAGCTGATTTATGGGTACAGTATGCCGACCGATTACGAAAAAATGATAGGCAACAACTATATACCGCAAAACTGGACGCCCTATGAGCTTGCGCCCAATACAAGGGCTTCAGGTTTGAAATTTTATGAATACGATCCTATAGGCTTTGTTTCCGAAGAACCGGATTTCGAATTTTTTAAGGTAAAAACAAACATTCACGTATATGACTGGTGGTATAAATCGATTACAGCCGGTAAAACTATGAAAACCGTCAAACAAAACCGGTTTATGCCGAACTTCGATCCTGAGGCAGAAGAAGACTGGACAATAAGGAACGTAACAATTCCCGTCCGCTCGCCTTACAGAAAAAAATAAACAAGCTAGACGCAGAGCATCGGGGTATTAAACTCTCCACGAATGAACGTTTTATTCGTTTTCAAAACCGAATTCAAAGCGTTCGCACAATTTTTGCAGCTGCTCCATCGATTTAATTTTAAATTTGGTCAAAAGCGGCTGCGGGATTTGATAGTATTCGATTTTTCCTTCCGAAAAATTAAGCATAAAGTCGGCAAAACAGATTGTTTCGACCAGTTCTTTTGTGTCTTCAGGCGCTTTTTCGTAATCGTTTTGGTAGCGGATCGTCGCAATAATCATCTTCGGAAGATCCCATTTTTCGGCAAGCTGCGCTCCGATTTCGGCCTGTTCCATACCGCCCATAATCATATCCATAACCTGCGGCGGAATATTTCTTTCAGCCTGAATTTCGGCAAGTTTTACGATAAGCTCAGGATACATCGAATTAAGGATAATCTTTCCCAAGTCGTGCAAAAGACCGCAGACGTATGCATCTTCGATAATAGCATTGTTTCCCGTAAGTTTTGCGGCATTAAAGGAAAAAAAGGCCAGCTTGTAGGCGTCGTTCCACAGCTTTTTCTGTTCATGCGCGCTAATATCCAAAATTTGAATGCTGCCGATCGAGTACAAAAGATTTTGAATTCCGCGCATACCGATAAGTTTTACGGCTTCCGAAATGTTTTTGCACGGTTTTGCAAGTGCAAAGGCGGCAGAGTTTACGTGTTTTAAAAGCTCGGCCGAAAGACCGATATCATTGCTTATCAGCTGTGCGATGCGGGTAATTTTTGAATCAGGGTCATTTATCGCACGCTGAATTTGCATAATGTTTTCAGGAAATTGCGGAATATCGTCTATAAATTCGACGATGGCCTTGGTAAGGGGTTCCGCTTGCTGTTTAAGCTCCATATCTCTGGGAATAGTAACCCTATTTATTGTAATGTCTTTTTCGACCTTGGTTTCAAACGCCTTTTCGGTTAAGCCCATCTTTTTCAGCATCAAAATCATAATGACAAGGCCGAGTCCCGCTCCTTCGGTACTGTCCAAAACCTGTGTAAAAGCTTCATCCAGCGACGAAAACTGTTTTGCACGGACAACCTTATCGAAAATCCTCTTAAATTCCGGTTTGGCCAAAGTAACGTTGTTTGTAACTTCCAAAATTATATCGGTTTGTGTTGCTTGCAGTGAAAGCTTTACATAAAGGCCTTCATCTTTTTGCATTTTTAGATAATGCTCGATATTTGCCAATGTGTCTTCTTTAAAGGTCTTCATTCCTTCTTCATAATCTTCGATTTTATGAATATCCAGACCCTTTTCTTTAAAGTAAACACGTTTTGTATTAGCTTTTTTTGCGTTTGTAGTAAGCTCTTTTGTGTAATACATTATATAGTCGGCAATTTCAGGGCGGTACAGCTGCTTTAAGAATTCTACTATAACATCATTTATATACTCTTCCGTTTCGCGGGGAAGGGTATAAGAGGTGATAGTTATGGGCACGCCCAATCTAATTGCAGTTGCTATTTTTTCATTATCAACTATTAATTTCTGTTTATCTGACATAGCGCTATTATATCCGATAAATAAAAAAAAAGCAAATGGTTTACGGGATATTAAGCGATTTTCTGTAATTTTTATGCGGTATTTATGTTTTATCTGTTTTAAACGGAGTTTTTGTGCAAAAAAATACAGCGGCTATGCCTGCGGCCGGTATGTGCTTAAGCACTGTTTGCGGATTTATGCAGACGAGCAGGGTATTATTCACCGGTCTTTAAATATGATATAATCGGGATATGAAACAGTTTAAACTTATTTCGGATTATAAACCGTCCGGGGATCAGCCGGAAGCCGTTAAAGCACTTTCGGCGGGTATTCTTGCAGGCGATAAATTTCAAACCCTAAAAGGCGTTACCGGTTCCGGCAAAACCTTTACGATGGCGAATATTATTCAAGCCGTTCAAAAACCGACGCTTATCATAAGCCACAACAAGACGCTTTCGGCACAGCTGTACCGCGAATTCAAGGGCTTTTTCCCCGAAAACGCAGTCGAATACTTTGTTTCATACTACGATTATTACCAGCCGGAGGCCTACGTGCCCGCCCGCGACCTGTACATCGAAAAGGACGCGGCCATAAACGACGAAATAGACCGCCTGCGGCTTTCGGCAACCTTTAGTTTGATGGAGCGGCGGGACGTCATCGTCGTATCGACGGTTTCTTGTATTTACGGCTTAGGCTTGCCCGAATCGTGGCGCGATTTGCGGATAACCGTCGAAAAGAACCAAACGGCGGATATCGAAAAACTGAAAAAACAGCTTGTCAGCCTGCAATACGAAAGAAACGACGCCGTGTTGGAGCGCGGACGGTTCCGCGTAAAAGGCGATGTAATGGAAATTTTTCCCGCGTATATGGAAGAGGCCTACCGGCTGGAATTCGATTGGGAAGAAATTGTGCGCATACGCAAGTTTAACCCCTTAAGCGGAGACGTTATTCAAGAATATGAAGAACTGTCGATTTATCCTGCAAAGCACTTTGTTTTGCCCGAAAACGCCATTCCCAATGCGATCGAGCGGATTAAAAATGAGCTAAAAGACCGGCTCGCAGTGCTTCACGCTCAAGGCAAGCTTTTGGAAGAAGAGCGCTTAAAAACGCGCACCGAATACGACCTCGAAATGCTTGCGGAAATGGGGCACTGCCCCGGCATCGAAAACTATTCTGCGCCCATCGCAAACCGTATGCCGGGAGAACCGCCTGCGACCCTCTTTCACTACTTTCCCAAAGATTTTCTGCTTTTTATGGACGAAAGCCACGTAACCTTTCCCCAAGTTGGGGCAATGTACGAAGGAGATCGCAGCCGCAAGCAAAACCTGGTAGACTTCGGCTTCCGCCTACCCTGCGCCCTCGATAACCGTCCGCTTAAAATAAACGAATTCGAAGGTATGCTCAATCAGGCCATCTTCGTGTCCGCAACGCCCGGCCCCAAAGAAATCGAATACTCTACGCGGATAGTCGAACAGTTAATCCGCCCGACAGGCCTTCTCGATCCGGTTATCGAGGTGCATAAAAGCGAGGGCCAGATGGAACACATTTACGGCGAGGTGCAAGAGCGCATCAAAGCAGGCGAGCGCAGCCTTATTTTGACGCTGACAAAAAAGATGGCGGAAGATTTAACCGACTACCTTTTAGGGCTGGGGCTCAAAGTCAAATATATTCATTCGGAAATAGAAACAATTGAGCGGGTCGAAATACTAAAAGGGCTGCGCGCAGGCGAATTCGATGTTTTAATCGGTATCAACTTGCTGCGGGAAGGCATTGACTTACCTGAAGTTTCTTTTATCGGCGTCTTGGATGCGGATAAAATCGGTTTTTTGCGTTCGGCTACCAGCCTTATCCAGATTGTGGGGCGCGCTGCCCGCAACGAAAACGGCAAGGTCGTTATGTACGCCGACCGAATAAGCGATGCGATGAAAGAAACGCTGGAAGAAACCGCCCGCCGCCGCTCGGTGCAGGAAGCATACAACAAGGCGCACAACATTACGCCTAAGACTATCAAAAAGGCAGTTGAAGATATTTTAACCCGCGAAAACGAGATTAAAAAAGAGGCCGCCGCCGCAGAAACCGAACCGATTATAAACAGCTTCAATATTTTAAACCCTGCCGACCGCAAAAAGCTCATCAAACGGCTGGAAGCGCAAATGGCAGAATATGCGGATATGCTTATGTTTGAAGAAGCCGCCGTCGTCCGCGACAAAATAGAAGAAATCAAAAGGATCGGCAGTTAAAACGCACCGGTTAAAGAGCGTACGGCCGTACAGTGCTTCCGCAGCTCAGAAACCGTTTTTCGGATATTGAACCCTGCCCGGATCAGGGGTACACACCCGAGCGGATCAGGGGTACACACTCGGACGAGTGGAGGGTATCCCCTCGGGCGGAGGGAGCGGTTCCCTCCGCTGTAAGGGAGAAGCTCCCTCCGATAAGGGTGAGGTGTTCACTCTTATAAAGGTGAGGTGCTCACACCCATAAGGGTAGACATTTCACACCTACTTAGGTTAAGGGCATTCACCTGTTTGAGAACCGGCTTGAACTAAAAACTTGGCTTGACAAATCTTTTTTAGGCAATACAATATGTTTATGGCAAAATTCGAACGCAAAACAAAAGAAGAACGCTGCAAAGAAATTATGGAAGCGGCCGGATCTGTGTTTTTTGACAAGGGTTACCGCAACACCACAATGGAAGACATTATTGCAAAAACATCTCTTTCCAAAGGCGGCGTATACCAATATTATAAAAGCACAAAAGCCATTATGTTCGATATTATGCAGGCGGGAAACTATTTCCGGTATCAAAAAACGGAACAGATTATCAAAGAAAATATCAATAACGATGATTTTTATGAAGTTTTGACCAAGATTTTAATGTCTAAAATGTTTGAGCCTGCCTTTGAAAAAAAACTTTATCTAATGTTCCTTGCAGAAATATTATATGATAAGGATTGCGAAGAGTTATTTTTTAAATTGGAAAAACAAAGCTTCGATTTAGCCCTTGAAAATTTAAAAGCCTATCATGATAAACATCCGAATGTAAACATATTTAACATAGTTAATTTTGAAGATTCTAAAATGAAATTCTTCTTTCGTGTTTTTAACGGCATTTTTATTATATACGAACTTTTCAGCGATAAAGAAGTTTTTATGAAAAATATGGATAAGGTGCACGATCTTATTTATCACATCGTAAAAATATCTGCAGAAGATGATGAAAGTTCATGCTAAAGCCTTTTTTTAGTTTATTTGTGCGGGAAGGTTTAATAGCTCTGTGCCGGGTTAGTTGATTTTCGGTTCCGCTTAGACCGGCGGTGTGCAAGCTGCGGCTTATCGATACCGCTTTACCGTTTTAGCGGATAACGCATAAACCGCTGTAAAAAGCCGGCCGGTAAAAAGATAAAGACTTTACTTCTTACCGGCGGCTCCGTTTTGGATAAAACTATTTTGAAAAAACGGGTTTTACGCTTTTTACCCATTCATCGATTTTTGCGGCGGCTTTATCGTCGCCCTTGTCCAAACAAAGACCTAACAGCCTTTGCCCTTTTTGCATACGCGAAAAGGTAAAATTATATCCGCTTACCGGCACACTGCCTACAAAATGCGCCCCGCTGAAGCGGAGCTTATCGAAAAAGTCCGCCGTGCCGGAACAAAAGCTGTCAGGATGACGCTCTTGACTTCCGACGCCTACAACGGCAACGTTTTTTCCATTAAAATCAATGGTATGAAGCAGTTTTACCTTGCCGCCCCAGTCTTCCATTAAAGCTCCAAAAAAATAGCTAGACGACATTAACACGACATTTTGATAACCCGTTATTACGTCTACAGCTGCATCCTTCATATTGTGTAAATCCGCACCCAATTTTTCCGCAATTTGTTTTGCAAAGGTCTCTGTTACACCGCCCTTACTTGCATAAAAAATTCCTGTTTTACTCATGAATAAACTCCTATTAAGTGATATTTGCCGTTTAATTAAACCGCTTGTATATAAGATATAACAACTTTCACATAAAATCAACAATAATTTAAAAAAAATACACTTGAATGGGTAAAAATAAGAGCACAGTTTCACTTCCGATTGACATTTTTATTTTTTTGACGTATGCTACGGGCCTATGTTTGTTTCAGTTGTTATAGATCCTGGCGGAAAAGAAACCGCAGAACACCTTGCCGAAGTTTTAACCGCCAACGGTTTTGAGCGGGTTCAGCGCGCTTGTTGGGAGTCGGTAACAATGAGTGAAAGCGGTCTTGTTACATTAAAGCAAGACATAGACCGAGTTACCGACTATTACGATGTTGTCCGCATCTACCAATATCCTATGCAGGACGTTTTGGCAATTACAACCTTGTATAAAAAGAAGTGGCGGCGGGTACTCGTTCGTCCGCCCGAAAAATAATGGAGAAATGTAAAAATGGAAGATTATAAGGCAAAACTGCAGCGCTTGAAGGGAGAAATCGACGGAATATGGAGGCATCTTTGACCCCGAAGCCGTTAATGCAAAAATTACCGAAAAAGAAACCTTAACGGCCGATCCCGATTTTTGGAACGATACGAAAAAGGCCGAAAGTATTATGGCCGAAATTAAGGGCCTTAAAAATAAAATCGAGCCGTGGAAAGATCTATTGCAAGAACTTTCCGATTTGGAAGTTTTGATTGAACTTTCGTCGGAGGCGGACGGCGGGCAGCTTTCTGCCGAAATCGAAACGGGCTACAATACCCTGTGCGAAAAATACAAAAAGCTGAATATTTTGAATGTGCTTTCAGGAGAAGCCGATAAAAATTCCGCGTATCTTACCATTCACGCCGGAGCGGGCGGAACGGAGGCTTGTGATTGGGCAGGTATGCTTGTCCGCATGTATTTACGCTGGTGTGAAAAACACGGGTTTAAGGCGGAAACCGTCGATTATCTTGAAGCTGAAGGCGGCGTTAAATCGGCAACTTTTCAGGTAAACGGAGATTATGCTTTCGGTCTTTTAAGAGGCGAGATGGGCATTCACCGGCTTGTTCGGATAAGCCCCTTCGATTCCAACGGCAAGCGGCATACCTCGTTTACTTCGGTTTTTGTTTTTCCTGTTTTGGACGATACGATAGAAGTGGATATACGCCCTGAGGATTTACGGGTCGACACCTACCGTTCAGGCGGCGCAGGCGGCCAGCACGTAAATAAAACCGACTCGGCCGTTAGGATAACCCATCTTCCGACAGGTATTGTCGTCGCCTGCCAGACCCAGCGCAGTCAGTTAAGCAACAGGACGACGGCCATGAGTATGTTAAAATCGAGGCTGTACAATTACTACGAAGAGCAAAAAGAAAAAGAAAATATGAAATTCGCAGGCGAAAAAAAAGGAATTTCGTGGGGAAACCAAATCCGCTCATACGTTTTTCAGCCGTACACGATGGTAAAAGATCACCGGACAAAATGCGAAACGGGCAATATTCAGGCCGTCATGGACGGTGAAATAGACGAATTTATAAACGTGTTTTTAAATACAAAGCAGGCAGCTGCGTTTTAATGATGAATAAGTGTAACGGTTTTAGGCGGACTATGGAATTTGGTGTAGGAAAAAAAACGGAAACGCAAAAAAGGAAAAGTATCTCTTTTAAAAAAAAGACCTTTGCACTTTTTTTTATCTTTTGGGTGCCTGCATTTTTTTTACATTCCCAACAAGCCGATGCTCCAGCTTCTTCGGATTGGGTTCTTGCGGTTGCGGAATTTGAAAGTGACGGACTGCCGGCTGTTTATGGAGAATATAAGAGCCTTATTCCTCAGTTGTTTTTAAGCGAATTTAATTCCGGAGCCGAGGCAAAGCGGCTTGTTCCTTTTGAAGAAAAAAAAATGCGGGCGGTTATGGCGTCGGCTTTAAAAAAAATTGCCCTTATAAAGGATCGGGCTCGGCTTGTAGAAGAAAAGGACGGTCTTTTTTTATCGGCTGAAAATATAAAATCGAAGGAAAAAAAACGCAAAAAACTTGAAGGCGATATTAAAAAAAAGGAAAAAGAAATTCTTAAAGCCGGAACGGATATAAAAATTGAAGAGCATAAGTTTTTTGCGCCGGGTCGGCCTAAAAATGTGCGCTTATGGAACAAGGATTCTTCGTTATATAAAGTGCCGGAAGAAGTTAATTTAGGCGAAACCCTAAAGCGCGAAAATATTTCTGCCGTCATTCACGGGACGATAAAAGATATTTCCGGTTATATGGTTTTGTATGTGCGGCTGGATACGGGAGTACGGGGCTTAAAGGTTTACGAATTTTCCGGAGCGGGGCGGTACGAAGAGGCCGAGCAAATCGTTAAAACGCTTTCTTTTCAGGTATACAGTGCAATTCAAAACACGCGGGACGTACAAGTCCATTTTGATGTAAACCCTAAAAATGCAAAGGTGTATATCGATAACAGGGTCATAAGCGATTTTTCAAAACCCGTTACGCTGTATGAAGGTGTTTACGATATAAGTGCTTCTGCAGAAAATTATCTTGACGCATTCCGAAAAATAGAACTGAAAAATAAAAAGGCCTATACGTTAAAAATCGATTTAAAACCGCTTGATACCGTAAAAATCGGTTTTAATCTTGAAAATAAAGCCCCTCATGTGTTTTTTAAAAGTCAATATGCGGCGACGGTTCCGGGGATCATTACCGTGCCCAAAAACATTTCTATTTTGGAATTTCAGCAAGGCGATGTGAACACCTTCGGGTTGCTTGACGGCGGCAAAATCGGTTCGCCGGCATATATTCAAAATATGATTATCAATTTGAATAAAAAGAATGTAAAAAAATCCATAGAGCGGCAAAGAAAAATCTTGTATTGGTCGCTCGGTGCTCTTTATGTAAGCATCCCCATTACCATGATTTTAGGAGCACAGTATAATGAGCAGCTTAATTCGTTCCGCCTGCAAAGGCTTCCTTGGACGCGGGAAACCGTTACCCGCATAAACAATTTGGGTATTACCCATTCGGTGTTTCAAGGGATAACGATCGCCCTTGGAGTAAACTATTTTATTCAGCTTATTATCTATCTTGTAAAGGCCGATAGGGCGCTGCCGCGGAAGGTACGGCCGAATGTAAAAAAGCCCGTATACAATGAAGCGGAACCGTTAAAAACCGTAAAACCGCTGCAAACCGAAGGCGGCAGGAATTTGTTTAAAGACAATACGAAAATAAGCACGGAGGATACCCGTTAATGAAAGCGAAAAATTTTGCAGAAGGATTAAAGAAATTATTCTGCCTTTATAAGGGGCCTGATGAGGCCTTTTTTGAAGCTTTAACCGATGCCTTAATCGAAGGCGATATAGGCGCCAAAACCGCCGTAGAAGTTGAAGATACCCTGCGGACGGTGTGCAAAAGAGAAAAGCCTGAAAACGAGGAGCTGGTTTTAAAGGCCCTATACGATATTCTTTTTCCCTATGTAAAAACATGCATTTTTTCGCCCGAACCGTCGAAGGTTTCAATTTATCTTTTGCTGGGAGTAAACGGTGTCGGAAAAACCACCTCGGTGGCGAAGATGGCGCATTATTATAAAAAAAATTATTCGGCGCCGATTATTTTGGCTGCAGGAGATACCTTCCGCGCCGCTGCCATAGAGCAGTTAAAGTATCACGGTGAAAAATTGGGCATTCGGGTTGTCGCTCATAAACACGGCGGAGACCCCGGCGCCGTTATCTTCGATGCGGCAGAGGCTGCAGCGGCATCAGGCGGCGGGCTGGTGCTTGCGGATACGGCCGGTCGGCTTCACAATAAGGAAAATTTGGTGCGCGAGCTTCAGAAAATAGACCGAATTGCAAAAGCAAAGGCGGCTGAGGGCTGTTACAAGAAGATTTTAGTGCTAGATTCTACGACGGGGCAAAACGGACTGCGGCAGGCAGAGGTTTTTCACAACGCGGTCGGGGTTGACGCGATTTTTTTGACAAAATACGATTCTACGGCCAAAGGCGGGGTCGGCATTACGGCCGGAAAGGAATTCGGTCTGCCGCTGCTGTTTACGGGCACAGGCGAAAAATATGAAGATATAAGTCCTTTTTCCGCCGAAAAATATGTACGCGAATTTATAGGAAGGGTCTGATTTATGTCTGCAAAAGGCCTTTTTTTCATACTTTTTGTTTTTCTCTTTATTGTGTCCGGCTCAGGCTATGAATCCGGCGGCGATGATAAAAGCGAAAATAAAAAGCCGCCGCAGGAAAATGTTGCGGAAAAAACGGAAAAGGCGAAGGAAGAAAAGGCGGCTGAAACGTCTTTACCTGCAGCAGAGCCTGACGACAATTTTTCTTCTATTCGCCGGCAGGGGCTTACGGCGGCTTACGGCGGCAAATGGTTTTTTGAAAAGTTTGATAAAAACGGCAATAAGATTATGTCCGTCTTTTATGAAAAAGATACGCTTCTTGAAAAAAAAGCGTACACATACCAAGGAGGAAAGCCGGTCTTTGTCGAAATTACCATGTCTGATAAGGTTATAACGGTACGGTATGATGCAGAAGGGCGAGAGCTTGAGCGGGTTTTGTACGATGAAAAAAAAGAAGAACTGATTGAAAAAACAACCAGCGTTTATAAAAACGGTTTGTTGGCGGAAACAAGCTTTGAAAAAGACGGCCTTATAAAATCTTCCGAATTTACCTATTACCCGAACGGGGAGAAAAAAACAAAGGAAGATTTTATAAACGGAAAACGAATTGCCGTCATCGAATATAAGAAAAATAAAAGAACGGTGCGCCTTTTTGAGTCGGGAAAAGAAATAAGCGTTTTTGAGGAAAATATTTTAAATGACAAAGAATAAATGGGCTTGGATTTTTTTTGTTTTGCGGCGGTTTAACTACGCCGATACCAGAGGCCGCTCTTCCGTGTCAACCGTTTTTTCTATTTTAGGCATTGCTTTCGGTGTAATGGTTTTGATAGTGGTGCTTGCGGTAATGAACGGCTTTCAGCGGGGGTATATCGATACCATTTTAGAGGTAAGCTCAGGGCATATACGGTTGTATGGTACCATCGAAGAATTAAAAAAGGCCGAAAATATGAATATGTATAAGTCCTTTTTTGTTTTCCGCGAAGCGCAGACCTTAATTCAGGGCTTAGACGGCAGACAGCAGGGCATTTTGATACGGGCGGTAGAGCAAGACGTTTTAAAAAAGGATCCGGGCTTTGCAAAAACGGTAAAAACGGTTTTAGGCTCCTTTAATCTTTCAAAAGAAAATTCGGTGGTGATAGGCTACGAGCTTTCCCGCCTGCTTTCGGTAAAGCCCGGCGACTGTGTTTCAATAGTTGCG
The DNA here is from genome assembly GCA_963547785.1 of uncultured Treponema sp. Lineage (GTDB taxonomy): Bacteria > Spirochaetota > Spirochaetia > Treponematales > Treponemataceae > Treponema_B. Next base: position 135,541 of record CAUUSH010000001.1, on the reverse strand, counting down.
GTTTCAGGCTCTTCGAAGATGGATATTTTCCCTAAAAACAAGAATCTTACCGTTACAGGCGTTTTTAAAACGGGTTATTACGAGGTGGATTCCACATTTGCCTTTATATCCATTGAAAGCGGACAAAACCTTTTAGGCGAAGAAGATAAGCTTTACGCTTCGGTAAAGCTGAAAAATCAAAACAATGATAATTTTTATATTGCGTCCGTTTTAAAAAATATTCCGGGGATGAAAGCCGAGTCATGGCGCACGTATAATCATGCCTTTTTTGGAGCACTCCGTATCGAAAAAAATATGATGTTGCTTTTGGTTGTTTTGATTTTTTTGGTTGTTGCCGTAAATATTTATAACGGAATGCGCCGTTCTATTTACGAAAGAAGGGAAGATATTTCCATACTTGCGTCGATGGGGGCTCATCCTGAACATATTCAGTTTTTGTTTATTGCAAACGGTTTTATTATCGGGTTTATAGGCGCCTTTGCCGGCCTTCTTTTAGGGCTTTTGCTTTCCGTACAAATCAATGCCGTTTTTGCCTTGACAGAAGCTTTGGTAAATCATATTACGATGTTTCTTTCTATAATATTTTCGGCTTCGGGCGGAGAAGAATTTTATATTTTCAGTCCGTATAATTTTTATATAGAAGATATTCCGATAAAAATATTTTTTGCCGAAGTTTTTTATATCTTTCTTTTTGGAATATTTTCATCCTCTTTTGCGGCAATGACGGCCTCAAAACGTATTTTAAAATTAAGGCCTGCGGAGGTTCTGCGCTATGAATAAACCCGTTATTGAAGTTTCCGGTTTGACGAAAACCTTTTTATCTCCCAATGAAAGACTCATTATTTTAAATAATCTCAAATTTAATGTTGAACATACTGCAAAAATTTCGATTATAGGGGAATCAGGGTCCGGCAAAAGCACTTTTTTGAATATCTTAGGCGGGCTTGAAGCCGCAGACAGCGGGCGGATTTTAGCAGGCGATTATAAGGTGCACGAGTTGGATGAAAAAGGGCTTACCGAATACCGAAGCTCTTTTTTGGGCTTGGTTTTTCAGTTTCATTATTTGTTAAAGGATTTTACCGCCCTAGAAAATGTAATGCTTCCGGCTCTTATTGCAGGAAAACCGAAGAAGACAGTTAGGGAGAGGGCTCTTTCTCTTTTGGAGGACGTAAGGCTTGCCGATAGAAAAGACCATTTTCCCGCTCAGCTTTCAGGCGGAGAACGGCAGAGGGCTGCGGTGGCGCGGGCTTTGATAAATGAGCCGTCGCTGGTTTTGGCGGACGAGCCTACGGGGAATTTGGATCATGTAAATTCAAAAACGGTGCAGGATTTACTTTTTTCCATTACAGACAAGCACAAAAAAACACTAATCGTTGTTACGCACGATTCGGCTATCGCGTCCCTTACCGACGTTTGTTATAAGCTTCACGGCGGTGTCTTGGAGCGCGTATGAAAGGCTTTGTCTTTTTACAGCTGGCTTTCCGTTTTTTAGGATTCGGTGCAGGCCGGACGGTTTCCAATGCGCGAAAAAGTTTGATAGGCGCCATGCTGGGAATAGGCGTCAGCATAATTCCGCTTATCGTGGTGCTGGTTATTTCCGATGGTATGATAGAAGGCATTACCCGGCGTACCGTCGAGCTTGGAACAAGTCATCTTCAGCTTATCAATATGACCCCTTTCGGCGGTTATAAAAATTGCGAAGAAGAAAGCGCGGTTAAACAAAGGCTTTTTACGGACTTGCCTGGCAGCTTTTTTTTAAATGCATGGATAGAGCGGCAGGGTTCTGGCTTGGTGATAGGGAAGGGCGGAAGAAGCGGCGGGACGATACGGGCAATAGAACCGGAATTTTTTACGGAAAACAAAAAGGCCGTGCAGTTTATAAAAGTAATAGAAGGAAAGGCCGAATTTGAAGGTGAAAATTCCGCAGTGATCGGCTCTAAAATTGCAGAAAAGCTCCTCCTTAAAACCGGAGACATGTGCAGAATTATAACCTTATCCAAAACGGCGGGCGGAAAACCGGTTCCCAAAATCTCATCATTTAAAATTTCAGGCATTATTTCTTCAGGCTATCGGGAATTGGATGCGCTTTGGGTTTTTATCCCATTAAAACAGGGCATAAAAATAATGTCTATAGATTCTTCTTTAACTTCTATTCTGGTTTCCACCGCCGATCCGTTTGATGAAGAAAAAACCGCAAATTTAAAAAACAGACTGCACAGCATTCTTCCTAACGGGTTTTCCGTTTTTACATGGTACGATTTAAACCGATCTACCTTTGTATCGTTTAAGACGACAAAAAACATTTTAATGTTTATTATGTTTTTGATTGTGTTGGTTGCCTCCGCTAATATCTCTTCGGCAGTTGTAATGCTTGTAATGGAGCGGCAGCGGGATATTGCAATTTTAAAGGCCGGCGGCGCTCATCCTTTTTTTATTACCGTAACTTTTTTGACGGCCGGTTTTTTAACTGCGCTGGGCGGGATTATTATCGGGATGCCCTTAGGCATATTGACGGCGCTCCATATAAACGAACTGTTTTCCGCTATAGAAAATATGCTCAATTATCTTCAGCGTTTTTTCTATCTTGCCTTTTATAAAGATGCCGCCTTTATGGAAATCAGCCTTTTAAATCCCGAATACTATTTAGACCATATTCCCGTTACCCTTAATTTTAAAGAGCTTTACACAATAACGGTTTCTATGTTAGTATTAGCCGTTATCGTTTGTATCATTCCAGCCGTCAGAGCCGGAAAAGAAAAGCCTCTCGATATTATGAGAAAAATATGATTTGCGATGTTTGTAAAAAAAATCAGGCAGATATCTCTGTAGAACAGGTTGTGGACAAAAGAGTAAAGCACCTTTTTCTGTGCCGCGATTGTGCAAGAAAAATGGGCTTTGAAATGTTTTCCGAGAATATCGATATATCCGTTACCAATCTTTTTAATAAATACGGTACGGAAAAACAGAAAGCAGAACAGCCGTCGGTATGCTGCCCGTATTGCGGGATAAAGCTCTCCGATATAAAGGCCAAGCGGAAGATAGGCTGTCCCAATTGTTTTTTATACTTTCAACAAGAAATTTTTTCGATTTTAAAAAAGGTTAAAACCGATTTGCGGTATACGGGGCAGTTGCAAAGTTGCGCGGCTAAGGAGTTTACGGAGCGTTTAACGGTAAACGAGCTAAAGCAGAAACTGCAAAATGCCTTAAATGCGGAAGAATATGAACAGGCCGCCTTACTGCGCGATGAGTTAAAAGCGCTGGAGAAAAAAGATGACCTTAAAGCTTAACGGCTGGTACGACGGGCCGGGCTATGAAAGCGATGTAGTGCTTTACACACGGGCGGATCTTGCGCGGAATATTTCAGGTTTTTTGTATCCCGCCGCCATGAACAGGCAAGATTCTTTTGAAACAATTTCGCTTGTATACGATTTTTTCGATACGCTTGAAGAAGCTTCTTATTTTAAGAAAATGTATTTTGATTCCATCGATCCTTTAGGCGTAAAATTGCTTGAGGAACGCGGCGTTTTATTTTCTGATATGCCGGAAACGCCGGCCAAAGGCATTGTTATACACGATAACGGTGCATTTTATATCGGCCTTAATATGGAAGACCATATCAACGCTTCATACTTTAGTCCTGGGTTTTCAACGGAAGAAGTTCAGTTTTTTGTAGGCGGACTTGATAAAAAAATGAAAGAAAGCATTTTTTTCTCCGCATCCGAAGATATAGGTTTTTTAACTTCGGATATAATGATGATGGGTTCAGGGCTTAGATTTACCGTTTTGTGTTCTTTGCCCGGCATACTGCATTTAAATATGCTTAGCTCCATTGCCGAACATGCCAAAAGCTTTGGGCTTAATATATTAGGCTATTATACGCCTAATTCCAGGGAATCTCTGGGGGCAATTTTTTCCATTTCGACAGAAAGCTCAGCCGGGGGAAACGAGGAATCGCAGCGCAAAAATTTTGATACGGCTATAAAAGAAATAATCGATTTGGAAAGATCGGCTAGAATCCGGTTTGCCGAGGCAGAGGATTTAAAAATAAGAGATATGATAAGCAGGGCAGCCGCAATATCGCAAAGCGCTAAGCTGATGAACTTTCGGGAGGCTGCCGACATAATTTTTAAAATTAAAATGGGATTGAATTTAGGGTATATAAAGGGCATAAAAAATGAAGAATGCAACTCTATGCTCTTTAAAAGCCAGATGGGGCATGTTGCATTTTTATTGCTGAATAATGATAAAATCTTAAAAAACAGCAGACGGATAGATGAATCTTCTATCGAAGAGTGCAGGGCTTTTTTAATTCAAGAAGTGTGCTCAAATGTCCGAATTATATAGGTAGGCGTCTTTTAATAATTATCGGTTTAAAAGATGCTTGGGGGCAGGTTAGGGAAATACCGAAAAGGCGTACTGCGCTTTTACCGGTGTTTGCTTAATTCGTTCCGTTCGGCTTTCCGCCGTTTAAGGATGCCGGTTAAATGCTTTTTTAGTAGCGCCGGCCTTTTTTCAAAAATACCGGTAACAGGGAGGAACGATGTTTCAAGGACTTTCGCAAAATGCGCATAAATTGCTTACCGTTTTCGGACAGCAGGAAGCGCGGAATATAAATGCGGACCTTTTTCAGCCGGAGCACATTCTTGTAGCGCTTATACGCAACAAGGTCGGCAAGGGTTATCATATTTTAGAAAAATTAAATATTGACGTATTTAATTTGCAGGTTTTTATTGAGCAAAACCTTCATATAAGGGAAGGCGAAAAAATAAAAGGCGAAGTTCCTCCTTCCCGAAGAATAAAAAATGTCGTCGACCTTGCTGCCATCGAATCGCGTTCGATGCGGCACAGCGTTATCGGTACCGAGCACTTGGTAATTGCGCTTTCCCGCGAAGAAAATTCGCTTCTTGCAAACTTTCTTATGCGCCATAACATCGTGCTTGAAGACTTACGCAGAGCGGTAACAAGGCTATATATACAAAATGACTGGATAAACAGCACCCATAGTTCGCAAGATAGACAAAAACCGACCGCTCTTACCGAATTCGGCAGAAATCTGACCGAAATTGTGCGCGGCGGACTTATCGATCCTATAATCGGCAGGGAAAAAGAAATTAAAAGAATTATTCAGATTCTTTCAAGGCGCACCAAAAACAACCCCATACTGATAGGCGAGCCGGGCATCGGTAAAACCTCTATTGTAGAAGGTCTTGCCTTTACAATTATAAACGAGAACGTACCGCGAAACCTCTTAAATAAAAAAATCGTTTCGCTAGATTTAGCTGCAGTGATTGCCGGTACAAAATACCGCGGGCAGTTTGAAGAGCGTATCAAACAAATTATAAGCGAAATAAAAGAAGATAAAAACATTATTCTTTTTATAGACGAAATTCATACCCTGATTGGAACGGGCGGCTCCCAAGGTGCTATGGACGCAGCGAATATTTTAAAGCCCGCCCTCGCCCGAAGCGAAATACAATGTATCGGCGCTACCACTATAGACGAATACAGAAAATACCTGCAAAGCGACGCGGCTTTAGACCGGCGTTTTCAAACTATCCTGGTTAAAGAACCATCCGAAGAAGAAACCTTTCAGATTCTAAACGGCATTAAATCCAAATACGAAGAACATCATCATGTAATATACGAAGATGAGGTTATCAAAAAAACAATCGAATATGCAAAACGCTATATCCCCGATCGTTTTTTTCCCGATAAGGCCATAGACGTCCTCGATGAAGCCGGTGCGATGAAAAAAATAAGTACGGATAAACGCCCCGCAGAGCTTACCGAAATAGAAATAAAAATAAAAAGCCTTACCGCCGAAAAACAGGAACTTGTTAATCTTCAAAATTATGAAAGGGCTGCCTTGGTACGCGATGAGGTTTTATCCTTAAAAAACGAACTTTTAATAGTGAAAAAACGCTGGGAAAATCCTTCGGAATTTCCAGTATCTTATGTTGAAGAAAACGACATTGCAGAAATTATTTCTGTTATGACGGACGTTCCGGTAAGCAAATTAAATCAGGATGAAGTTAAGCGCATATTAAACATAGAAGAAACTCTAAAAAAATCGGTTATAGGGCAAGAGGATGCTGTTTCTGTTTTATCCAATTCCATAAGGAGGTCCCGTGCGGGAATAGCCTCTCCTGACAGGCCCATCGGCTCGTTTTTATTTTTAGGTCCTACGGGCGTCGGAAAAACGCTTTTGGCAAAAACCCTTGCCGAATTTTTGTTTGGCTCCAAAGACGCTTTAATCCGTGTTGATATGAGCGATTATATGGAAAAACATAATGCTGCGCGGCTGGTCGGTGCCCCGCCCGGATACATCGGTTTTGAAAACGGCGGTTTTTTGACCGAAAAAATAAGGCGCAATCCTTATTCGGTTTTGCTTTTGGACGAAATAGAAAAAGCACACCCTGATGTTTTTAACCTTCTTCTGCAGGTTTTAGAAGAAGGCGAACTGCGGGACAGCCAAGGGCATTCGGTTAATTTTAAAAATACCGTTATCATAATGACGAGCAATGCCGGTTCTAAACTTATCATAAAAGAACAGCAGCTCGGCTTTAATCCGACCGGCACCGGCGTTCTTCCGTATTCGGAAATTAAAGCAAATGCCGAAAATGAAATAAAAAGGTTTTTATCGCCTGAGTTTATAAATAGAATAGACGAGGTTTTGGTGTTTAAGCCTTTGGAAGAAGCAGACATTAAAGAAATACTGAAATTAGAGCTGGGAAAATTTAAGGAGCGGATTTTAAAGAAGCAGCTGTTTATGGAGCTTTCAGAAGAAGCCGAAAACTATTTTGTCAAAAACGGATATGATCCGTCTTACGGTGCGCGGCCTATGCGCCGTCTTTTGCAGTCTAAGATAGAAGACTCCTTATCGTTAAAGATAATAAGCGGTGAATTTTCGGAAGGGAGCACAGCCTTTATCGATGTTTGCGATGATGATATTGTTATAACAGTAAAACCCGCTTCCGAAGAACAGGGCTCCAAAACCGAAAAAATCGAAGTAAACCAGCATGTAGAAGGTTTAATTTAGGCTCCCAAAGTAGTGCTGCTCAAAAACACTTCCCGTTTTGTTTTCACAAAACGGGAATATTATATGCATTTTTACAAGATTAAGTTTTGCATCGGTTAATCAAAGCATTTTTTTGTATATCGATTAACTGAACTGCAAATATCGTAAAGAAAAACGTCGCAAGTTAAATTTAAGGTAAACCTCTAAAAAACTGATTCGCAGTCCGCAAAGCGGACAAGTTGATGAATTTTCTTACAGAACAAGCCGATAGGCTTGCAGTTTTTAGAAGTTTACGCTAATAAAAAATTGCCGGACGGCGAGAACTTATACTTAAGCCGATTGTTTGTTAAAATAATGTCCTCAATTATCCATAATTTTCCGATACAGTTTTTTTCTATTTTTTGTAACCGCTTTTATTCTTCCCGTTGACAACATAAATGATTAGCCTTATACTACCCCTATGGCTCAGGCAAAGAAGAAAACACAAAATCCGCTTTCGGAGATTCCGCAAGTCGAAAAAATAGTAAACGAAAAGGCGCTGCAGGACACTATTGCAAAAATAGGAAAACCGGCCGCCGTAAAAATCACCTCCGATTATATAAAGACGGTAAGAGCAAAGGCCCGAAACGGAGAAAAAATTCCTACCGCTGCAGAATGTGCTGCCGCCGTTTGCAAATTATGCATTCCCATTCTCCGCAAAAAAATTATGCCCGTAATAAATGCGACGGGAATAATTTTGCACACCAATTTGGGACGCTCGCCGCTGCCCGGCTGTATCTGGGATAAGGCAAAAGAAACGGCGGAATCGTATTCTTCCATAGAGCTGGATTTACAAAGCGGCAACAGGGGAAAACGCTTTGAATTTTTAAACGGCTGTATGTGCAGCCTCACGGGCGGCGAAGCTGCGGTCATTTTAAACAACAATGCGGCCGCCGTTTTTTTGATGCTAAAAGCACTGGCCGCGGGAAAAGAGGTTATCGTTGCAAGGGGGCAGCAGGTCCAAATCGGCGGCGGTTTTAGAATCCCCGAAATTCTGGAGATGGCCGGATGCCGCTTGGTCGAAGTGGGAACTACGAACATTACAACCGTACACGACATAAAAAAAGCGGTAAACGAAAACACCGCGATGGTATTATGGGTACACACTTCAAATTACAAAATACGCGGCTTTACGGAACAGCCTTCGATAAAAGAAATCAAATCGATCCTGCCGGAACATATCATTTTGGCCGTCGATCAGGGTTCGGGAAACCTGTTTTTAAATATCCCCGAAGAACCGTCCGTTTCATCACTATTAAAAGAAGGTGCCGATCTTGTCTGCTTTTCCGGCGATAAAATTTTAGGCGGGCCGCAGGCAGGCTGGATCGTCGGAAAGGCGGACTATGTACAGACAATCTCTTCAAACCAATTAATGCGGACATACCGTGTCGGCAGGGCTGTTGCAAGTTTAATGCAGGAAACACTCGTTTACTATTTGAATCAAGGCGAATCCGCCGCACAAAAGGCTGTGAACGCCGACACAAAAAAAATAAAACAGCGTGCCGAAAAAATAGCGGAACGGCTCGGGCCGGAAAAAGCCGAGGTTACAGAAAAACCGTTTTCGCTCGGCGGCGGCAGCACACCCGACGCAGGCTTTGCTTCGTGGGCCGTAAAAATAAAATCGAAAAAAACAGCCGAAAAAATCAAAACGGAATTACGGAATAGACCGGTGCCGATAATCGGCTTTATCGAAAACGATTCGTTTTACATTCATCCTATCGGCATAAACGAAAAAGACGACGAATACGTTGCAGAAAGTTTAAACGAATGCATATAGGGCATCTGTAAAAAACCTTGTTGGATTTACTTCGCATTCTTCGGAATAAAGATGTCTTATCAGCAAAGCTGATAACCAGCTTTTCATAAGTCCTTATATATCAATGACTTATGAAAAACATAACAAATTAAATTTAAGGAAGCCCTCTAAAAGCTGATGTTTTTGGAGACTCCCTATAAACAAAGCCCGTATAAACACCGGATAACAGCACAAAGATGTTTAACAAATAAGGAGAAAAAATGCCGTATATTTTGGGAACAGCAGGACACGTAGATCACGGAAAAACCGCCTTGGTAAAAAAACTGACGGGTATCGAAACAAGCCGTCTGCCTGAAGAAAAAAGACGGGGTATGACCATCGAACTCGGCTTTGCTTCCCTGCCCGATCCCGTGCACGGTACGATAGGCATCGTCGATGTTCCCGGGCACGAACGGTTTATACGCAATATGGTTGCAGGAACGTGGGGGCTCGATGCTGCCCTTTTAATTGTCGCGGCGGACGACGGCTGGATGCAGATGTCAGCCGATCACTTACGCGTATTAAAGGCTATGAAAGTAAATTCAGTCTTACTCGTGATCACAAAATCGGATCTCGCCGAACCGGATATGCTCGACCTTATAATCGAAGACGCAAATACAAATTGCGAAAAAATCATAGGACGCAAACTGTCTGCCGTTGCGGTATCCGCACAGACAGGCGACGGAATAGAAAAATTGAAATCGGAAATCACAAAACTATTTGACCCGAAAAAAAAAGAATTCATCGATAAAAGTTTTTTGTATGTGGACAGGGTTTTTACGCTGAAAGGAATCGGCGTTACCGTTACGGGTACCCTGCGCGGAAAGGCGCTGCAAACAGGCGGCTCTGTTTTCTTATATCCTGCAAAAGAAGAATGCAGAATAAAATCGATTCAGAACCATCATACTGCCGTTGAAAAAATAGAGCCAGGTTCGCGTACCGCCTTAAATTTGAAAACGGGTGAAAAAACAAATATCGAACGGGGAATGCTCCTTGCAGAAAAGGACGATACGTCGATTTTAACGGGAAAAGAATTATTGATACGGATCGACGAAATTTTCCCTGCAAACGGCGGCGCGTTAAAAAACCATTCGGAAATGGAAATCGCCTTAGGTTCGGCGCATGCAATAGGCTCCCTCCACTTAAACCGGTTCGATAAAACCCTAGGCCGGCTGTCTTCGGAAAAACATATCGCATGCGCATGGAACCAAAACGCCGTTTTGATACGGCACGGCGGAAGCGGAATCTTAGCTTCGTGCAGGGTCCTTGCCGCCTTTGACACCTATAAGCGTGCCGTTTTTAAAGAAGCCTTCGAAATATACCGCGGCCGGGAACTGCCGTCAGCCCAAAGCTATAAATTCAATATTGACGGATTTACGGAAAAAGCACAGACGAAAACCGAAGACCTCAGCACCGACAAAAACGCCGTAACCGAATATGCGGATTTCTTTTTTTTAAAAGAAAAACTTGCGGTATGGGAAGATAAAATTTTACAGCTCGCAGAAACCAGTCAGGCAGGCTTTACCGTTGAGGAAGCGGATATTCCCGTTCCGCAAAAAATAAAAACCGTCATTTTTAAAAAATTATGTGCCGAAAACAAACTGGAAAACGAAAATCACAATTACAAAAAAAAGGGGCGGACGGACGCAGATATTTCGAAAAATGCAAAAGCGGTTTTGGACGCAGCCTTAAAAGCCGGCTTTGACGGCATCGAAATAGACAAGATAAATATCCCGCAGGCGCGGAAAGAAGCGCGCGATTTAATTAAACTGGGAAAACTCGTCTGCCTCGAAAACTTCCTGCATTATCACAAAACGCATTATGATGCTGCCGTAAAAAAAATAACCGATAAATTCAAAACGGGCGATACCCTTACGATTGCGGACGCGCGCGACGCAACCGGCCTTTCCCGCAAATATATTTTGCCCTTATTGAACTTGCTGGAAAAAGAAGGAAAACTGAAACGTAGCGGAAACGACAGAATTGTTTTATAAGGAAAGGCCTTCACTTATTCTTCGCGGCTAAAGCGCCGCAAGGTTTTATTCATACGGGAGGGTTTAATACCCCGGACGCTTTTTAAATCGTGGTATATTGATTTTAATCGTACACAAGCCGCAAATGGAACGGTTTTTTATTCCGTTTCCGCCAGAGCTCGGGAAATACTGAACGCATAATCGCCTATTTTTTCCAAATTGCGCACCATATCGATGTATAAAAGCTCGGCCTTTACATTGGCGCCTTTTTCCAAACGCTTTCGGGCAAGCCTTTTTAAATTCTGCCGCATGGAATCGATCGAGTCTTCCATTTCATGAGCGATGGCAAGCTGCTCGACTGCAAGCGGCTTGTTCAAATGCTCGTGCACAAAATGAATAAACTGATTTACAAGTCCCATATACGGAAACAATTTATCCATATCTTCCTGATTTATGGGCATCTGCCGTTCAATACTTTTATTTATAAAAAGCCCGAGTTCAAAAATCTGATCGGTCATATTTTCTATATCGTCTACAATCCCCAGCATTAGCCGGACATTTTTTGCCTGTTTTTCCGAAAGCGAAAGCTGCGATGTTTTTATCAGATACGCCGACAATTCTTCCTGCATCTGATCGGTATAATCTTCTTTTTCCGTAAGCTGCCGTATAATATTTTCACGCGGATTTTTTTTATCCTTGACTAAAAGAGATCGAAGAAGCGTAAACATTTCACGCACAATATTCGACATTTTTACAATTTCGATTTCGGCACGGAAAACATAAGACTCGGTATTTTCTTTCATACCCGGCACCTGAAACAACAATACGTATCTCGAAGGCCCCTCGTCTTCTTTCGGCTTGATCAGCCTGCATACAAAACGCGCAATCTGGTTTACGAAAGGCAGGGCGATCATCGTATTAATAACGTTAAAGAGTGTATGAAAAACGGCGATACGGGTGGTAATATTCGAAATGGAAGGGCCTGCGGGAAACATCATATCAACGAGGGTTAAAAACGGATGAAAGAAAACCAATGCAAAAGCGCTGCCTGCAACATTAAATAAAACGTGCACCGCAGCAGCCCGCCGTGCATTCAGCTTTGTTCCAATAGAAGCTAAAACCGCATCGATCGTAGAACCGACATTGCTGCCCAACACCGCGGCGGCAGCAAACTCCCAGCCTATCACATTTGCATTAGCTATGGTTAAAAGGACGGCCGTAGTCGCGCTTGAAGAATGCAGGATAACGGTCAAAATCAAACCGAGCACTGCACCGACAATAATACCGGCAAATCCCGTCTGCTTCAAAATCGAAAGAACCGCAATTTGTTCTCCCGAAATATGCGGTACCGCTAGAGACAAAAAGTCCAAACCGGTAAACAGCAGGCCGAACCCCATAACGGCCTCGCCTAAATTGTCTTTTTTTAAACGCTGAAAAAATCTTAAAAAATATCCTATACCGAAGGCAGGGATCGCAATGCGCGCAATGGAAAATTTAAAACCGGCCAAAGAAACAATCCATGCAGTAACAGTAGTTCCTATATTCGCCCCGAAGATAATACCGATCGCCTGCTGAAGGCTCAGCATTCCCGCATTGACAAACGAAACGGTCATAACCGTCGTCGCCCCCGAAGACTGCACAATACCCGTAACGACAATTCCGGTCAATACGGCCAAAAACCTGTTTCCCGTCATAAAATTAAGCGTACGGTGAAGGCTCTCGCCCGTGCTTTTTTGAATGCCGTCGCTCATCATCTTCATACCATATAAAATAAGAGCGAGACTTCCAACCATTTGGAATAAAAGGGTAACTACCGCCATACCTGCATTATATCAGATATTTTTTATCCGTTCAATAGAGTTAAAAATTTAAGATACGCATTCATTTCAATATTTGTATAAATTATAAAACCGAATTATATTGCGGCAAAATAGTTTTTTTCAGTTCGGTTTTGAGAAAACAACAGGGCTTTTTTTAAGTACTTGCCCCTTGAGCTTAAGATATGCTATAATCTGATTATTGCGAATTTTAATTAGTGCATCTGAAATTCGGTAAGGAGTTTAATTTATGGATAAAATAAAAATGGAAAGAATGAAAAATGGAAAAGGGTTTATTGCAGCATTGGATCAAAGCGGTGGCAGTACGCCTAAGGCTCTTGCCGCCTATGGAGTTGCCGAGAGTGAATATTCAAACGAAAAAGAAATGTTCGATTTGGTTCATGCAATGCGTACAAGAATTATGACTGGAAAAGCTTTTAATTCCGATAACATTTTGGGCGCAATTTTATTTGAACAAACGATGGAAAGCGAGGTTGAAGGTCTTCCGACGGCGGATTTTCTGTGGGAGAAAAAGAAGATACTTCCTTTTTTAAAAATCGATAAGGGGCTTGCCGATTTAAAAGATGGGGTTCAGCTTATGAAACCGATACCTTCTTTGGAAAAAGATTTAAAGCATGCGGTAGGTAAGCATATTTTCGGAACAAAAATGCGCTCGGTAATCAAAGAAGCAAATCCGAAAGGGATTAAGGCTGTTGTCGATCAGCAGTTTGAATTGGGACTTGCCATCGCAAAGGCGGGGCTTGTTCCTATAATAGAACCCGAAGTCGATATTAATTGTCCCGATAAGGCTGAATGTGAAAAGATATTAAAAAAAGAATTGCAGGAACACCTTGATAAATTACCGAAAGATATTATTGTTATGTTTAAACTGACTATTCCCACCGAGGTTAATTTTTATAAGGAATTTACCCGGCATCCGCAGGTCTTGAGAGTGGTCGCTCTTTCCGGAGGCTATTCGTGTAAAAAGGCAAACGAGCTTTTGGCTAAAAACAACGGGATGATTGCAAGTTTTTCCAGAGCACTTGCAGAGAATTTACAGGCAAAGCAAACCGATGATGAATTCAATAAGGTTTTGGCTGAAGCAATAAAGGATATCTACGACGCTTCGATTACATAACCGGTAAGTTTAAAAGCAGCCCTGAATAAAAATCCTGTTTTTTTTAAAGCAGGATTTTTTGTATAGAATACAGATTAACGAATTTCGATTTAAGCCGCTTTTAGTAAATGTACCTGACAGGGATTGCTTGACCCACTATTATTGCGGCGGCGTATTTTTCGGCTATGAACTTAAGCGTATTTACACAACAAAAAAATGTATACATAATAAGCCTCGTTAAAACAAGCCTGATTAAGTGTGCTTAAGAGAACCTGCAAATGTATTTCGGCTTCTTATAAGACCGGTTCTAACTTTACGTTTTATGGAAATTTTATGACTTATAAATTTACTCAATTTTTCGGCCCCTTTCATTTTTATAAACGGGCGGTAAATTTAGCCGTTCCGATAATGATACAGCTTTTTATACAAGCCCTTGTTTCTCTTATTGATAATTTTATGGTTGCGGATTTGGGCGACTTAAAGATGAGCGGTGTAAACGTGGCCAATCAAATTATTTTTTTGTATATAACAGGGCTCAATATATTGTGCAGTGCGGGCGGAATATTTATGTCTCAATATAACGGGACAAAAGATCAAAAAGGAATGCAGCAGGCTTACCGCTTTAAACAAATTTCATGTTTTGTATTTGCCGCAGTTTTATTGATAATCTGCATCACAATACCGGAAGCTTTTTTAAGTATTCTTGTAAAAGGAAATTCAGCAAGACAAAAAATTGTAGAACAGGGAAAAATATATACGGCAATAATTATTTTTACGTTTATACCGATGGCCTTTTCTGCAGGGATTTCTTCTTCATTTAGAGAAATCGGAAAGGTAAAGATTCCTATGTATATAGCTTCCGTTTCCACCCTTGTAAACACTATAGGAAATTATATATTGATTTACGGACGCTTCGGCGCTCCTCGGCTTGAAGTTGCCGGCGCTGCATACGCAACTATTATCGCACGCATAACGGAACTTGCTATTCTTTTAATTTTCGTAAAAAAAATTAACCCGCTATTTTATGTAAAATTAAAAAATATATTTAATATAAATATAAAATTGTTCAACGATATTTTTAAAAAATCTGCGCTTATTTTTATTGCGGATATGTCGTGGGTTTTAAGTGAGATTATTGCCACTGCGGTATATAACAGCCGCGGGGGAGCGGAGGTTGTTTCCGGAATGTCGGCCGGCTGGACAATTGCCAATCTTTTCTTTTTGGTGTTTCCTGCAATACAGACTTCCATAGGTGTTATTGTGGGCGGAACCTTGGGCAAAAACGATTTGGAAGAAGCCCGTGTGCAGGCGAAGTGGCTTCAGCATGGAGTCCTCGTTGCAGGTCTTATCGCCGGCCTTTTGGAAACCTCTTCAATTCTTTTGATACCGATTGTTTTCGGAAAACTGAGCCCCGAATCGCATCGTGTTGCCAAGATGCTTATTATTTTTATTTCGTGCTATATGCCGATTTGGTGTTTTCAAAATGCGCAGTATGCCGTAGCCAGAGCCGGCGGTTATGCGATTTTGAGTGCATGGGTTGATACGACGGTCAATACCTTCCTTTTTATACCGGCAATGTTTTTTCTTTATAAATTTACGCTATGGTCATCGCCTGTTATGTACGGGGCGGCTAAACTTACAAGCATAATGAAGGCTGTTATCGCATGGACTCAGTTGAAAAAAGAAAAGTGGGTAAAAAATCTTACTACTACATGGGATTTAGTGTAGGAGCTCTTGCCGGTTATCCGCTCGTTACGATTAGCTCAGTGGTTTTCCAGCCGCATTTTATTTCTTATTTGTGAAGAAATAATTTCCAAAATAATCGAGACTGCAAAAATCATATAGCTTATAAGACCGACTTCTTTTATATTAAAATTTAAATTGCCGGACATAAAAAGCTGATATCCGATTCCGCCTGCACCGGCTGCAGCCCCTACAGCGATTGCATTTCCGAAATTGATTTCAAACCTAAAGAAGCTCCACGAAATTAATTGATTTATGGATGCAGGCAGTACGGCTTGCAATATGACTTCAAAATAACCGGCGCCGCAGGCTTTTAATGCCTCTATTGTTTTTTTGTCTATTTGTTCAAATGTTTCGGAAAACCCCTTTACCAAATAAGCAGTGCTATGAAAGCTCATACCGAGTATTGCCGCTTCCGCTCCTATATTTGCGATGCGAGAAAAAACCAAGACCCAAATAATTGTAGGAACGGCGCGTATAAACGATAAAATATTTCTTACAATATTTGAAAGAATTGTGTTGGATAAATTCTTTGCGGCGGCAAGACTTAAAACGAATGCAAAAATAATACCGATCAAGGTGGTAAGTACTGCAAGCGCAAGGCTTACTAAAAGAGCGGACAGTAATTCAAAAAATGAATACATACCGGATAGGCCGGGAGAAAAAAACATTTTATCGGCATACTTAAACAAATCTAAGAATGCGGTTTTAATTCCCGATTTTGGGAATTTAAATGTGAACATTGTAAAAACGGTTACAACGGCAAGAAAGAGTAAAACGATTTTAATTATGAATTTTTGTTTTGAAAATGTGCGCAATTTAATTCTATCTGATTTTTTCATATTAATGACTGCCTTATCTTATTTGAAATAATATCTATAACCAAAACCGTAATGACCAATACCAAGACAACCGTACCCGCTTCGTTATATCGAAAGCTTTTAAAATAAAGATTAAATAAAAAACCCGCTCCTGTTCCGGTTAAAATACCTATCAGCGCTGAATCGCGGACATTGCTTTCCAGTGCATACAAAAGCCACGAAAGAAAGCCCGGCGCAGTATTGGGGATTATACTTTGAAATACTGCCGAAAGGTAAGGCGCTCCTGCAGCTCGCAGCGCTTTAAAAGAATCGGCTGCAGTCTCGTCTATCATTTCTTTAAAAGCCCTAAGCAGATGTCCAAAGGTTATGATAAACAAAGCCAAAAAGCCGGTAAAATTATTTTGTTTAAACGAAAACAAAAGGAGTATTGCCCACGCTATAAGCGGTACGTTTCTTGTACAAGAAGCAATCAAACTGATGATAAAGCGGATACCGCCGTTTAACCCGCAACTGTTAGAGCCTAATACCGCAAAACAAAAAGCGATGACGGCTGCGCACGTAGTTGAAGCGGCTGCAATAAGAAAGGTGTCTGCGAGTGTTTTTAAAATCAGTGAAAAATATTTTATGCATCCGGCATTGGGAATAAAATTTTTTACAAGCCAGATGATACCTAAAGGCAGTTTGAATACTGCGGAAAAATTTTTAAATTCCGCTATTATCGATGCAAGGTAATAAATCAAAATAAACGATAAAATAATGCAAACGGCTTTTATTCTTTTTCTTTTAAATAAATCCTGTTCGTTTTTGAAGCGGCTTACTTTTGAAGCTCTTTTATTCCGCGCCGTCTTTTTATTATCAATATTTAAATCGAATTTCATAATTGTTTATTCCCGATTTTTAAAAATTTCGGAGCGGAGAATCTCTTCGCTTAATTCGGAAGGCTTTCCGTCATAGACAATTTCTCCTGCACGTAAGGCGATTATTCTGTCGGCATATTTTTTTGCAAAATCTATTTGGTGCAGATTTATGATACAGGCTATTTTTTTTGTTGAAGAAAAAAATTTGATATAATCTAAAACCGTTTCAGAAGATTTTGGGTCAAGTGAAGATACCGGCTCGTCGCACAATAAAAGTTTTGGCTCTTGCATTAATGCCCGCGCAATTCCGACCCGCTGTTTTTGCCCGCCGCTTAATTCGCTGCAATATTTATAGACGAAGTCTTCCAAGCCGACTTTTTGTAAAAGAGAATACGCATTTTTCTTTTCTTCCGTTGTATAAAATCCGAACGCGCCGCGGTATACGGGAATTGACCCGAGGCAGCCGTGCAGTACATTTTCCAGTGCATTGAGCCGCTCGACCAAATTATAATGTTGAAAAACCATTCCTATTTTGGAACGTATGTGTTTAAGCTCTTTTTTTCCCGCCCGTTTTATATCTTTTCCGTCAAAGATAATTTTACCGGAATCGAATTCTATGAGGCGGTTAATGCAGCGAAGCATGGTAGACTTTCCGGCGCCTGAAGCCCCTATTACGGCAACGGTTTCTCCTTCATTCAAACTAAAGGAAATATTTTTTAACGCCGCCTTATCAGAGCCGTATGTTTTGGAAATGTTATGAACCTCAAGAATCAAATGAGTCTCCTTTAATAATGGGACGGCATCCGCGCGGAAGGTTTTCTGTCCGCATTCGGCCTGTTCCGATTGCAATTTCCTGCAAGAAAGAATGGCATACAAAATACATCTGGCGCCGCTCTCCGGTACTTAGGTAGTTAATTATACATAAAAAAAGAATTTATTACAAGAGAAACGCTTAGATATTCTGCAACAGATATGACGGCTTATTGCGGCAAATAAAACATTTACCGTCCGCATGGGAAAGGCTGCAGCATGATTTTTGTGAAAGGGATTTTGTATAATTTGCGGCGTTTTTCCGTGCAGGCGGAAATTTGAATTTATACGTTTTGTACCAAAGCACAAAAGCAGCCGCTTATTCCGGTTTATAACCCGCTTCTTCTATTGCCTTTTTTAAAGCAGAAACCGCAACAGTTTCGGGGTGTTCGATTTCTACGTTCTTTTTATCCAAGTCGGCTTTTGCCGTTACGCCTGAAATCTTTGCAAGCGCTTCTTCGACATGTTTTGTGCAATGGCCGCAGGCCATTCCTTCAACTTTCAATGTTGTTTTCATATTTCTCACCTCTCTATCGCCGCCCTTTTTGTTAAGGGGCAGATTTTTTGCGCCGGTATCATTTCCGGCAGGGATTGTCTTGTTGTGTTTTCTTTTCGGTTTAAAGCCGTTTAGCCGCAAGGCATTACTTACGACGGATACGGAGCTAAGACTCATTGCAGCGGCGGCAATCATCGGGTTTAAGGTAAGCCCGAAAAGCGGATACAGGGCGCCGGCCGCGACGGGTATGCACAGGGCATTGTAAAAAAGAGCCCAGAATAGGTTTTCCTTGACGTTTTTCATAACGGCGCGGCTTAGCTGAATGGCATCTGAGGCATGGCGTAAGCTGCCGTGCATCAAGATTATATCGGCGCTTTCGATTGCAATGTCCGTTCCTGCCCCGATCGCAATTCCGACGTCTGCCGACATAAGGGCGGGAGCATCGTTTATACCATCCCCTATCATTGCCGTTTTTTTTCCTTCGGTTTTCAGTTTTTCTATTTCGGCCTTTTTATCCTGCGGTAAAAGTTCTGCAAAAAAGGCATCGGCACCGGTTTGTGCTTGTATAGCGCGGGCGGTTTTCTCGTTATCGCCGGTGAGCATTATAGTGCGGATTCCCATAGCTTTAAATTCCTGTATAGCTTCAACACTGCCTTCTTTTATCCTATCCGCGGCAGCTATAATGCCTACCGGTTCTTTTTTCCCCGATGCGTCGTCTTCTCTTGCAATTAAAAGGGGAGTAGCGCCGCCTTGTGCATAAAAGATGATGCGTTCTTTTATGGATTCGGTTTCTATGCCGTTTTTTGTAAGAAACTTTTCGTTGCCTGCAAAAATTCTGTTGCGGTTAAGAGCATTCCCATCTTCTTCGATAATACCTGAAATGCCGAGTCCGTGTTCCGCCTTAAAGCCAGTTGTTTTAAGCGGTGTACATCCGCTTTTTTCAGCTTCTTTTATGACGGCATTTGCAAGCGGATGCTCAGAAAGAATTTCAAGGCTGTATGCAAGGGTTAAAAGCTCTTTTTCGGAAAAAGAAGAGCAATTAAAAACGGAAACTACTTCAGGGTGCCCTTCGGTGATGGTGCCCGTCTTGTCTAAAATAACGGTATCGGTTTTATGAGCGGTTTCGAGGGCTTCTGCAGAGCGTATTAAAATGCCGAGCTTTGCACCCCTTCCCGTTCCTGCCATAACGGCCGTCGGTGTTGCAAGCCCGAGAGCGCAGGGGCACGAAATAACGAGCACGGCGATAGCCCGAGAAAGGGCGAATTCAAAGCCTTTTCCGCTTATAAGCCAAAGAGCAAGGCTTACAAGTGCAATGACTATCACTGCGGGTACAAAATAATTGCTTATTTTATCGGCAAGCTTTGCAACGGGAGCCTTTGATGCCGAAGCTTCTTCCACTAAGGCGATGATTTGAGAAATGGTAGTGTCTTCGCCTACTTTTTCTGCCCTAAATTGAAACGAGCCTGAAAGGTTTACGGAAGCGCTTATAACCGTATCGCCGGGAGCCTTTTCGACGGGAAGACTTTCGCCCGTTACGGCCGATTCATCTACCGAAGAGACGCCTTCCGTTACGATGCCGTCGACGGGAATTGAAGATCCGGGCCTTATTAAAATAATATCGCCCTTTACTATTTCCTCGACGGGGATTTCGGCCTCTTTGCCGTTCCTTATTACCGCGGCGGTTTTCGGGCGTAAGTTTACCAGCTTTGTAATGGCTTGCGATGTTTTCCTTTTAGCTCCGGCTTCCAAAAACTTGCCGAGAGTAACAAGGGTTAAAATCATCGCTGCAGATTCAAAATATAAATCCATTGCAAAATGCCGCACCGTGTCCATATCGCCATGCCCGAGACCGTAGGCTGCCCGATAAACCGCGTAAATGCCGTACAAAACGGAAGCTCCTGAGCCGACTGCTACAAGGGAATCCATATTCGGGGCGCCGTGCAAAAAGGCCCTAAAGCCGTTTATAAAAAATTTCTTATTTACAATTAAGACCGGAAGCGCTAACAAAAACTGCGTAAAAGCAAAAAGTACTGCATTTTCGCTGCCGTGCAGAAAATTCGGAATTGCAAGCCCTGCCATATTCCCCATCGAAAGATAAAAAAGAGGCAGCATAAAACTCAGCGATATTACAAGACGCTTTTTTACTTCTTTTTTTTCGTGTAAAGCAGCATCTTCCGTCTTTGAAGTTTTTTGCTCTTTTTTTGCGGATTTTACAGCATTTTTTTCGGCAGACGGTTTTAACACCGCGTCATAGCCGGCTTTTTGAACAAAGCCTATAATCTCCCCGGGTGAAACAGAAATTTCATCGTACTGAACCGTCATACTGTTTGTAAGCAAATTTACCTGAGCGCTGTTTATTCCGTCTCTTCCTTCAACAGCCTTTTGCACGTGGGCAGAACAGGCGGAACATGACATCCCCAGTACGTCAAATTGCGCTTTTTTCATATCCTTAATATACGTATTTTTCACCTTATAGTCCATAATAGCGGAAATAAGAGTACGATTTTGCACGGCGGAAACAGTATTACCCGCCTTTATAAAGCGTAAATACGAATTTTTTACACAGCTCTTATTCTATGCGTACTATGCAGTGTTATGGCCTCGAATTGTCTTTTCTTCACCGTAAAATTGCACGATATTATCATTTTTATATTGACTAATTTCAAATGATAATGTATTATCCTTCTTCATTGTATCTATTCGCCGGTATGGTAAATATGCGGAGAATAAGACTGTGGGATAATCCCGGGAGGTTAATAGTGGTAAAGATCAGATTAAAGAGAATCGGAACAAAAAAACGCCCTTATTACCGTATTGTCGTTCAAGATGCACGCGAGCCTAGAAACGGCAAAACTATAGACGAGGTTGGAATTTATCATCCGATCGAAGCGGCGGAAAAACAGATTTCCTTTAATGCCGACAAGGTAAGAAGCTGGCTTGACAGGGGTGCGCAGCCTACCGACACTGTAAGGCGTCTTCTTAACAAAAAAGAATTCACTTTATAAAGTGAAGAGGAACATAAAATGCAAAAGGATTTAATTGAGTATATCGCCAAATCCCTTGTTGACAATGCTTCGGCCGTCGAGGTAAAAGAGGTCGAAAACGAAAAGGGCATTGTTTTGGAGCTTAAAGTGGCTTCCGAAGACATTGGAAAGGTGATAGGCAAGCAGGGCAGAATTGCAAAGTCGATTCGAACCCTTCTTAATGCAAGCGCCGGAAAGTCAGGAAAGCGGTATTCGCTTGAAATTCTGGACTAGGAATGGATTTGCTTGCAACGGGGCAAATCCGAGGCGCTTTCGGCGTGAACGGATTTGTAAAAGTTGAAAGTTTTTCGGGGGAATACGCACATTTTTTAAAATTTACCGAAGTTTTTTTGAGTATTCCTAAAGGAAAATCGAAGGAAAAAGGGCCGGAAGAAGGCAGATTTACGGTTGAACAGGTAAAGCTCCGCCGCGCCGACGCCCTTTTAAAATTTAAAGGAATAGACAGTCCTGAAGCCGCCAAATTGTTGACGGGATCCGAGTTGTTTATTCCGCGGGATATGGCTTCTCCTTTAAACGAGGGGGAAGTATATGTCCGGGATCTTTGTAATTGTAATCTTGTATACGAAGGAACTCTTGTTGGAAAAATTACAAGTGTAGTAGAAGGCGGGGGCGGTTATCTTTTGGAAGTCTCCAAAAAAACCTCCGAGGCTGCCGCGGCGAAGACCGTTTATGTTCCATTCAATAAAGAATTTATCGGGAATATAGACACAAAGGCCGGAACTGCAGAGCTTATGCACCTCTGGATTCTCGAATGAGATTCAATGTGCTGACCTTGTTCCCCGAAATCCCGAAAGCCTTTTTTGAAAGCTCAATTATGGCAAAGGCAGTGGAGCGTGAACTTATCGGCTATAATCTTGTAAATATTCGGGACTTTGCTTTTGACAAGCATAAGACGTGCGACGATCTAACCTACGGCGGCGGCGCCGGAATGCTGCTTTTGCCCGAACCGTTGGGTCTGGCCTTGGATTCACTTGAGGCGCAGCAAAAGCGGGTTATATATGTAAGTCCGTCAGGTACGCTTTTTAACCAAAGGTATGCAGAAGAACTTTCTGCAGAAAAAGAGCTTATTTTTATCTGCGGAAGGTACGAGGGAATCGACCAGCGTATTATTGACGAATATGTCGACGATGAAATTTCCGTCGGAGATTATGTAATGTCTTCGGGGGAAGTTGCCGCTCTGGTTATAATCGATGCGGTATACCGCCTTATCGAAGGGGTTATTTCAGGCGAGTCGCTTGCGGAAGAAAGCTTTTCGGATAATTTACTTGAGTATCCGCAGTATACAAGACCAAGAAGTTTTAAGGGACGGGAAGTCCCAGATGTTCTTTTGTCCGGCCATCACCTTAATATAAAAAAATGGCGGCTTAAAAAGCGTCTTGAAAAAACGCTTAAAAACAGACCCGATTTAATAGAAAGGGCAAAGAATTCGGAATATTGGACAAAGGATACGGAAAAATTATTTAAGGAGTTGCAAAATGAGTGATCTTATAATGAAGATTGAGGCCCAACAAAAAGCCGAGAACCCGCCGCAGTTTAGGGTCGGCGATACTGTAAAGGTTCATTTTAAAATTGTAGAAGGAAAAACCGAACGAATTCAGGTTTACGAAGGTTTGGTAATTTGCTTTAAAAATTCCGGTATCGGAAGAACCTTCACCGTACGTAAAAATTCCTACGGCGTCGGTGTTGAAAGGGTTTTCCCACTGCATTCGCCTAGAATTGCAAAGGTCGAAGTGGTAAGACCCGGAAAGGTCCGTAGGGCAAAGCTCTACTATATCCGCGGAAAAATCGGTAAGGCGGCTAAAATCAAAACTCTTATTTCAAAAAAAGTAAATCAATAAGCGGTGTACACAAGAGAAACGCAATTCTTTTTTGTTTCAAGACGGGCGGAATCGGGCTTTTACAGCTTAAAAAACGGCGATATTGTTTCGGCTAAGATTTTAAGCGTAAAGGCAGGCGGCTTTGCCCGTATTTTTTTTAATGGAAGTATTTTTGAAGGCCGTATTTCCGGAAACCTGAAAGAAGGAGATGCCTTAAAAATGAGGGTTGTAATTGAAGGCGGCCGAGTGCTTCTTGTTCCCGAAAGCGAAAATTTAGGCGAAACCCGCCGCAGCGAAACCGTTTTTTCAAAGCTCGGCCTACCGAAAAATGAGCTGACTTCCGCCGTGCTTTCGTTTTTAACCTCTTCTGCAAGCCGCCTTGAAGAGGGGCACATCAACAAGCTGCTTGCCTTTTTAAAAGACATAAAAAAGGATAAAGCGAAGGCGGCTTTTGCAGGCGGGCTTCTTGAAAGTAAGGGCTTTGAACCGGATGAGGCGGTTTTTAACAGGGTATATGCCTTGATTTTCGGCGATGAAGATGAGGCAGGCAGCCGGCAGAAAAAGGATAAGCCGGACGGCGGGGCTTTCGCTTATGCTGACGCTGATAGGGCAGGCGGCAGGAGTGCGCAAAAAGACAGTGAGCGGTTGGATAGCTTTGATGCGGAAGATTTAGCGCTTTTTGAAATGCTAAACCATACACGCTCAAACGGTATGCACTGGATTGTCATTCCGTTTAAAAAGGACTTTTCGGTTGTTGGAAATAAAACGTACGAAAAGACGGCCGCTTCTAATCTAGAAAAGAAAATAACCGGCTCGCTTTCGCTTTTGCTTGATCTAAATTTAAAAACCTGCCGGAACATTGTTTTACGTTGTAAAGTTCAAAACGAAGCATGGCTTTTTTCTATAAAAGATAAGGTGTGCACATTTATGCAGGAAGGAAGCGCTTTTTCGGAAAAGGAAAAAGCGGCGTTGCAGGAGCTTCTTTCGGTGTGCTTGGCCGAAAACGGCGCGGCCGGTATTGGTGTAAAATACGGCAGGCAGCCTTTGGATGAAGACGAACTTTTACCGCTGGACGTAAGGGTATAAAACAAATCTGCCGGCCTTAAAAGCCGGCACCTGTTACATCGAAGTGCGAACGAAGTATGCAAATGCGACCTTGTCGGATTTTAGAGATGACCTATGAGTTTAAAGTTTAAGTCTTTGCGCCTTTCTATCGGCTGATGTATAAGTCCATCAGGGCTTCTTATGCTCTTATGCAGCAGATTTCCCTTCCGCATTGCTCTAATTACAGTAGAGCGAGAAACTTTTATGCCTCGCTGCTCAAGTGCCAATCGTATTCTCTCTATCCCTCAAGTTTACTTTTCAGGATCTTGTGAAAGAATTTTGTGTATTTCGACTGGAAGAAGTTGCCGGCGTTTCATCTTTGTTACGGTTACGTTTCCGCTTGTAAAAACCTGTTGTACTGCATAGTGTAATAATTTGATTTCCCTGATTTCTTTGGGTTTTGCTATTGACATTTATTTTAAATAGTGATAAACTCCCCCTCGTCTTTGTCTAAGGAACCGCCGATTAAATGCGAATCCTGTTTTAATAGGTGTTTTCCTGAATGCGGGCTATTAGCTCAGTAGGTAGAGCAACGCCCTTTTAAGGCGTGGGTCTCAGGTTCGAATCCTGAATAGCTCAAAGAACGCATCGGGTCATACTTGGTGCGTTTTTTTTGTTTCCGGCCGGTTTTCAATCTTCCGAATACTTGACAAAAGTTCCGTGTTTATACTATTATGCACCAATATATCAATAGCTAAGGAGTGCCGAAATGCCTTGTGGTAAAAAAAGAAAAAGAAAGAAAATGTCCACGCATAAACGAAAGAAAAAGCTCAGAAAGAATCGACATAAGAACAAAAAATAACTTGTTTGTTACAATTTATGACTTTCGGTTAATAAGGAAGGGGCTTGTTTTTTTAAAGTCCCTTTTTTTGTATTTTAAGGAATGGCCGATTAAACGCGCTTCTGCTTTATTTGTCCGTTCCTTTAGGGAAAGACGGTGGCGCATACTTTATTAAGCAGAATAAACTGTCCGGAAGATTTAAAAGCTCTCTCCAATACGGAAGTAAAAATGCTCGCTTCCGAAATACGCTCGGAGATCTTGCACGTTGTCGGAAATAACGGCGGGCACCTTGCCAGCAACCTCGGGGTAATCGAACTTACCCTTGCCCTCCACAGGGTTTTTTCAAGCCCGCACGATGCGGTTATCTGGGATGTAGGGCATCAATCTTATACACATAAATTAATTACAGGAAGACGCGGCCGTTTTGCAACGCTTCGTAAAAAGGACGGGCTTTCCGGTTTTCCGAAAAAAGAAGAGAGCCCTCACGATGTTTTTAATACGGGGCATGCTTCTACGTCTATTTCTGCAGCGCTCGGTATTCTTGAAGGAAAGCGGCTATCCGGTGATGACGGAAAAGTTATCGCGATTATCGGCGACGGGGCTTTGACGGGCGGCATGGCCTTTGAGGGGCTTTGCAATGCAGGCGAATTAAAAAAAGATTTGATAGTCATTTTAAATGATAATAAGATGTCGATTGGAAAAAGTACGGGCGCGCTTTCGGAATATTTAAGCCGCCTTACCGTGCATGCGGGGTACCAGCGGTTTAAGTATCTTTTTGATACGGCCGTAGGCGCTATTCCAGTAGCCGGCCCTAAAATTAACCGTATTATACAGCGGCTTAAACGGGGAATGAAGGGGCTTTTTTACAAAAGCAATATTTTTGTCGATTTAGGTTTTGAGTATGTCGGTCCCTTAAACGGCCATAATATAGCAGAACTTGAAAAGGTTTTGAGGAATGTAAAAAAGCTGAAAGGGCCGGCCGTTGTTTTAGTAGAGACGGTAAAGGGGCGAGGCTATTCCTTGGCAGAGGGTAATCCTTCGGCTTTTCACGGTGTAGGCCCTTTTAATATAGAAGACGGAAAGATTGACAGGAGCGGTTCCGTTACGTTTACACAGGCCTTCGGTGCAGCGCTTTTAAAGCAGGCAGAAAAAAACGATAAAATTGTTGCGATAACTGCGGCAATGGAAGAAGGAACGGGGCTCGCTCCTTTTCACAGGCAGTTTAAAAACCGGTTTTTCGATACGGGCATTGCAGAAGAGCATGCAGTAACCTTTGCCGCAGGGCTTGCTGCTGCGGGAATGCGCCCTATTGTTGCAATTTACAGCACCTTTTTACAGCGGGCAGTCGATCAAATTATTCACGATACGGCTTTGCAGAATTTACCCGTCGTTTTTGCGGTAGACAGGGCAGGTGCCGTACCGGGTGACGGGGAAACTCATCAGGGGCTTTTCG
The DNA here is from genome assembly GCA_963547785.1 of uncultured Treponema sp. Taxonomy (GTDB): domain Bacteria; phylum Spirochaetota; class Spirochaetia; order Treponematales; family Treponemataceae; genus Treponema_B. Next base: position 108,856 of record CAUUSH010000001.1, on the reverse strand, counting down.
ATATTTCGCTTTTGCGGCCGGTACCGAATATTTCCATTTTGTGCCCCGCTTCCGAAAAAGAAATGGATTTAATGCTCGAGTGGGCGCTGCGGCAGGATCAACCTGCGGTTATCCGTTACCCCAAATGCGAATGCCCGAAAGAAGAGCTTGAATTTGCAAGCGAAATACTAACCGGCAGAGGTGTTTTGATAAAAAATTCAAAAAAAAGCCGGGTGCTTATTGTTTGTATAGGCGGGATATACAGGGAAGCGCGGGAAGCGGCAAACTTGCTGGCATATAAGGGTATTTTTACCGATATTTACAATATGCGGTTTGCAAAACCAATAGACGAGTTTTATTTTTTAGAGGTTGCCGAAAAATATTCTGATATTGTTTTTGTGGAAGATGGGGCGGAAACGGGCGGCGTTTCGGCTTATTTAAGCGGGCTTTTAAAACACAAGAATACCGAAATTCTTGCCTTTTCCGATATGTTTTTTCCGCAAGGCTCACGGCAGGAAATTTTTGAAGCTGCGGGAATGTCGCCTGAGCATATAGCACAGTCTGCGAAAACCCTTTTGAGCGGTGTTAATACGGCTCAAAATGAAAGGCGATCTTCTTCAGGCGGTTTTGAAGCGTAAGGCCATTGCGGTTTTATACGGGGAGGTTTATTTATCGCTTATGGAAATATTTAAAAATTTAATTTCTTTTTATCAGTTTTATTTGCAGCCTGCCTTGGATGTTTTTTTACTTGCCTTTTTGCTATATAAAGCCTATCAAATCCTGTTAAAAACGCAGGCATTGCAGCTGGTAAAAGGCACTCTTTTTACATTGGTTATTTATGCAATCGCCTTTATTCTAAAATTAAACACCCTGCTTTGGCTTTTAAATATTTTGGCGCCGGGAATTGTTATCGGTACGGCCATTATTTTTCAGCCTGAATTGCGCAAGATATTTTTAAAAATAGGGCAGAGCAGCTGGCTGCGGACTGGGAAACGCTCAAGCCACTCGCACATAGATTCCGTTTTGCTTGCCGCCGAAATGCTTTCCGATAAAAGACGGGGGATGCTGGTGGTGTTTACGCGAAAAAATAATTTAAAAGATATAGCGGAAACGGGGACGCGGCTTAACGCAGAGCTTTCTTCCAGCTTGCTTGTTACTATATTCGGGTATAATACACCCTTGCATGACGGGGCGGTTATAGTGCAAGATGGAAAAATAGCTGCGGCCGGCTGTTTTTTGCCTCTTTCGGAGCAAAACGATATTCGTAAAAGCTTTGGAACGCGGCACAGGGCAGCGATAGGCGTTTCGGAAGAGACCGATGCTGTGGTTTTGGTTGTTTCGGAAGAGACAGGGGCATTAAGTTTGGTCTATGATTCAAACCTTTATTACGATTTGACTTCGGCAGAAATTGTCCATCAGCTGGAAAAACTTTTGGATATGAGAAGCGGTGTTTCGGTTGAAGAACATGTTGAATTGGTGGAGGCGTTAAAAAATGAAGTTTAAAAAAGCGGTGGACGTGCTGGTGGAAAATTGGCCTGCAAAGGTTTTAAGCCTCGCCTTCGCCCTTGTTTTGGCGCAGTTTTATAAGGGTAGTCTGCTTGAAAGAAAATATCTTTCTGTCCCCCTTACAATAGAAAATGCGAGCGAGTTGGTTTCCGGTGTAACGCTGCCTAAAACGGTTAAAATTTCGCTTTGGGGTGAAGCGGCGGGAATTGCTTCCATAAGAGAAGATGATATAGCCGCCTATTTGGATTTTTCGGTATTTGATTCCGAAGGAAATTATCAGGTTCCGGTGCAGACAAGAAAAAGAGGAATGGCTTTAAATGTTTCTCCGCTTGAAATAAGCGTCCTTCCTTCCGAATTGGATATAAAGCTTGAAAAAAAACTTTCGAAAAAAGTCGATGTAAAGCTTTCGTTAAGGGGCATTCCATCTGAAGGGTACGAGATTTATGAAACGTCAGTGGATCCGGCGACGGTTGAAATAAGCGGACCTTCTTCCGTCATTTCCAGTATGAGCGATGTTTTTACTAATAATGTTTTAATGGAAAGCCGCAAAACCGGTTTTTCCGGATATATCGATATTTTAAGGACGAATTCGCTTATTTCCATCGCGGGAACGGGCAAGATAGCGTATTCGGTTAAAATAAGAGAGGTTTTAAATGCTAGAACCTATGACGGTATCAGTCTTTATTTTGAAAATCTTGATGACAGTCTTGAGATTGTTTCCGCAATTCCTGCAGGACGCATAACCGTAAGGGGGGCTAAGAGTCTTTTGGCTTCATGGACGCCGCCTGCTAACGTGCTGACCGTTTCCTGTGCCGATATTTCACAGCCCGGCATATACAGTCTGCCTGTTCGGCCGGCCGTTTTAGGAAAGGCGAGCCTTGTTGAGGCTGAGCCTAAAAATGTGCAAATAGAGGTTAAACTGCGGAACAGAAAGAAAGGCAAGCGGTAATCGATGATTTTAGGCTTAGGCATCGATATAGTGGAAACCGGCCGCATAAAACGGCTGTTGGATAAGGAGTGCTTTTTGAAAAAGGCCTTTCATTCACTTGAATTGGAAGAATCGTTTAAAAAAAAAGTCTCTGCACATCTTTCGCTTGCGGCAAGGTGGGCCTGTAAAGAGGCCTTGGGAAAGGCGCTTGGAACAGGCTTAAAAGGAATGCGGCTAAACGATATTGCCGTTTTAAACTGTCCGTGCGAAAAGCCTGAAATCAGGCTTTTCGGTTCGGCGTTGGAGGCCGTAAGGCGGCGCGGGGTCTCCCATATTCACGTTTCTTTGACGCACGAAAAAAAAACGGCGGCGGCTGTGGTTATATTGGAAAAAACCGAAAACCCCTGCGGAACGCCTGCACTATACGGGGCATGCGAAAAGGCCGCCGAAGGGCTTACTGGCGCTTAAATTTTTCAAACAAGTAAAAAAAGTGATAAATAAAGGCCTTTTTCTGGTTGACATTTTTTTTTATTTATGTTATAAAGGGCTCCGTATTTAGAGTAAACAACCGTTTGCTCGGTGTTCTTTAGGAATTTTGCGCCGCCGTAAAACCTTTTTTTAAAGGCAGGCCTGGCGCCGCAGGGCTTAAACAATGCCCGGAGGAAAAATTCTGCAGGATACCAAACCGGCCATCGAAAATGTGGTGGTGATAAGGTGGATCCGTATGCCGTTCGAAACCCTATGGGCGGCAAAACAAGAGGCGTTTATGTTTTTCGTAAATGTCTTGTCTTTCCAATCTTATCTGACTTTAATCACTTTTACGATATGTTTCTTTGGTTTGCCGTTAAGCCGGCTTTTCGGTTTTCGGACGGCGGCTTTTAACTTGGAAATCTCGTCATTTTTAATGCGGGAAATATTAGACTTGCCTACTGTCTTTTAGGAGGATCTCATGGCAAAGGAAAAATTTAACAGAACGAAAGTTCACATGAATGTTGGTACCATCGGTCACGTAGACCATGGTAAAACTACTCTTTCGGCGGCGATCACTACATATTGTGCAAAGAAGTATGGTGATAAGCTTCTAAAATATGACGAGATCGATAATGCTCCGGAAGAAAAGGCTCGCGGTATTACAATTAATACCAGACACTTGGAATACCAGTCGGACAAGAGGCACTACGCCCACATCGACTGTCCCGGACACGCCGACTATGTTAAGAACATGATTACCGGTGCTGCCCAGATGGATGGCGGTGTTCTCGTTGTTTCGGCTCCCGACTCGGTTATGCCTCAGACCAAAGAGCACTTGCTCCTTGCCCGTCAGGTAGGCGTTCCCGCGATTATCGTCTTTTTGAACAAGGTTGACCTTGTTGACGATCCTGATCTTGTAGACTTGGTTGTTGAAGAAGTCCGCGAAACGCTGGCGTCATACGGTTTCCCCGAAGATACGCCTATTATCAAAGGCTCTGCCTTTAAGGCGCTGCAGGACGGTGCTTCTGCCGAAGATACCGCCTGTATCGAAGAGCTTCTTCAGACAATGGACAGCTACTTTAAAGACCCTGTCCGCGATGCGGATAAACCCTTCTTGCTTCCTATCGAAGATATTTTTACGATTCAAGGACGCGGTACCGTTGTTACGGGAAGAATCGAACGCGGTGTTATCAAGATGAACGAAGAAGTCGAAATCGTCGGTATCAGGCCTACGAAAAAAACCGTTGTTACCGGTATCGAAATGTTCAATAAACTGCTTGACGAAGGTGAGGCGGGAGATAACGTCGGTCTTCTCTTGCGCGGTATTGAAAAGAAAGAAGTTGAACGCGGACAGGTTCTTGCAAAGCCCGGTTCAATTCATCCCCATACCAAATTCGAAGCCCAGATTTACGTTCTTTCAAAAGAAGAAGGCGGACGTCACAGCCCGTTCTTCTCCGGTTACAGGCCGCAGTTCTATTTTAGAACGACCGATATTACCGGAACGGTGCATCTGCCCGAAGGAACCGATATGGTTAAGCCCGGCGATAACGTAAAAATTATCGGCGAACTTATTCACCCGATTGCAATGGATCAAGGTTTGAAGCTCGCTATCCGCGAAGGCGGACGAACTATCGCTTCCGGACAGGTAACCCAGATTATCGAGTAAGGAATGTAAAGGCGGCGTCTGCATTTTTTTAAAGCCGGCGCCGTTTTATATCTATTCGGAGGAATTGATGACAAAGGAAAAAATTCGCGTAAAACTTCGCGGATTCGATGTAGAGCTGGTAGATCAAAGCTCTAAGGCTATTGTTCAAGCTGTTCAAAAGGCCGGGGCAAAGGTATGCGGTCCTATTCCGCTTCCGACCCGGATCAACAAGTTTACGGTGCTCAGATCGCCGCACGTAAATAAAAAATCGCGTGAGCAGTTCGAGATGAGGACGCACAAAAGGCTTATCGATATAATCGAGCCTTCGACAGAGGTTATGAACGCTTTGATGGCTTTGGAATTGTCCGCCGGCGTTGATGTGGAAATTAAGCAATAAGAAAAAGGGTAGACGGCCTTTAATCAGGGGTGCGTACCTTAGGAGTGTTTAAATGATTGGACTGATTGGAAAAAAAGTCGGTATGACGCAAATTTTTAACGATGTGGGGCATCTTATGCCGGTTACGGTAATACAAATCGAGCCTAACACCGTTGTTGCGCTTAAAGATAAGGAAAAATTCGGATATTCTTCCGTAGTTCTCGGTTTGGGCGAGCTGAAAGAAAAGCATACGAGTAAGCCCTACGCGGGACAATTCGGTGAAGGCGTAAAACCCTTGCGTCTTTTAAAAGAATTCCGCGACTTCGATAAAGAAGTTTCCGTCGGCGATAAGCTCGGGCTGGAAATGTTTGAAAACGTTTCTTACGTCGATGTAACGGCGGTTTCGAAGGGTAAGGGTTTTCAGGGTGTTATGAAGCGCTGGGGGTACGGCGGCGGACGTGCAAGTCACGGTTCGAAGTTTCACCGCGAAGCCGGTTCGACCGGTCAGTGTACAACCCCCGGACGGTCTTTTAAAAATACGACCATGCCCGGCAGAATGGGTTCGGACAGGGTTACCGTCCAAAATTTGCAGATTGTAAAGATTGATGCCGAGTTGGGTGTCGTAATGGTCCGCGGGGCTGTTCCCGGTAAAAAAGACGCAACGGTTTTTTTGAAATCGGCGGTTAAGCGGGCGCGATAAGGACGGTGGAAACTATGGAAAAGAAAGTCTATTCGACGGACGGCAAGGAAATAAGAACCATCAATCTTGACGATAAGGTTTTCGGTCTTCCCGTAAACGACGATGTTATTTACTATGCCATCAATAATGAATTGGCCAATAAACGGCTTGGAACGGCTTGTACAAAGGGGCGTGCCGAGGTGCACGGTTCCAATGCAAAACCGTACAGCCAAAAAGGTACCGGCCGGGCACGGCGCGGCGATAAAAAGTCTCCTTTGCTTGTCGGCGGAGGAACCGTCTTCGGCCCTAAACCGAGAGATTTCAGCTATTCTATGCCCAAAAAGGCAAAACGGCTGGCTATGAAATCGATTTTGAGTTTAAAGGCGCAAAACGACCGCTTGGTTGTAATCGAAGATTTTACGGTGGAAAGCGGAAAAACCCGCGATCTGGTCAAAATTTTGAATAATTTTGCAAAGGACGAGCGGACGGTTGTTATCTTAAAAGATGACGATTCTATGCTGAAAAGGGCGGGGCGTAATATTCCGCATCTTTCGTTTTTGGCTTATAACAGACTTCGTGCACACGATTTGTTCTACGGCCGAAAAGTCATAATGCTCGAAACGGCTGCAAAAAATCTTTCCGATTTTTACGCACCGAAGGAGGCTTGATAAGATATGGAATATACGGATATTCTTATTTCTCCGATTCTTACCGAAAAAAGCACGGAGCTGCGCGAGCAGGGAAAATATGTGTTTAAAGTAAACCCCAAGGCCGGTAAAATTCAGATAAAGGAAGCGGTGCGCCGTTTGTTCAACGTAAAGGTTGTCGATTGTACGGTCACCAATGTTCGGGGAAAAACGAAGCGTCTTCGCTATAAAGCAGGCAAGACCTCCGCTTGGAAAAAAGCGACGGTAAAACTTGCCAAGGGCGAAGAAATTAAGATTTTTGAAGGTGCATAGGCGTAAAAACGCTTGTGTAAAGGGGATGCAAAATGGCTCTAAAAGAATATAAGCCGATAACGCCCGGATTGCGCGGACGTATTGATTTGCGGAAAGATGAGATTACAGCTCAAAAGCCCGAAAAGTCTCTTACAAGCGGGGCTAAAAACAGGGCTGGCCGCGATTCAAGAGGACGCATTTCGGTTCGGGGGCAAGGCGGCGGACATAAACAGAAATACCGACAAATCGATTTTAAACGAAATAAATATGGTATTCCGGGCACGGTGCGGACGATCGAATACGATCCGAACCGCAGTGCAAATATTGCGTTGATTTTTTACGCCGACGGAGAAAAGCGGTATATTATCGCTCCCAAGGGCCTAAAAATCGGACAGAAAATTATGAGCGGAGAGATGGCGGCGCTGGACGTTGCAAACGCTCTGCCGTTGGAAGCAATTCCCGTAGGGTTTACCGTACACAATATAGAACTGACAATCGGACGCGGCGGACAAATGGTGCGTTCGGCCGGAGCGGGTGCCTTGGTTGCAGCTAAAGAGGGTGAATATGTTACCATCAAGCTGCCGTCGGGAGAAACCCGTTTGGTAAACAAAAAGTGCTATGCCACCATCGGCGAGGTCGGTAACGAGGATCACATGAATACGAGTCTCGGTAAGGCGGGGCGTTCAAGATGGCTGGGAATTAGGCCGACCGTCCGCGGTATGGCGATGAACCCGATCGATCACCCGCTCGGCGGCGGTGAAGGCCGCGGTAAGGGCCGCCATCCCGTTACTCCTTGGGGACAGCCGTGTAAGGGTTACAAGACCCGTAAAAAGCGCAATCCGTCGGACCGCTTTATCGTTTCAAGACGGAAGAAGAAATAGGGGGTTGGTAAGTGTCAAGATCAGTTAAAAAAGGCCCTTTTATTGAAAAAAGCCTTTTTAAAAACGTAAACGAGATGAACAAGTCGGGTAAAAAGCGGCCGATCAAAACTTATTCCCGCTGTTCTACAATTATGCCGGAGATGGTCGGAAACACCATTTCGGTTTATAACGGCAAGGCGTGGATTCCGGTGTACATAACCGAGAATCTGGTTGGACATAAACTTGGCGAATTTGCTCCTACGCGGACATTCCGCAAGCACGCAAATTCCGACAAGAAGGTTGGGAAATAGGTGAATTAAGATGACGGAAAAGAAAGGATACAGAGCAACGGCCAAATTTCTTATCGCTTCGCCCACAAAGGTGCGTCCGGTTGCAAAGGTGGTAAAACGCAAAGCATATCCGGTTGCAATGGCGATTTTGGAAAATATGCCGCAAAAAGGGGCTGCGCTTATTTCTCAGACTATGAAATCCGCTGCGTCTAATGCTCTTTATAAAAATAAAAGTCTTGATGAGGATATGCTCTTTGTCAAAGATATTATGATTGACGAGGGGCCCCGTCTGAAGCGGATTTGGTGCCGCGGAAAAGGCCGTGCCGATATGCTTTTAAAGCGTATGTGCCATATCACGGTTATCGTCGATACAAAAGCAGGAGAACAATAATGGGACAGAAAGTACACCCGATAGGTTTAAGACTTGGGATCAATAAGACGTGGTCTTCCCGCTGGTATGCAGGCCCCAGAGAGTACGCCGACTTATTGCACGAGGACTTGAAAATCCGTGCGATGATTCAAAACCTGCCCGAATGTAAAAATGCCGATATTGCGGAGGTCGAAATTATCCGTCATCCTCAAAGGATAACGATTATGATTCACACTGCGCGTCCCGGCGTGATAATCGGCGTAAAAGGCGCAAATATCGAAAGAATCGGTGCCGAAATACAGAAAAAACTCGGCAAAAAGGTTCAGATCAAGATTAAGGAAGTAAAACGCGCCGAATTGAAGGCTGCCTTGGTTGCCCAAAACGTTGCGCGGCAGCTTGCAGGCAGGGCTTCGTTCCGAAAGGTGCTAAAACAGGCCTGTTTTAATACGATGAGATCGGGCGCTCAAGGGATAAAGGTTAGAATTTCGGGCCGTTTGGGCGGTGCCGAAATGTCCAGAACCGAGGAAATGAAAGAAGGACGCGTTCCTCTTCATACCCTTAGGGCCGATATCGATTATGGGTTTGCTGAAGCCGAAACCACCTACGGCAAGATAGGCGTAAAGGTATGGCTTTACAGCGGAATGATGTTTGACGGCGATCAAAAAGACGACGCCGGAGCCTTGCTTAAAAAACAGCGAAGGCCGCGCAGTGAAAAGCCCGCTCAAGGCAGGGAGGCAGTAAATGGCATTAAGTCCTAAACGAGTAAAACATAGAAAGGTTCAGCGCGGAAGAATCAAGGGAGAGGCTACGCGGTGCAATAGCATCGATTTCGGCGATTATGCCCTTGTTGCTCTTGAACCGTTTTTGCTTACGAACAAACAAATCGAAGCCGCCCGTGTTGCGTTAAACAGAAAAATCAAGCGCGGCGGTAAATTGTGGATTCGTGTTTTCCCCGATAAGCCCTACACCAAAAAGCCCGTCGAAGTACGAATGGGCGGCGGAAAAGGCTCCGTGGAACATTGGGTTGCGGTTGTAAAACCTGGAACGATTATTTTCGAATTAGCCGGCGTCGATCGGGATTTAGCGGAAGCCGCCATGCTTTTGGCCGGAAGCAAACTCCCCTTTAAAACACGGTTTGCAGAACAAATTCAGGCCGACTAAGGAGCGTTGTAATGAAAGCAAAATCAAAATACAAAGAAATGGCGTACGCAGAGCTTGTTTCAAAACGCAACGGGTTAAAACAGAAGTACATGGAGTTGAGATTTCGCGGTGTTGTCGGGCATCTCGATAACCCTGTCGAAAAAAGAATTATGCGTCGCGAAATTGCGATGTTGAATACGTTTATCCGCCAAAAAGAACTGGCCGGAGAAGACGTAAAGTAGGAGCAGTTCTGTGGAAACGAAAGAAAACGAAAAGAAGATAGGCAAGCGCGAGTTTGTGGGAATCGTAACCAGCGACAAGATGAATAAAACCATCGTCGTTGAGGTGCGAACCAAAAAACTTCACAAGCTGTACAAAAAATACGTATCGAGCCGTAAAAAATACAAGGCGCACGATGAAGAAAATTCGGCGCACATCGGCGATACCGTACGTATCGTGGAACACAAACCTATCAGTAAAAACAAGGCCTGGCGCTTGGCCGAGATCGTCGAACGGGCGAAGTAACGGGAGAGGGTAAATGATACAGGTTGAAACAAGATTAAACGTTGCCGATAACTCAGGCGCCAAACTCGTCGAATGTATTAAGGTTATCGGCGGTTCAAAACGCAGATATGCAGGGATAGGAGATATAATCGTTGTGGCGGTAAAAGAAGCACTGCCGACGTCGGTTATTAAAAAAGGAACCGTAGAAAAGGCCGTTATAGTGCGCGTTTCCAAAGAATACCGCCGCCCTGACGGGACGTATATCCGTTTCGACGATAACGCATGCGTTATTATCGATGACAATAAAAACCCCAAGGGAAAGCGTATTTTCGGTCCGGTTGCCAGAGAACTTCGTGATAACGATTACATGAAGATTATTTCTCTTGCCCCCGAAGTCCTTTAAGGAGAGCTTTATGACAGGAAAAGTCAAAATTCACCGTAATGATACCGTTGAAGTTATTGCCGGTAAAGAAAAGGGAAAAAGAGGCGAAGTCGTAAAAGTTCTGCGGGAAGAAAACAAGGTTATAATCCGCGGACTTAATATGGTAAAAAAGGCTATGCGCAAAAGGAGTCAGCAAGACCAAGGCGGAATTGCCGAAGTCGAAGCTCCCATCTCTGTTTCCAATGTTATGATACTATGTAAAAAATGCGGAAAAACCCGTATTGCATACGAAATAAAGGACGGCAAAAAGGGAAGAATTTGCCGTAAGTGTGGAGAAGCGTTGTAATGAGTAATTATGTACCTCGGCTTAAGAAAGTCTATACAGAAGTAATCATGCCTGAGCTTAAAAAGGAATTTGAATATACTACGGTTATGCAAATCCCTAAACTGAAAAAAATCGTTGTAAGCATGGGCGTTGGTGTGGCTCTCACGAACAGGAAACTACTTGATGCTGCAGTAACTGACCTTGAAATAATTACGGGTCAAAAAGCTGTGAAAACAAAGGCAAAAAAGAGTATAGCAAACTTTAAACTTCGTGAGGGAAATGAAGTCGGAGCAATGGTAACGCTGCGCGGTGCAAAGATGTATGAATTTTTGGACCGTTTTATCAACATTGCTTTGCCGCGTGTTAAGGATTTCCGCGGTGTAAACCCGAACGGTTTTGACGGACGCGGAAATTATTCGGTGGGTATTACCGAGCAGATTATCTTTCCGGAAATAGACTTCGATAAAATCGAACGCATTTCGGGATTGAACGTTAATGTAGTAACGTCTGCCGCAACCGATCAGGAAGCAAGATCTCTTCTTGCAAAGTTTGGTATGCCCTTTAGGAAGTAGGAGAGGATTTCATGGCTACAAAAGCAAAAATTAATCAGGCGAACAGAAAGGCGAAGTTTTCTACACGGCAATATAACAGATGCAAGGTTTGCGGACGCCCGCGGGGGTATCTGCGAAAATTCAAGATGTGCCGTGTTTGCTTTAGAAAATTGGCGAGCGAAGGGCAGATCCCCGGTGTTACAAAGTCAAGTTGGTAGGAGGAAAAGATGAGTGTTTCAGATCCTATAGCAGATATGCTCACGAAAATTAGAAATGCCGCTTCCGCCGGTCACGAATCGGTCGATATTCCCGCATCTAAAATGAAATGGGAAATAATCAGCATTCTGAAGTCGGAAGGGTATATAAAAAACTGTAAGAAGGTGGCGCAGGACGGCAAGGACAGTATCCGCGTTTCGTTAAAATACGACGAAAAGGACGTGCCGGTCATTCACGGTATAGAAAAGGTTTCTACTCCGGGCCGCCGCGTGTATGCAGGGTATAAGAATTTGCCGAGGGTATATAACGGATACGGTACGCTTATCGTATCGACTTCGAAGGGTATTATAACCGGCAAATCGGCTGGAGAAAGCCGTGTCGGCGGCGAACTTATTTGCAAGGTTTGGTAGGAGGCGGATATGTCAAGAATCGGAAAACTGCCTGTTGCTATTCCTGCAGGCGTAAAAGTAAATGTTGCAAACGGCGCTTTTACCGTAGAAGGCCCTAAGGGAAAACTTTCTCAAGTCTATCATACGGACGCCGTCGATATTAAGGTAGAAGGTTCGGAGGCCGTTGTAACCCGCAAAAACGACGAGCTTCAAACGCGGGCTTATCACGGTCTTTACAGAAGCCTTTTAAACAATATGGTAACAGGTGTCAGTTCAGGCTTTACGAAGACCCTCGTTATAAACGGGGTCGGTTACCGGGCCGAGGTTCAAGGTAAGCTCCTTGTTATGGCCTTAGGCTACTCGAATGATTTTTGTGTGCTTATTCCTGAAGGAATAGACGTAAAAGTCGATCAGTTAAAGATTATTATTTCGGGTGCTTCGAAAGAGGCGGTCGGTCAGTTTGCATCGCAGGTTAGAAAACTGAGAGGGCCTGAGCCGTATAAGGGCAAGGGTATCCGTTACGAAGACGAAATTATACGGCGAAAAGTCGGTAAGTCCGGTGTAAAGTAAAAGGAATTTAGGTATGGACAAAAAACGCAACGATAAAGATAGAAAAAGATTTAAGCGAAAAATGCATATCAGAAAAAGGATTTTCGGTACTGCAGGACGTCCCAGAATGAGCGTATTCCGAAGTAATAAACATATTTCGGTTCAGGTTATCGACGACGAACAGGGCAGAACAGTGGCATCCGTATCAACTCTGGAAAAAGAACTTCGATCGCTTAAGGTTAATGTCGAATCTGGGGCAAAAGTCGGTGAAGAAATAGGCAAGCGCCTCAAGGAAAAAAATATTGATACCGTTGTTTTTGACCGGAACGGGTACCTTTATCACGGTGTGGTAAAATCCGTTGCCGACGGTGTAAGAAAAACGGGAATTAAGTTTTAGGAGAGGCTATGAGTCACCAAAAAGAATCAAGGCGCGATAACCAGCACAACGATAAAATGTATGTCGAAAAACTTGTCAAGTTGAACAGGACTGCAAAGGTTGTAAAGGGCGGCAGAAGGTTTTCTTTTTCCGCTTTAACGGTTGTCGGCGATCAAAAAGGACGTGTAGGGTACGGTTTCGGAAAGGCCAATGACGTAAGCGACGCTATCCGTAAGAGTATAGAAAAGGCAAAGGCGAATATGGTAAATTTTCCGCTTAAAAACGGAACCATTCCGCACGAGGTACAGGGTAAATTTAAGGGTTCGTCCGTGTTGTTGCTCCCTGCCTGTTCTGGTACGGGAATTATTGCAGGCGGTACCGTCCGTGCTATTATGGAAGCAGCCGGCGCCACCGACGTGCTTTCAAAATCCCTCGGATCGAGCTCTGCGGTCAATGTCGTGAAAGCGACCTTTGATGCCGCCGGCCTTTTGATGGACGGCAAAACAACCGCCAAAAACAGGGGTAAGACCCTTGCGGATGTATGGGGGTAGCAGATGGCAAAAAAAATCAGCATTAAATTGATAAAAAGCACGATAGGACAGCGCTATCATGTCCGTTCGACGGTACGCTCGTTGGGTTTGAAAAAAATCAATTCCACAGCGGAACACGACGCAAATCCCGCCGTTTTGGGAATGGTAAAAGCCGTTTCGCATTTGGTGGAAGTTAAGGAGTTAAGCTAATGTCCGAATTTGATTTAATTGTTCCGGAAGGAGCTACTCATAAAAAAAAGATTGTAGGACGAGGTTCGTCTTCCGGTCATGGTAAAACGGCAGGCAAGGGACACAAGGGTCAGCAGGCCCGTTCCGGCGGCAAGGTTTATACCGGTTTTGAAGGCGGTCAGATGCCCTTGTACAGGCGTGTCGCAAAAAGAGGTTTTTCCAACTATCCGTTTAAAAAAGAGTATTATGTCGTAAACCTTTCGATTCTCGAAACGCGGTTTAACGACGGGGAAACGGTTAATAAAGAAACGCTTATGCAAAAAGGGCTTTTAAAAAAGGCCAAACTGCTCGTTAAAATTTTGGGTAACGGCGATATAACCAAAAAATTAACGGTAGATGTCGATAAAATTTCCATTTCGGCCAAAGAAAAGATAGAAAAGGCAGGCGGAACAATCGTTCAGTCTGAAGAATAAGGGCGGAAAAATGGCTAATAATGTATTTGCAAATATGTTTAAAATAAAGGATTTACGGGACCGTATTTTCTTTACGATTATAGTGTTAGCAATTTTCCGTTTGGGCTCGGTGCTTACCATCCCCGGCATCGATCCTAAGGCCTTAACTCTTTTCTTTAAGCAGGGACAGGGCAATGCCTTTGCAGACCACATGGACTTTTTTGTAGGCGGCGCGTTTTCAAACTTTTCGGTGTTTATGCTCGGCGTAATACCGTATATTTCCACCCAGATTTTGATGCAGCTGGCTATGATTATTTTTCCGCGATTGAAAAAAATTGCGGAAGAAGACGGCGGCCGAAAACGCATTCAGGTTTGGACAAGGGTTATAACGGTGTTCGTAGCTCTTTTCCAATCTTCGGCGGTAGCAACATGGTCGCGGAGCATTCCCGGTGCAATAATAATGCCGAATCACAGCCTGCACCTGTTTGTCGCAATGGTAACCGTTACGACGGGCACCATGGTAAGTATTTGGCTCGGAGAGCAGATTACTGCAAGAGGCATTGGAAACGGTATTTCGATGCTTATTTTTGCAGGTATTGTAGCCCGTTTGCCGCAGGCTGTTTGGGAGCTTATTAAAAGAGTTTCTTCCGATTCGGATCCGCTAAACCTCGTGTTTGTTATTATAGCCTTTGCGATGTTTATAGGAATTATCGCCTTGGTTATTTACGAACAGCAGGGGCAAAGAAAAATACCGGTGCATTATGCAAAAAGGGTTATCGGACGAAAAATGTACGGCGGACAAAATACGTATATTCCGTTTAAGATAAACCCCTCTGGCGTTATTCCCATCATTTTTGCGTCCTCGTTTTTGACCTTTCCGCTGATGATTTCGCAAACGCTGGGAAGCAAGGCGGCGTGGATTGCAAGCATTGCACGATTTTTGCGTGCCGACGGTCTTGCGTACAATATTTTGTACATTATTTTGATTATCTTCTTTGCATACTTTTACACGCAGGTTACCTTAAACCCGACGGAAATTGCGAAGCAGATACGGGAAAATGCAGGTTCCATTCCGGGAATCAGAACGGATAAGACAGAAGAGTATTTGCAGAAGATATTGAACAGGCTCGTTTTTCCGGGTTCTTTGTACCTTGCGGCTATTGCGGTTCTGCCTAATATTATACAATGGGCATTCGGTTTTCCGCATGGTATTTCGACCCTGATGGGCGGGACATCTCTTCTTATTTTGGTGGGAGTGGATTTGGATACGATGAGTCAGGTGGAAGCAACGCTTAAAATGCATCACCATGACGGGCTTCTTAAAAAGGGCAGGATCCGATCCAGAAATCTATAGAATTTTTTTTAAGAAAGGTATAAAATGCCTCTTTTAAGGAGTAAGATATGAAGGTTAGAACAAGCGTAAAACCTATTTGTGATAAATGCAAAATCATCAAACGGCATGGGATTGTAAGAGTTATCTGTATTAATCCTAAACACAAACAGCGACAGGGATAACGGAGGAAACTAGAGTATGGCTCGTATTGCGGGAGTTGACCTCCCTAACAAGCATGTCAATGTTTCATTGACATACATTTATGGAATTTCTACGTCATCGGCGAATAAAATTTGCGAAAAAACGAAGGTTAATCCGATGAAAAAAATGAATGATTTGGACGAAGCCGAGCTGGCTGCTATCCGCGAAGTTATCGACAAGGAATACAAGGTAGAAGGCCGTTTGAGAACGGAAGTTGCCTTGAATATCAAACGGCTTCAGGATATCGGTTGTTACCGCGGTCAGCGGCATCGAAAGGGTCTTCCCGTCCGCGGACAAAGGACTAGAACCAATGCCAGAACGCGCAAGGGTAAGAAAAAGACCGTTGCCGGAAAGAAAAAATAATCGGGAAAGTGAGGTAATTGACGCATGGCTACTGTAAAAAAGCGAAAAGAAAAAAAGAGTGTTTATGAAGGCAATGTTTATATTCAGGCAACCTTTAATAATACCATTATCACAATAACCGATTTAAAAGGAAATGTTCTGTCTTGGGCGTCTTCAGGCGGGTTGGGTTTTTCCGGTGCAAAAAAGTCTACGCCGTTTGCGGCTCAAACCGTAGCGGAGACGGCGATTCAAAAATGCCAGCCCTACGGACTGCATGAGGTACATGTATATGTAAAAGGCCCCGGCGTAGGAAGAGAATCGGCTATTAGAACAATTGGAACAATGGGATTAAAGGTTCGCTCGATAAGCGACGTAACTCCCATTCCGCATAACGGCTGCCGTCCTAAAAAGACGCGCCGCGTATAAAGGAGAGGTGAATGGCCCGTAAAAATCTTTTAAAAGGATTTAAAAAGCCAAAAGGCTTGGAATTTGACCAGCAAGAATTGACGCAAAGCTATGGCAAGTTTACGGCATCTCCGTTTGAAACCGGTTTTGGAACAACAATCGGGAACTGCTTAAGAAGGGTCTTGCTCTCTTCAATTCAAGGATATGCCGTTTCGGCTGTTTTGATAACTTCCTACGATGCCGAAGGGGTTCCGCACACTATTTCAAGCGAATTCGAAAATATTCCTAATGTTTCTGAAGATACGCTTGAGATTTTGAACAAGCTCAAACAGCTTAGGCTAAGGCTTTCAAATGAGGCGGAACAGGGTGAATTTCACTTTGAGTTTAAAGGGCCTGCATCCGTAACCGGTAAGGATTTTGCCGTAGAAGGTCAGCTTGAAATTTTAGGCGGCCCTGAGCATATTATGGAATTGATGAAGGGCGCAAACGTTTCTTTCGATATTCAGGTGGATTTCGGAAGAGGCTATGTTCCGGCCGAAGTAAACGAAAAGTATTTGGATGTTGTCGGAACAATTCCGCTCGATGCGATTTACGGTCCCGTATTAAAGGTAAGCTATTCGATTGAGCCGTGCCGCGTCGGTCAGCGCAGCGATTATGATAAGCTCGTTCTTGAAATATGGACAGACAGCACTGTGCGCCCCGAAGACGTTTTAGGTGAGGCTGCCAAAATTGCTAAAGAGCATTTTTCCATCTTTATCAATTTTAATGAAAGCGATTATATCGGTGATGATGAAGATGATGACGATGAAGCGGCTCTTAAACACCTTTTGGCAACTTCCATAAACACCATCGATTTTACCGTTAGGGCAAAAAACTGCCTTGATATGGCCGGAATTAAAACTCTAGGCGAACTTACTCAAAAGAACGAGGATGAAATCGGCAGCATGCGCAATGTCGGGAAGATGACCTTAACGGAAATTCAGGCAAAATTGGCGGAGTACAATTTGCATTTGGGAATGACTGATTTCAGTCATTTAAAAAATACAATAAAAGTATCAAAACAGAAGGAAGAAATAGATGAAGCATAAAAACGGCTTTAATCCGCTTTCACGTACAACGGCGCATCGGCGCGCTTTACACCGAAATATGGTTACGTCGCTGTTTAAGTATGAGCGGATTACGACAACAAAACAAAAGGCGATGGAAGTTCGCAGGACTGCAGAAAAGTTAATAACTCGTTCTAAAGTAGATACCTTCAATAATAGGCGGCATGCAGCAAAGTACATTTGGGATGATGATATTATCCGAAAGCTTTTTCAGGATATCGGCCCCAGAATGAAAGACCGAAACGGCGGTTATACGCGGGTTTTAAAGCTAGGGTTCCGTCAGGGAGATGCCGCCGATGTTGCAATTCTCGAACTTGTTGATTATGACTTTGAAAAAAAGGAAAAAGATTCGAAAAAGAAAGCAGGCGATAAAAAAACCGAAGATAAAAAAGCCGACGCAAAGAAAGGCGGTGATAAAAAATCTGAAGAAAAGAAGCCGTCTTCCAAAAAAGAATCCGGTTTTAAAGGTGCAAAATCCGAACAGGATGTGAAAAAAAGCGGAGATCAGGTAGTTGATCAGCATTCAAATAGGAGGTATAACCGTGTCAAAGGCTCATAGAGGGAAGGGTATCCGCTCAGAACAAAATAGGGGCAGGGGCGTTTGTCCTGTATGCAATAAAACCGGCGTAAAAGTTTTATACGAAAATGAAGTTAGCGGTGAAAAACTGAAAATTTGCAAGATTTGCAGAGCCAACATAAAGAATAAAAAAGCGGCGGAAGCTCCCGCTGAAAAGCCTGCAGAGAAGTCTGCCGAAGTGCCTGTAGAAAAGCCTGCCGAAGAACCGCAAGCGGAAATCACCGAAGCTTGAAAACCGGTTTTCGGAAAAAAAATGCCTGTTTAAAAAAACAGGCATTTTTTATTTGTACCGGAAGGTTTAAACCCATCCGCTTTGCGACCGTACACTGTGCGCCGTTTCATTCAAATTCGTGCGCATTCCCCCTTGTACAAATATCGAATTTGTGGTTTTATATTACATTATGGGAAAATTAAATAAAGCAATTTATATCTACCTTATTTTTCTTTTTCTTATTTTAGCGGGCGGCGCCTTTGCCTTAGGCAAAATGCTGGCAGCTACTCAAAATATCAAACAAACCGAATTATTCGTTAATTTTAATCCGGCACTCCCTTCCCGCATATTGGATATCAGGGGCGATTTAATAACCGAATTTTCGGTAGACGAAAAACGGGAACTTATCAATTTTGAAGATGTTTCGCCTACTTTAATACAGGCCCTGCTTGCACGCGAAGATCGGCTTTTTTATAAGCACAAAGGCTTTAGGATAAAATCCATTTTTAGAGCTATCGGCGGCCAGCTTTTAAGAAAACCCTTAGGCGGCGGCAGTACCATTACACAGCAGATAGCGGGCCTTTTATACAGCGATAGAACCGATCGAAGCGTAAAACGCAAATTGCGCGAATTGTGGTGGGCAATTCAAATGGAGCGGCGTTATTCAAAAGACGAAATAATGACCCTTTATTTAAACGAGGTTTATTTCGGCGGTGGTACAAACGGAGCCAGTGCGGCTGCCAGATTTTATTTTGGGCATTCGGCAAGTGAGGTAACCCCTGCGGAAGCTGCTCTTTTAGTTATTCAGCTTTCAAACCCGACGCGCTACAATCCCTTCGACAACCCCAATATTGCAAAAGAGAGGCAGGAGTATGTACTTCAGGGAATGGTTGACCTCGGCTACCTTACCAAAGAAGAAGCATACGAATCTTTTGAAGAATATTGGTCCAATTTCGATTATACACGTATCGCTCTTTCGGCATGGTTTACCCGCGAGGATAAGGCGCGGTGGTTTTCCGAGTACGTAAGAAGACAGCTTGACGATAAATTATTGTATGGTACGATGAACCTTTACAAAGACGGATTTACCGTGCACACAACTTGCGATTTAAGGCATCAGGAAATTGCCGAAAGAGAATTTCAATCCTATTTAAAAGAAGTAAACAAAAAAGTTTCATCGGCAAACTCGCGGTCTTTTGATCAGATTGAAAAATACAGCAATGTTACGGGGCTTCTTTCTTTGGTTTTCGGAATTGATAAGCTTCACGTAAGCGAAAAACAGCTAAAGCTGAGAACCTCTTCGCAGTACCGCAAGGAAATAAACCCGACGGTAGATGTGCTTGCCCTTATGTGCGGAATCGATAATTTAAAGACCCTTACAAAACAAGCGTCGGCAAAATTGCAGGAAAGTTTGGCCGAAAAAGTGGTAGAAGGCGCCTTTGTTTCAATCGAAAACGAAACAGGGTATATAACGGCTATTATCGGCGGAAGTCAATACAGCGAATCGAATCAGCTGATACGGTCGATGCAGTCAAAGCTGCCTGTCGGAAGCGTTATTAAACCGCTTATATATTCGGCAGCGCTTGATACAAAAAAGATAACGCCTGCGACCCGCATGGACGATACGCCGCAGGTTTTTGAAAATGCAGCCGGCGTTCAGTATATTCCCAATAACTACGGCGGAAAATGGCGCGGAACGGTTTTGGTGTATCAAGCCTTGCCGCTTTCGCTTAATATACCGGCGATCAAAACGTTGGAAATGATAGGCTTCGATGCGGCTATAAACCGGATTGCATCTTTGACAGGCATTACGGATCAGGAAGAAATAAACAGAACCTTCGAGCGGGTGTACCCGCTGGCTTTGGGCATAAGCGCTATCACGCCGATTCAGCTGCTTCGGGCTTTTGCGATTTTTGGAAATCAGGGGAGGGCAGTAGACCCTATCGCGGTGCGGTCTGTAGAAAACAGGGACGGTACAACTGTTCTTGATCCTGAAATGGATTTAAGAATCGAACAGCGGAAAAAGGGTTCGGCAATACAGGTTGTCAGTCCGCAAAATGCCTATGTTATGACGCAAATGCTGCGCAAGACGCTTACGATAGGAACGATGACGTCAGCTACTGCCGGCGGCAGCAAATTCGAATACAAGGATAAAAACACCGGTAATATTTTCCGTATGCCCGTAGCCGCAAAATCCGGAACGACGCAAAACTGGTCGGACTCGTGGGCGGTTATATATTCGCCTTATTATTCTGCTATTGTGTGGTACGGTTTTGACAGGGGCGGGCAGTCGCTTGGAACGGACAGTGCCGGAGCTCTTCTTTCAGGTTATGTTGTGGCGAACTTTATGCGGGATATACATCAGGATAAGCCGTATAAGGAATTTGTCCGGCCGGAGCAGGGCGTTATAAATGTAGAAGTTTGCAGAAAATCGGGAATGCTTCCTTCGGCAAATTGCACGGACGGTACGGCTGTGCTGGCCTTTCTGTACGGTACGCAGCCGGGTGAAGTATGTACGGAACATACTTCAAGAAAAATTCTTGAAGGGCTTGGCCGAAATAGAATCGAAAATCTGGGAATATCTTCCGGAGAAGAAAAAATCGACATCGATAAGGATCCGCTAAGCCTCGATCCGTCAATTTTTGTCGACCCCGAACCTTCAAGCCGAAAGGAGGAGTCCTTTTTTGGTGAAGGTGAGGAAGGACAAAAACCGAAGAACGATGAGAAAACAGAAGACAATCCTTGGCTTTAACGGATGGGAGCGGTTTTATGCAGAAAATATCCATTGCAGATATTAAAATACATAAAAGAGCTCGGGAAGAAGTTCTTGAAATTGAAGAGCTTGCAGAGAGCATAAAGCGCTTCGGGCTTTTAAACCCTATAATTGTGGATACAAACTATATTCTGGTGGCAGGATATAGGCGGCTTGAAGCGGCAAAACGGCTCGGCTGGAGCAGTATAGACGCGAATATTATCGAAATTAAAGATGGAATATCTGCCTTGGAGCTGGAAATAGAAGAGAATATCCAGCGGGTACAGTTTTCCGATGAAGAACTTTTAAACGCCTTTAAAAAACTCAATAGGATTAAAAATCCCGGTTTGTTTAAGCGCATACTACAGGCGATTATTCATTTTTTTAAACGGCTGTTTATTTCCGAAAAGTAATGGCTGTGCAAAAACGAATTCCCCGTTTTAAAAATACGCAAGGACATCTTAAAAAAATCAAATATTTTTTTAAGATGTCCTGCAAGTTCTTGCCGTAATGAGGCTTTAGTTAAAGCTGGCTGCAGCCCGCTTGTTTCCTAGTGCGTATAAATGCCGCTTTATTTTTTGGCTTGCCGTTTTTTCAAAACATTCTACGGCTTCAATTTTGTCTATTTTTGAAAACTTGTTTACCTTGGAGTTTACAAAAAATTTTATCTCATCTAAAACTTCTTCACGTTTATATAGTATGGCATTTGAAATATCCGAAACGGCATTCCCGATTGCATTTTGAAGCCCGCCTAAATTTTGTTTTATCATATCGATACTGCCGGAAAGCCAGCATTCTTCTGCCGCCGATTTAAGTTTTTCTTCATTCAGCTGGACATAGGCGACAATAGAGGTGTTTTCGCCTTCGATAACAAGGGATTCAGAAACAAACGGGTGCTGGTTTAAAACGAATTCTATATCTTCAGGATAGATGTTTTCGCCGGTGGCACCTAAAATCATATTTTTCAGCCGGCCTTTTAATGCAATTCTGCCCTTGCCGTCTATACTGCAAAGGTCTCCGGTTTTAAACCAGCCGTCTTCGGTAAAGGCCGCTGTTGTCAGTTCAGGCGATTTGTAATATTCTTTCATTACATTCGGCCCTTTTACTAAAAGCTCTCCGACGCCGGTTTTTGTGTCGAGGTCTCCCAGTTTTATTTCGACACCCGGTATACAGGACGTAATAAGTCCCGGCACCGAACCTTTTGTACCGGAATAGGCTACCAGCGGAGAGGTTTCCGTAAGCCCGTATCCTATGGCATACGGGAATTTGGCGTCTTTTATAAATCGCTCGACTTCAGGATCCAGTTTCGAGCCGCCTATTCCGAAAAATTTTAACCGGCCGCCGAACGTTTTTTTAAGTTTTTTCCCCGCCTTTCTACATAAAAATATGCGGCCGAGCTTAAACGAATACAGCTTTTTTATAAAGGCGGAAGAATTTAAAGCCGGCATTATTTTTTGCTTATATATCTTTTCGATGACGATGGGAACGGTCAGCATGAAATGAGGCCTAATCTTTTTTAAGGCAGGTAAAAGGATGCGCGGTACGGGCGGGCTTTCAAGATAGTAGATGCAGGCGCCGTTTAACACAAACATCAAAAAGCCGATGGTAAATTCGTAGACGTGCGATATCGGCAGGATAGAAAGGGCAATACCATATTGATTTATCCGCTGACAGTTTTGTCCTGCAATCGCGGTAAAAATCAGATTTTTATGGGTTAGCACAACGCCCTTTGAACGGCCGGTCGTTCCGGAAGTGTAAATAATGGACGCCGTATCGTTTTCCCTGCATTTAAAGGCAGGGGCAGTTCCCGAAACGGTTTTTGCTCCTTTTTCGACAGAAAAATCGGATATGTTGATGACGGTTCTTAAAGATGATATTTGTTCTATTTTAGGAAAGAGTTTATCGGCCGCGATGATAATGTTCGCCTCCGAATGTTCAATACAGGAAGCCGCCTCGTTTTCGTTAAAATCGGGTAAAAGCGGTACTGCTGTAGCGCCCATAGTTACTACGGCAAAGTACGATACTGCCCAGTTGGGGCAGCTTGGGCTGTAAATGGCAACCTTATCTTCCGGCTTTACGCCAAGTTCAAATAACAGCTGTTTAAGCGAATTGATTTTATCGTTAAAATCGCGGTAACTTATCGGGCTTCCTTCGACAAAAGAAAGGGCAGGCCTTTCTGCGAACAGTTTTATTGTATTTTTAAGCAATGCTTGAAATGTGTATTCCCCTAAATTATCTATTGTCTGCATAAATGCTTATCTCCTATCGGTTTAAAACACTTTCAAATTTTTTAGGTCTGTTAAATTGTAGACAACGATAAGCGTTATAAGTTGCATATTTATTGATTCTTATACCATTCCGTAACCTTTTTATGCAAGGAGGGAACTTCCGTTATTTCAGATTTTAAACTACAGACTTCTTTTAAATAGGGAATGACGATATCCGTTTTGATTTTAAGCCAATCGCTTGGCAGGATATGCGGCGCGTAAATAGCGCTTGTCTGCGGCAGATGGCTTAATAACAGGGGGTAGTAGCGGGGGAACAGTTTTTCGGTTACCGTCCTCACGGCGGAAAAGCCGCCTGCAAG
The DNA here is from genome assembly GCA_963547785.1 of uncultured Treponema sp. Lineage (GTDB taxonomy): Bacteria > Spirochaetota > Spirochaetia > Treponematales > Treponemataceae > Treponema_B. The sequence continues at coordinate 85,697 of CAUUSH010000001.1, read as the reverse complement.
TCCGAATTCGCTTATCAGTAAATTCATTGTGTGTGAACGTTCCAAAAGTTTTTTTTGCGTTTCTTCTTTATAAAACCAGATAAAAAAAGCTTCGGCAGCTTTTCTGTTTTTTGCCTTACTGCATATTCCCGCATAAAGGATGTCGTCTTTAAGCGGCGTTTTTCCGTTATAAGAAAGCCATCTGAAATCTATATTTTCAAGTTTGTCTTTCGATATGGAAAACAGTTCCTTGCTTGAAGCATAATAGAATAAACATCGGCCGCCTTGTATAATCGTAAAAGGCGAGCCATACAAATATTTGAATTTGAATTCGTCTTCGGCTTCAGGCGAAGTATTGACCTCGCAGCTCCACGTCCGTAAGTATTCTATTGCCGTTTTTAAGGATTTATCGTCCCAAGAAAAAAAGGTATTGGTTTCTTCAAACGAAGTATAAAAGCCTTTTGCCGTCATATATAAAAAGTCGTCGGCCCAGCGCGGTGAAAAACCCATCTTGGAATAAACGCCTCCTGAAATTTTATTGAATGAAAGAGAAAGATCTTTTATTTCGTCGGGAGAAAGAGTAAAGTCGTTTTTTATAAGCGGTTTGTTTGCGGCAGAAAAAATAATCATCGGCAGGTTAAAGCTTACCGGCAGAAGATATTGATTCCCCGAAATATTGCCTAGGTTTAAAAGCTCAGGATAAAAATCGTCTTTATTGAGCTTTTCTTTTCCGAATAGGTTGTTTATTTTGGAAAAATGCACTCTGGCAGCCTTTCCTTTAAGCCACGAACCTACAACAATATCCGGCTGAACGGGTTCATTTATTATCGCGTCGGCAGGGTCTTCTTTATATTCTACGATAATTTTATATTTATTTTGCGAATTATTAAAAACTTCGCAGTAGGAAACAAAGTCGGTTCTATTTGTCCAGATAACGGCAATTTTTTGTTCTTCGTTTTTTAAGCACGAAGTCAGCACTATCTGAAAAAGAGCGGTAAAAAGCAATGTGATTTTTTTCATAGCTTATTCAGGTAAGTCTCCGTTTAAGGTTTTTGTTTTCAGCAAGGTGTCTCCGCTGCGCTCGTACCACGAAACGGCGCCGCCGTAATTAAGGCTTACAAAATAATTTTGAAGAATGACGGCTTTTTTCGGGAGGCTGTACGGGCGCTTTAGTCTGCGGGCGCTGCGTGTTGAAGTGTTATAATGCACAAGCGAATTTTTTCCCAAGTTTGTTAAAAGATCGCTGCCTGAAGCGCATAAGAATGCATCAAGGTCTTCTTCTTTATAGGACAGTACGGCTTTAAACGTGCTGTTTCTTAATGCGTTTGGGTTTAAGGTAATGTCCAAAAGTTCCGTTTTGTTTGACGGGATGGAATTTACTAAAAAGCAGTTAAGGGCGGAAGCGGTTTTATCGTTTTGTTCAAGCGAAAAGATTAAATCGCCTTCAATCATGATGGGAGTTGTTTCCCGCGTAACCGTGTTTATGACAAAAACGGGACTTTGGGATTTGTCGATTGCACTTTTGGAAATAATTATATTTTGATCATCAACCTGTACCGCATTTTGAATGCCTGGCGCATTGTACGAGTAAATGTGTTTTCCTGTGTTAAAATCCGTGACGGAAACGCCGTTGACGGATTCGACGTATAAAACAGAGTTTTTATACACGGAAAGAGAGACAACGGCTTCTTTTGGGACCGCCGCCGTTTTCACCTGGCCGGTTTCTATCGAATAATAAAAGATCGGTACGTTCCGGTTTGTTTCGGACCACAACAAAAATCCGTTTTTGTAAAATTTAAAGCGGTTTGTTTTTAAGCCTTCGGTTACAAGAATAGGTTTTGCGGCAGGGCTGTTTATCTTATATATTTTTCCCGAATTTAACACGAAAAGCGCCGTGCCGTCGGTTGCTATGTCTTCAATTTCGAAAGACGGATATTCGAGCGGCCTTTTTACCGTAACCTGTGTATCTTCCGTTTCCAGCATATAGAGTGCGCCGTCATCGGTTCCTACGATGATGTGGTTTTTGACGTGCCGCGCTGCCGTAATTTTCGAGCTGCCGGGAATATAAAAACCGCTGGAGGCAGCTTCGCCCTGCCGTATGCACCATTCGTTTTTGCGCTTTGTTCTTTCAATCCAAATCGGTTTTTCGTCCTTTATTTCGGCAGCGAAAACGGCATAATTTGCATTGTATTGATCCACTGTTTGTCCCGTTACCGCGTTTATAACAAATACCTTGTGGTTTTTGTATCCTATTATACGATTAAAGTTTTTAATCAGATTGGGATTTTCGAGTTTGTTTTCGGTTCTGAATTCACGCAGCTTTTTTTTGCTTGCAATGTCGGTGTACACGAGCCTGCCGCTTTCGCCGTAGGTTACGATGCTTCTTTCGGTTGAGGCCGTGGCCGCCAAAAAGACGATGCCGGGTGCCTGAGCGTAGATGTTATGCACGGTGCCGTTTGAATCGAGAACGATAATTCCTTCTATGGAGCGATTTCCGATAAAAAGATAGGTGCCGTTTGCCGACCATGCAAGGGAGACAACGGAATCGGAGAGGCGTTTAGCAAAGAGCGTTTTTTTTAGATTCCAGTCCCAAAGCGAAACTTGATGAATGCTAAAGCCGTCGCTTTCGTATACGGCAACGAGATTGCCTTGCGGATGAACGGCCATTTTTTTTATTGGATTTCTTGAAAGCTGCCACGTGTCCGGCTTAAAATCGGGATACGAATACCGCGTTACAAAGCCGTCATTTCCCGCTGCAAAAAAGGCCGGTTTGGAACCGGACGTTTCAATTCCGGTAACGCCGCCTTCAAACCTGTGTACGATTTTCGCCGTTTTTAAACTGTCCTTTTCGGGGGCTTCGACGGGCTCAGGATGCGGCGGTTCGGGTTTTTGAGCCTCATCCTTATGCGGCTGTTTTTCCGATTGACCTTCTCCGTTTTGCTTTGTGCCATCGGGTGTAACCGGCATAGTTTCGGCGTTTTTGCTGTCCTGCTTGCCGTTTGAAATATTGTGAGGATGGCTTGTTTCATCTTGCGTTTTTTCAGAGGCGGTTTTGTCTTTGTTGTTTTGCGGCGCTGTATCCGCTTTTTTTATTTCGGTGTTTTTGCCTTGGGGTTCGCCTGCCGCTTCAGGGGCATTTTTTTCATTTTGAACCTTTGTGTCACCTTGTTCTTCTGCAGTGCCGGCGTTTTGTGCTGCCGCGTTTGTTTCGGTTTTTTCTTCTGTCATGTTTTGCACGCCGGAATTTGCCGCTTCCGTTTTTTTATCTTCGGCTGGGGGCGTCTGTTTTACTGCGCTGCTGTTTTCGGTTCCGTTTACGGATTGCTTTCGGCCGGTATCGCTTCTCCTGCTTCCCGGTGCAGCCTTATTTTCTTTTTTGCCTGCGGCGGGCGGCTTTTGTTTTTCCGTATTTTCTCGGCCGTTATTTTGGGCTTTTTCCTTTTTTGTATTTTTATTCCGTTTAGGCGCGACCTCCGACCAAGGCAAATCGGTGTCCGGTTTTGTCTGCGAAAAGCCTGCACTCATCATACACAGAATGAAAACGATAGAGATATATTTTTTTATCATAAGTTATTCCCGTCCTTCTACAAAGATGTTTTGATACGATATGTAATTACCGAGGTAAACGGCTTTTAGCACTTCGGCTGTTTTGCCGTTTTGAATATCCGAAACGGCAGAATCGTAGAGTTTGCGCGGAATATTCATAACCGCTACTTCATCTTTTTTTGTCCTTAATCCGTAAATATAAAATTGAAGCCCGCCGCCGTCCGTTATCGAATGAAAAAAGAATTTTATGTTTTTTCCTTCAATTTCCTTTCCCTGTTCCAATATAAAAAGCTTTAGAACTTCAACTGTGCAAACGTCCAGTCCGGCTTGAATAAGTTTTATGCGCTCCGAAAGTTCCCTGTAGCCGATAACTGGCGTTTCATCGGGGTTTACGCGGAATGGCTGAAGCTCTTTTTTGGTTTCTAAGTCGATCTGTTTTAGGCCTGCACAAAATGAAAGGCAGGCAAATCGCTCAGCTTCTGGGACAAAAAGCAGTGTCGTTTTTTTCGACGGCCATTCAATGCGGGTCTTTAATTCGGTCTTTACCATCTGTCCGCATTGGGGGCATTTAAAGGTTAAAAAGCTGCCGTCCATTATTTTTTCAAGCAAGGAAGGCTGTTCATCTACATCGATGACCGATTGATGTTCTATTTCAAATCCCGCATCGCACGGACAATATATTTTCATAAAAGCTCCGGTAAAATTTAGCAGATATTAGTTAATTAAAAAGCGTAAAATAGTATACAAAGCCGATTTTATCATATATCCGATAATAATTCTAGCGGATATGCCGAAACGGAACTGTACAGCAAAAAATTTGAGGATAAGGGTATGTTGCGGGACAGCTGTTCGGTCGCCTTTAAAAACTTGAGGTAAAAAAGTGTGGAATTATCGGATTCAAGTTAAGCGCCGCTGGTTTTTTTACAAATATTTTGCAGCAAGGCGCAGGAGCGTTTCCTGATCGGTTTCTTTTGTGTTTACAATTCCTGCAAGGCGGCGGTTGGACATAACGGCAATGCGGTTTGTAATGCCCAGTATTTCAGGCATCTCGCTTGAAACGACGATAATCGTTTTTCCTTCCTTAGCCATTTTTACGATAAGCTGATAAATTTCGTACTTTGCGCCGACGTCTATACCGCGCGTAGGTTCGTCCATCAAAAAAAATTCAGGTGAACGTTCAAGCCATTTGCCGATGATCACTTTTTGCTGGTTACCGCCGCTTAATGCTGCTATCGGCTGATCGGTGGAAACACACCGCGTCTTCATCGTAACGATCTGCCGGTGCGCCGCTTCTCTTAATTTTGCCTTAGATAAGATGCCGAAGGTTTTGTAGTTATTCAAATTGGTAATGACGGTATTAAATTCGATGGTGTCCTTTCCGAACATGCCGTTTAATTTGCGCTCTTCGGTTAAAAGGGCAAATCCGTAGGACATAGCTTCTTTGCTGTTTTTAAAGCGCAGTTTTTTACCGCCTATTATAATTTCACCTGAGGTGATGGTTCTTATGCCGAAAAGGGCTTCCAGCAGTTCGCTCCTGCCTGCACCGACTAAACCATACAGGCCGAAGATTTCGCCTTTTTTTACGGTAAAGGAGATGTTTTCAAGCACGGGCGGATATTTTGTCGTTAATTTTTCTATTTGCAAAAAATCTTCGCCGGGGGTATTATCGATGTCGGGAAAACGCTTGTCGAGGGAACGGCCGACCATTGCGGCGATAATTTCGTTCATATCCGTTTGTGCAATGCTCTTGCTCAAAATCATTTTTCCGTCACGTAAAACAGCAACCTCATCGCATATTTCAAAGACTTCATCCATTTTATGCGAAATGTATACGAACGAAACACCTTTTTGCTGCAGTTCCCTGATTATGGAAAACAGCTTTTTTACTTCACGCTCCGTCAGCGAGGAAGTCGGCTCGTCCAATACGATAATTTTAGAATCGTAAGAAACAGCCTTTGCAATTTCGACCATTTGTCTTTGCGAGACGGACATTGTCCGCATAATCGTTTTGGGGTTTACGTTCATTTTTAAGGAAGAAAAAAGGGATACGGTTTTTTCAAACATTTTTACTTCGTCTACAATGCCGAAGCGGGTAGGGTACCGCCCTAAAAAGAGGTTGTCGGTAACCGTCCGGTCGAGGCAAAGGTTCAGTTCCTGATGCACCATTGCAACGCCGCTTTCAAGCGCTTCTTTTGGGTTTTTAAACTCGACGGGTTTGCCTGCAAGAAGGATTTGTCCTTCGTCCCTATTGTAAATTCCGAAAAGGCATTTCATCATAGTCGATTTACCTGCGCCGTTTTCGCCCATCAAGCCCATTACCGAGCCTTTTTTTACGGTTAGGTTTATTCCGTCCAGCACCTTGTTTTTTGCAAAAGATTTTGAAAGTTTTGTTATTTCAAGTACCGCGTCTTTCATATTCCCTTCCTTAAAATGTTCACGTTTACTTTTTTGCTTTTCGGTAAGCGCATTATTCATGCGGAGAGTTTAATGCCCTGTTGTTGTGTAAGATAAATTCTGTGCCGTAAGATGAGGGTATTAAGGCCGACTGTAACTATGCTTACAGATGTTTATTTTGGCAAGCCGGCTTTCGTCCGTTTATAAAAATGATAAAAAAGGCGGCCGGTAAGCGTCTTTAAAAGCCTTGAAGCACTTAAAGACGCTTTGCCTGAATACAAAATTAGAATTTGAGTTTGTCGGTATAATTGGCGCCGGAATTGGTTTTTACCATATTAACGGCAAAGGCATCGAAGTTATTCAAATTGGTGAATTTGTCTAAACAGCTCGATTCGTTTTGTCCGTCGCCTTGTACAATCGTCAGTTCGATGTTTAAAAGGCCTGCATAATAATTTAATGCAGGGATATATGACGATGAGAGGAAGTTATCGCCTGAATTGTAAACGGTTAAAAGAACCTTTTTCTTATCGGCATTTGTTTGTTTGATTCCTGCATCCCTTGTGCCGCCCATGTACTGTTTCCAGTTCTCGGCCGTTACGGAAGAGTTTGACGCCATAACCGCTTTTACATCGCTCCAATATTGAATGGGTGCCGATATTTTGTTTCCGTATTTGTCTTCTTCGGAAATGCCTTTTGTGCGCACATCGTCGCCGGTCAAACCGTCAAGCAGGTTGCGCAAAACCTGTAAAGTGGCAGTTGCCTGCGCGTCTACGTTTTGGGAAACGGTTCCCGTAAGAGTGCCTTTCCCTACGGCTTCGATGGCATCCGCATTTGCGTCATAACCGAAGATCGGAACGCCTGTAGGATAGTTTGAAGCCTGCAAACAGCCCATTGCCATACCGTCGTTATTGGAAACGACCATATCAATATTGTCTGCAAATTTTGTAGCCCAGCCGCCCATTGCCTCTGTAGCGGCATTTGCATTCCATGTAGAACCGTCGGTTCCGGTCATCGCCTTTCCTTCAAGTTCTATAACTTTAAAGCTTTTTTCGCCGATGGTTACAGCGCCTTCCTGAACCTTTCCGGGATCGGTCGAACCGGCCCATGTTCCCAAAGCCTTTCTTATGCCTTCCGTTCTAGCTTTTGAGTCGTTATGACCGACGTCGCCGATGCAAAGTACGTACCCTATAATTCCGTCGCCGTTTCTGTCGATTGAAGAAGGGTCCGCTTTTTCAAGAAAGTCGGTAATAAGTTTGCCCTGAACGGCTCCGCCGCCGGCTGCATCAAACCCTACATAATAGGTCTTATCGCTCCAATTCATTGTGTCCATGTCAATTACGCCGGTCGTCGGATCGGATGGTTGACGATTGTAGAAAACAAGCGGCTTGTCTTTGTTTAATACTGCATTGCCGCTTCCTCCGCAGCCGCCTGCGCACAATATGCCGCAAAGAACGGCAGCCGCTGCCGCCGGTTTGAATTTAGAAAATAGCTTCATACATTAAGCCTCCCAAAATAGTTTAAAAAGAGTATAGTATATTTAATAAAATATGTCTATCATTGGGGTGCGGCTGCTTACTTCGTTTTTAAATATTCGTTGATGGCGGCGGCGGCTTTTCGGCCCTCGCCCATGGCCAAGATGACAGTGGCAGCGCCCAAAACGATGTCGCCTCCGGCCCAAACGCCTTCTATCGACGTTTTTTGGCTTTCGTCAACGACGATGTTTCCTTTTTTGGTAACTTCCAAGCCGTGACTTGTCTGAGACATAAGCGGGTTCGAGTCGTTTCCAAGTGCGACAATGACGGCGTCAACCTTGATTTGGTGTTCGGTGCCCGGTTTTGACACGGGACTTCTTCGACCCGACTCATCGGGTTCGCCCAATTCGTAGTCCAGCACTTCGACGGCACAGACTCGGCCTTCTTCATCGCCGATGATACGGGTGGGGTTTTGCAAAAAGCAGAATTCCACGCCTTCTTCTTCGGCATGAGCGACCTCTTCTACACGGGCGGGCATTTCTGCGCGGGTTCTGCGGTAAATACAGTAGACCTTTTTACAGCCTAGCCGATAGCCCATTCTGGCCGCGTCCATCGCAACGTTTCCGCCGCCTATGACGGCCACCGTTTCGGCAGGATACAGGGGCGTGTCGGCGTGTTTTTCGTCGTATGCCTTCATCAAATTAGCACGCGTCAGATACTCGTTTGCGCTGAAAACGCCGATAAGGTTTTCCCCCTCAATTCCCATAAACTTCGGTAAGCCCGCCCCCGTACCGATAAAGGCGGCGTCGTAGCCGTCTTCTTTTAAAATCTGATCAAGGGTTTCGGTGCGGCCGACCAAAAAGTTCGTTTTGAATTCGACGCCCATTTTTTGAAGATTTTCGACCTCTTTTGCGACGATTTCTTTGGGCAGGCGGAATTCGGGGATTCCATAGACCATAACGCCGCCTGTTTTGTGAAAGGCTTCAAAAACGGTAACGCTGTGCCCGGCGCGCCGTGTGTCGGCGGCAACGGTTAATCCTGCAGGGCCCGAACCGATAACGGCAACCTTTTTTCCCGTATCGGGGGCAGCTTCGGGAATGGTAATTTTGTTGTTGTTCCGCTCCCAGTCCGCAACGAAGCGTTCCAGCCGCCCGATTGCAACAGATTTATCAACCGACTTAAACATTTTGCCGACGGTGCAAAACGACTGGCATTGTTTTTCCTGCGGGCATACCCGTCCGCAAATAGCCGGCAAGAGGTTCGTCGTTTTGATAATATCGACCGATTTTTTATAATCGCCCTCCTGAATGGCCGCAATGAATTCGGGTATGGGAATACCAACGGGACAGCCTTTAACGCAGGGGCGGTTTTTGCAATTTAAGCAGCGTTCCGCTTCTATCCGGGCCTGCTCGTCGGTGTAGCCCATGGCAACCTCGTCCATAAGGGACGCCCGTTTATGCGGGTCGAGGGTCGGCATTTCCTGTAGCGGAATTTTCGCCCGCTCCTTCATCGCGATTTCTTTATCTTTTAATTCGTTCCACAGTTTTTTCGATTCGGCGGCCAATTCTTCATAAGAAATATGGGGATGGCAGCCTGCGCAGGTATTGTTTTCCATAAACGGTTTCCTTTTTAATTCTTTTAATTGAAAATTCCTGAGCGGCACTTATGCCGGTCTTGGTCTTCGCGGATGCGGAAGGCTTTCATTCTCATCATCATATTGTTAAAATCGACCTCGTGCGCGTCGAATTCGGGGCCGTCCACGCAGACGAATTTTGTTTCGCCGCCGACGGTTACCCTACAGCCGCCGCACATACCGGTTCCGTCTATCATAATCGTATTGAGAGAAACTGTGGTTTTTATTCCGAAGGGGCGGGTTGTTTCCGCACAAAATTTCATCATTACCGGCGGACCGATTGCAAACACCTCATCAGGCGGCACTTCCCGCTCGCATATTTCTTTCAGCGGAACGGTTACGAGCGCCTTGCGTCCGTAGGAGCCGTCGTCGGTAGTTACGATAAGTTCGTCGGCAATCGCCTTCATTTCTTCTTCAAAAACGATTAAATCTTTTGTCCGCGCCCCGATAATGACGATCAGACGGTTGCCGATTTGTTTAAAGGCCTGCGCTATCGGGTACATCGGAGCAACGCCGATACCGCCGCAAACGCAGACTACCGTACCGCTTTTTTCGATATGAGACGGACGGCCCAAGGGCCCCAGTATGGCGGCGATGGTATCGCCTGCGTTTTTATTGCATAGTTTGATTGTCGTCGCACCGACGGCTTGAACGACAAGGGCAATCCAGCCTTCATCGGCATTTGCATCGGCAATGGTTAAAGGCACCCGCTCACCGAAGTCGGTATTTATTTGGACGATGACGAACTGACCCGGGTGCCTGTTTTTTGCAATTTCCGGAGCTTCGACTTTTAAATAGAAGACGTCGGGAGAATATTGCCTTTTTTCAAGTATTTTATGCATACTCCAATTACCCCTTATGGTTTGTTTTAAGGTTAGTAAAAACAACCGCATTTATAGGCCGGTAAGCCGTTAATTGCGGTTATTCCTTAAAGGTTTTGTGTAAATACAAACTCATTTTTTTCAAATATACTAAAATCTATCTAAAAATACAACAGGGGTATTACGGCCGGCATATAGGCGCTGCATCCGTTTCTTCCCATAGTAGTAGGGTTTAAAATGATTTTCAAAAAACTATTGATAAAAATTAACAAACACTTGACAAAATACGGATATAGTATTACAATTTGTAAAAATAAATTAATATATTTTTATATAAACCAACATTATTAAGATAAATCGGCATGATTTTAATCTTCGGCAGCTGTTTTTAGTTTACGTTAAGAACTTAATAAACCGGTTAATGTAGATGTGTTACCCAAAGCTTAAAACCCCATTCGGCTTGAATTCGGATTTTAGGTTGTTTTAAAATCGATTAAATATCGGCTGAGGGAGCCGTGTTTAATATAAAAAATAACTATTCTTTTTTAGGAGGCGTTGATTATGGCATATCTTATTTCTGATGAGGCAAAAGACTTATTGAAGGACCTTAAGAAGTTCTGTGACAATGAAGTCAGGGAGCAGGCTAAGGAGTTCGACAAAAGCGGCGAATGGCCGAAGGACATGTACGCCAAAGCTATCGAGCAAGGTTATCAGGCTTTGGAAGTACCGCAGGAGTTCGGCGGTCCCGGACTTTCGAGAGTCGATATAGCGGCTTTAATGGAAGAGATGGCAAAGGCTGATGCAGGTTTTGCAACCACTATCTCGGCCAGCGGTCTTGGAATGAAGCCTGTTCTTATCGCAGGAAACGATGCTCAAAAGAAAAAACTGTGTGAAACCATCAGCAACGGCGGTTTTGCGGCATTTTGTTTGACCGAACCCGGTGCGGGTTCCGATCCCGGTGCGGGAAAAACAACGGCCGTAAAAGAAGGCGATTCTTATGTATTGAACGGCAGAAAGTGCTTTATCACGAACGGTGAAGTTGCGGACGTGTACTGTGTAACGGCTCTTACCGATAAGGAAGCCGGAATGAAGGGTATGTCGATGTTCTTTGTGGAAAAGGGAACTCCGGGGCTCAGCACGGGAAATCACGAAGACAAGATGGGTATCCGCTGTTCGAACACCTCGGACGTTGTATTCGATAACTGCAAAATCCCCGCTGCAAACCTCATCGGTAAAGAAGGCGACGGCTTTAAAATTGCTATGCAGACCTTGGATCAGGCCAGAACGTGGATGGGTTGTTTGGCCGTCGGTATCGCTCAAAGAGCTATGGAAGAAGCCATCGCATACACCAAAGAACGCGTTCAGTTCGGTAAACCGGTTATCAAAAATCAGGCCATGCACTTCAAGATTGCCGATATGGAAATCAAAATTGAAACGGCCCGGCAGATGGTAGCCCATGCCCTTACAAAGATGGATATGGGTCTTCCCTACAGCATGGAATCGGCCATTGCCAAGTGCTATGCGTCCGACATCGCAATGCAGGTAGCAAGCGAAGCCATTCAGTGTTTCGGCGGTTACGGTTATTCGAGAGAGTATCCGGTCGAAAAACTGTTGAGGGATGCCAAAATATTCCAGATCTTCGAAGGTACAAACGAAGTACTCAGAATCGTAATTGGTAATAACATAACGAAATAAGGCGTATCGGTGCGGAGTGTTTGACGAGCCTCGTAAAGAAGCGGTTTCAAGCATCCGCACTTACCTTATACGGGCCGGGCGGCCCGGTAATTGCGGCCGTTCGATCACATTATGAAGATAGGGAGTGTTACATGAATATACTGGTTTGTATAAAACAGGTTCTGGATGATTCCGTCGAAATCGGTTATGACGAAGCGAAAGGCAAGTTTACGCCCGACGGAGTGTCCAATGTGGAAAATGCATTCGATACTTATGCCTTGGAAATGGCCGTGCGGTTAAAGGAAGCCTTGAACGAGGGTGAAATTACCCTACTGTCGATCGGCGGAGAGTCGGCAAAGGATGCGTTGAAAAACGGTCTGGCCGTCGGCGGAGATTCGGCTGTTTTAATCAAGGCCGATAATTATCAAGACGTCGATTCTTATTCCGTAGCCAAGGGCTTGGCAGACGGAATACGCAAATTGGAAGAACAAAATTCCGTAAAATACGATATCGTATTCTGCGGAAAAGAAACGACCGACTTTGCGGCAGGTCAGGTCGGCGTTATTCTTGCCGGATTGTTGAACAAGGGCATAATCACCGATTTGGTTGATATCGGATATGCAGGCGGTAAGGTTACTGGAAAACACGAAACGGAAACCGGCTACGATTCGATAGAAGCGGCCGCCCCCTGTGTCGTAACCGTTGGAAAACCGCTGTATGATCCGCGCTATGCGACGATCAAAAGCAAGATGGCTGCCAGAAAAAAGGAAATTGCCGTTTTGGACGGTATTACGCTTCAGGAAAGCGCCATAGAAGTAAAGGCCACGCGTGCGCGACCCAAACGCAAGGCCGGCGTCAAGATAAACGGCAAACCTGCCGAAGAAGCCGTAGCCGAAGCTATGGCCCTTATGAGCGATGCAAAGGCAATATAGGAGGAATACATGGCTAATTCAAATATGTTAATGGTATATATCCAATGCAGCGGCACGGCTCCTATAAACGCGTCTCTTGAAGCCCTGTCCAAGGCTGTGGAATTGGCAAAAGCCAAGAGCCTGGAAGTCGCCGCCGTATTGATCGGAAAATTCGACGGAAATACGGAAAACGTATGTAAGGAATTCGGTGCCTCGAAGATCATCGAAGTTGCCCAAAACGGCTATAATATTCAGTCTGCGGGCGAGGCCCTGTACGGTCTTGTGGAAAAATATGCTCCGCTTGCCGTTTTTGCAGGAGCCGCCTCCGAAGGCAAGGAAATTACGGCATACGCGGCCGCAAAATTCGGCGTAACACCCGTTTCCAATGTCTGCGGTGTTAAAATCGAATCCGATTTGGAATTTACGATTGCCTTGTACGGCGGCGCCGTATTGCGGGATATTAATCTTAAATCCGATAAAACCAAATTCGTGGTATTAAGTGCGGGCGCATTTAAAAAAGCGCCGAACCCTGCGGCAAATGCGGAAATCGTAAAAGAAAGCTTCCCCGATGCCGAAAAAGATCTGCGCGCAATCATTAAAGAAAGCGTCAGCGAAATTGCCGAAAGCGTCAATTTGGAAGAGGCCGAGGTTATTATTGCTTGCGGACGAGGTATGGGCACGGAAGAAGGCTTAAAACTGCTCAACGAACTTGCCAAGGTTTTAGGCGGCGCCATCGGTGCGACACGGCCTGTTACCGAAAGCGGTTTGGTTGCAAAAACGCAGCAGGTCGGGCAGTCGGGAAAAATCGTTTCGCCTAAACTGTATATTGGCTGCGGTGTTTCAGGTGCCGTTCAGCACATTTCGGGTATTTTAGGTTCGAATTATATCGTAGCTATCAACAAGGATGAGGACGCTGCCATATTCGACGTTGCGGATGTCGGTATCGTAGGCGATGGTATGGCTGTAGTACCGCTTCTTATAGAAGAAATAAAGAAAATCAAATAGCCGTTTTTTACGCGCATTTTACAAGCTCTGCCGGGTATCCGGCAGGCTGTCGAAGGCTATCCTTTTAACCGTTCGGTTATCGGATAGCCTTTTTTTTACTGCATAACCGGTACTGCAAAACGGACAGGCATCTTGAGCCTGCTTAACCGAATGTTTCCGTAACATTAAATTTTTAGCGCTTGTAAAATTTATCGAAATAATTTATAATGGGCTGAATTATAATTACGTATTATAGTCGGCAGCGATTTAAAATTACATTTTGGTTGTACACGACAGCTTTTCGGAGATAAAAATGGCGGATCAGGCAGAAGAACTAAAAAGTTTAATGAAAGAAAAAAATATTCAAAAACAAACGATTCAGGGAGCAAAACTTCCCCCGCAGCGGAAAACGCGGATTATTGCCGTAACCAGCGGTAAGGGCGGGGTAGGAAAAACCAATATTGCTACCAATTTAGGTATTGCGTATGCAAAAATGGGCAAGAAGGTAATAGTAATTGATGCCGATTTGGGGCTTGCAAACGTAAATGTAATGATGAATATCATCCCTAAATATAATTTGTATCACGTCATAAAAAAGCAAAAAACGATGGCAGATATAATCATGGATACCGAATATGGAATTAAGCTTGTAGCAGGCGCTTCGGGCTTTTCAAAAATTGCCAATATGACGGAGGCAGAAAGAGAGGCTTTTATCAAAGAGTTTTACGCCTTGGCGGAAGCCGATATTATTATAATCGATACGAGCGCCGGCGTTTCTAAAAACGTTTTGGGTTTTGTGGCAGCTGCGGACGAGGTTGTAATTGTAACGACTTCTGAGCCGACGGCCATAACCGACGCCTACGGCATTATAAAAATAATTGCAACAGAAGTCGATAACTACGGCCTTAATTTAAAGATGATAGTCAACAGGGTTAATTCCGCTTTAGAAGGAAAGAAGATTGCTGAAAGGCTCATTCAAATTGCAGGTCAATTTTTAAATCTAAAGGTGGAATATTTGGGCTTTATTTATAATGATGCTGCGGTGGAACAGGCTGTTTTAAAACAAAAGCCTTTTTTCGTAAATGCACCTAAAAGCAAGGCAGCAGGATGTTTAAGGCACATAGTTGCGAAGCTTGAAAAAACGGATTATAATGAATTATCCGGTATATCGGGGTTTTTACAAAGAATTTTCGGGCAAAAATGGGAATAATAACGTATAAAAACCTTGACTATAGCCTCATTTTAGAATATGCTTATACAATGCGGGAGTTGGATTTATGATAAAGTATAAAGTTCCTTTTATGGTTGCAGGTGCTGCCTTTGCCTTGGCTTTTATTGTAGGCCTTATAAGCGGCATTCGTTTTTCTTTCATACTCTTCCGTTCATTTGTTTTAGCCGTAGTAAGCGGCGGGTTTACTGTCGGCGCAAGGTTTCTTTTGGAAAAATTCACGCCGGATATTTTTCAGCTGTTGCCGGAAACAGGCGGTGCAAAAACGGAGGTTACCGGAAAAAACCTTAATATCAGCATTGATGATCCTATCGATATGGAAAATGCGCCTGAGGTAAAAGAATTTAAACAAGAAGATGAAGTACCGTTTAAAAATTATGATGGGGAACAAGTTGTATCCGCTTCCGGTGATAAAACCGATAACAATATGGAAGAAGATTTACAAGATGAAGCTTTTGAAGCAGACATTGCCGATGATGTTAGCGGTTTAGATATGGACAATGCAGAAGATACGAAAGATAGCATAGGGGCAGCTGCTGATTTTAAACCGGAAGATAAAGGATCTGGGGATATAGATGCGCTTGAAGAGTTGCCCGACCTACAAGGGTTTGCTCCTGCCGATGAAGAGTTAATCGAAGATGAAAGCGGAAAGGACTTTATGGAAAAAGAATCTGGAAATTTTAATACGCCTTCCGGCTTATCCGATGTGGATTCCGATACGAAAACAATGGTTCAGGCAATACAAACCATTTTAAAAAGAGAGCCTTAATTTGCTAAAATTCGATATATAAAGGTGTGGGACCATGGCAAAAGTAGATTATGATGAAGTACCGGAAGACGAACTTTGGGTAAAATATAAAAAAAATGCCGACCCTAAAATCCGGGAACATTTTATATTAAAATATGCTCCTCTGGTAAAATATGTTGCGGGAAAACTTGCCGGTGCAATGCCCACTAACGTGGAATTCGACGATTTGGTCGGCTACGGCGTTTTCGGGCTTTTGGATGCAATAGAAAAGTATGATCTGGATAAAAATGTAAAATTTAATACCTATGCCGTAAACAGAATAAGAGGCGCTATTTTTGACGAGCTTCGCTCTATTGACTGGGTTCCCCGTTCCATTAGGCAAAAAAGCAGGGAAATTGAAGAAACAATAGCTGACCTTGAAGCAAAGCTCGGCCGTTCGGCCGCCAATGAAGAAATTGCGGCAGCTATGGGGTTGGGCATAGAGGAATACAATGCCTTGCTGTTAAAAGTCTCTTCTACGAGCGTGGTTTCTCTTACAGATTTACGGTTTTCCAACGATGATGCAGAGGAATTTTCCGTAGGAGATATTATAGAGGCCCCTTCTTCCCTTAACCCGGATGTCATTGTAGAAAGGGAAGATATAAAAAGGATTATAGTCGATGCAATTAAAGAACTACCCGAACGAGAAAAAAAAGTACTTATTATGTATTATTATGAGGATATGACACTTCGGGAAATAGGCGAAGTTTTGCACGTTACCGAATCCCGTGTTTCGCAAATTCATACTAGTGCGAATATTAAGTTAAGGGCTAAACTTTCCAGCGTTGCCAAGGGAATAAAATAGGAGAACTTTCGTGATTAAGCTTGATCAAATTAAGGAAGAAATGGCTGAAATGCATGCTGTCGATTCCAATCGTTTTTTTGTTGATATAAGCGGAGAAACTCTTGATGAAGCTCTTGCTAATGCGGCTATTCAGTTGGGGGTTTCCAAGTCTTCTATCGATTACGAAATTTTACAGCGGGGCGTTACCGGCTTTTTTGCGCTTGTTCCGAAGGAATGGAAAATAAGGGCATACGAAACGGTTAAGCCTAAAAAGCTTAAAACGGAAGCGGAAGAAGAAGAGGTTATTGAGACTGAAGAAGCAGAAGTTGTTCAAGATCAAGACGGTATGGCCTACGTTTTTTGTTCTGCAGACGGTATTTATTTAAAAGTAACGCCGCCTGAAGGCCGCGGAAGGGCTGCAAGTGTTAAGGACGCGGTTCACCGCTTTCAAGAGCGGTCTATGGCTATTCCTCCCGATGACGTTCTTACAAAGATAGTGCAGGAGCAAAGCGGGGAATATGTGCGTATTGCGCCTTTCTCAAGGATACCCGGAAATGACGCCTCTATAGTTGTAAATATAAGCGAAGATGAGATGAAGGCATTCATTTATGCAACCCCTCCCGGTGCAGGCGGCGCCGATCTTTCTGCAGATACCATCATCGCCTTTTTAAAAAACAACCGAGTTATTGCCGGTATTGATGAAGAGCGAATTAGGCAATTTCAAGATTCTCCTGTGTACCGTGAAGAATACCTGGTAGCTGAGGGTATTCAGCCGGAAAAAGGTGAAAATGCCAAAATCGTTTATAATTTTGAAACCGACAATACACAAGTGAGGCTTCAAGAGACAAGGACGGGACAAATCAATTTTAAAGAATTGAATTTAATTCAAAATGTCGTAGAAGGTCAGCCTTTGGCACAGAAAATACCGGCACAGCGGGGAAAGGCCGGAAAGACCGTTACGGGAAAATATCTTGAAGCGGCGAACGGAAAAGATATACCCATGCCGCTTGGAAAAAACACAAAGGTCGGGCCGGATGAGTTAACCATTATTGCCGAAACAAATGGTCAGGTTTTGCTTGTAAAAAATAAGATTACGGTTCAAGAAATTTATGTTGTGGAAGGCGATGTTTCGATAAAGACCGGCAATATCACCTTCCTCGGTTCCGTTTTTGTAAATGGAAATGTCGATGACGGCTTTATTGTAAAGGCTTCGGGGAATATCGAGGTAAAAGGCACCGTTGGAAAAGCTGAACTTGATACGGAAGGCGATATAATCGTAAGTCAAGGCATTGTCGGAAAAGACGGCGGGGCAATCCGTGCCGGAAAGTCCATTTGGGCTAAGTTTATTCAAAATACCAAAATTGTAGAATCAGGGGATATGATAATTGTTTCTGACGGAATTGTAAATTCGAATGTTATGGCAAACCGCAAGATTATCTGTAGAGGAAAAAGAGCTGATATTATAGGCGGAAATTTAAGCGCATCCGAATCGATTTCTGCGCGGAATCTCGGCAGTGCTTCAGGCGGTAACGATACCGTTTTGAGTGTCGGTTTTGACCCTAGAAGCAAGGAGCGGCTTAATTTTCTTTTGGAAAAACAGGAAATAAATCAAAAAGCACTTGAAGAAGTCAAGCTTGATTTGTCTAGCTTGGAAGAAATGAAGGCGAAGCGAGGGGAGCTTCCAAAGGACAAAGAAGAAGCGTATCAGAAAAAAAGCGATTATCGCTATACGCTTAAAACGGAAATTCACGAAATTCAAAAAGAGATTGTCCAAATACAAGAATATCTGAACACCTTAAAAAATACGGGCAAGGTTTCGGCTTCCGGTACCGTGTATACGGGGGTCAGAATCGTCATAAGAGATACCGTCGAAGATGTGCGTACGGACTGTAAGGCAACCAGCTTTTATCTTGAGAAGGGAATAGTCCGCTACGGAAAATATCAGGACGATGACGCAGAAGACGCAAAGAAGGTGCCTAGTGGGTATTCATCCAATTGATTTACAAACACTGTATTCTCAAATGGAAAAGGTCGGCCGGCAGCAGGGGGCAGAACAGCAGCTTACGTCCACCATACGCGATGCTCAGCAGGATCAAAATAAGCTTGATGCGCAGAGAAAATTAAGTACAGTTCAAGGAATTGAACAAAGTGAAGATGAAAAATTAAAAATAAACAAGGACAGCCATTCGCAAGACGATACGGGAAGCGGAGCCGGCGGCGGACAGAAAAAGCGCTTTGAAGCTGATGGCGAAGAAGAAGATACTTTTATAAAAGATCCCCATTTAGGGCAAACAATCGATATTTCAGGATGATATGTACATAGCGGCGTTTTTTTTATTTATATTGAATATTCTTTTGCTGGTCTTTTTTTATTTTAGACTGAAAAAGCGTTTTTCCGACGAGGCATCCATTTCCCATATACGCAAAGAAGCATCAAAGCTTATCGGAGATATTGCTTTTCAAACTGACTGCTCGGTTACAATTATGGAAGAAAAATTTGCCGAAGCGAATAAGCTTCTCGCACAGATTGATAGCCGTATTTTAATTGCAAAACAGGAAGTAGAAAAGCGCGACAGAACGGAGCGGGTTTTAAAAGATTTGGGAAATTCGGTTTTGGGAATCGCTCAGGCTGAAAGCTTTGAAGGCGGCCTTACGGAGGGTTTGACCGGTGTTGCTTTAGAAAATGCTGATATAACAAAAAGTGAAGAAGAAAACCCGGCTGAAGACGGCGGAGTTTTTCGGGAAGCACGGAACGGCGGAACCGGAGAAGAAGCGGAACCGATTAAGATATACACAAAGCAGCTCCTTTTGCAGAAAGGCGGCGGAAATTATCAAAATGAAAACGCTTTTTACGAGCAGATTATAGAAATGGCCAAAAAGGGCTTATCTATTGAGCTTATTGCCGAAAAGGTTCCGCTTTCGGCCGGTGAAATCGAATTGATTGTATCGCTTAATACATAAAATTGGGCGTTTTCTTAATACTCGGAGTCGGTCATATTCATAAAATCTTTTCTTACTTTTTCAAGCCGCCTGAGCTCTCTGTTGATAGTTCTTTCGTAATTAAGAGTTCCCAAAGCAATTTTTTCCCTTTCCTCTTCCCAGCCCGGCAGCTCATTTAAAAACATAAATTGAAATTCTTTTATATTCGCTTTTTCCGCCCAGATTTTCGCTTCTTTCCAATAGACCATTGCAGCTTTGTACAATTCTTCGGCTTTTCCTAAGCTGTCTATGTTTTGCTCTTTCCACGGATAGTTATAAAAATAGGCCGCCTGTTTGTCGAATTTGCTGCCTAACCGAAGGTGCTGTTCCGTCATCTTTAAGTTTAAGTGCATCATAAACAGGTTGCGGTATTTTTCCCATTCTTTTTTTGTTGTAATTTTGCATAAGGCGTAAAGCGGATTGCAAAAATCCGCATTTATGGCCTTTTCAAGCCAATAAATGTTTTCGATTATATCATCGGGTGCTTGGTGAAGATGAATATGATAGAGTTTGTAATATTGCTCCTTGTATTCTACGAAATACGGTTGTGCCCTATATTGGGTACAAACAAAAAGTAAAATAGAGCAAATGAATATAATCCGCTTTTTCATCGGTTATATTTTCGGCAAATTTCCGATGATACTCCAGAGCCTTTCGTGAATTTTTTCAGGCGGCTGCGTTGCATCGATAAAGACGATTTTCATATCTGGTTCTTTTTCTTTAAAAAAGTCCATTATACGCAGGTACTCATCCCGCACCTTATTTTGAAAGGACGGCTCTTCGTATATTTCCAAAATATTGCTCCTGTCGAGAACCCTGTCCATAGATATTTTGACCGGCAAATCGAAGAAAAAAAGGTATGCGGGTAAGGGGAAGCCTTTGTTTTGCACTCTTGCAAGTTCTCCTGCGCCTGCGGCTGTTTGGTATGCTAAACTCGAAAAAAGGTAGCGGTCGGAGAAAACGGCCTTTCCTGCTGTAAGGGCTGCTTTTATGCCTTCTTTTCCATAAAGGTGTTCGCACCTGTCAGCGGCAAAAAGGCGGGTCATTGTTTCCGGGGCAAAAACGGCCGAACCTTGCAAGGCAGAGCGTATTAGGATTCCTATGCTACCTGAGGTAGGCTCCTGCGTAAAAACTACGGAATTTCCTTTATCTTCCAAAGCGAACTTTTCTTTTAAAAGCCGCAGCTGGCTTGTGGTTCCGGAGCCGTCTATTCCTTCGAGTACGACAAAATTAGATAATACCATAACGGCTATCATAACATTTTTTTTTTTGATATAATAGCCGTTCAGTGGAAAAAATCAAAAAAAGACGCATAACGGAGATTATAATATTTTTGATTATAGCTGCCGTTTCGCTTATAATATTTAAACCCCTATCTTTCTCTTTGGAAAAGCAGCTTACGGCGGTAAGAGACGGCTTTATTTCCACGGCTGAAGAGAAATACGGCATCAAAATAAAATACGGCTCCATGTCGCCGGCTTTTTTTAAAAGGCTTTTATTAAGGGATGTAAGCATTTATGATGCCGAAAATGGGGAGAGGGTCGCCTTTTTTTCGCTAATTTATGTCGATTACCGTTTTTTTTCGCTTATAAAAAAGGACGCTCTTTCTGCCGTTGCCGCCGTTAGAATTTATGACGGTGCCATTGATGTGAATACTGTAAAAAACCGGAATATTTTGGATAAGCTTTTACGGAAAAAAGAGCCTTCCGCAGCTGTTTTGCAACCGGAAGAAAAGGACAGGGCTTCCATATCTGCTGTAAGGGCTTTTGAAGAAGAACTAAAAAATTTACGGGGTAAAATTAAGCCTGCAAATATTATTTTGCGGAATATAGCGCTAAACTATTCCAGCGAAACTTTTCGATCGAATTTTTACATATCCGGCGCAAAATTCAATTTGACGCCTGAAAAAATAGAGTTTAATCTGGGGTCTAATTTCAGCTTTCACAGTTTTACGCAAAAGAATATCCCCGACGTTTTTACGTCCTTGAATGTATCGGGTTCTTTTTATCAAAGCAATGCGTCGGCTTCGTCTATTATAAATTTTTCAGGTATCAGGGCAGGGGAAGTAGACATCAATAAGATTTCTCTTTTTGCCTCGTATATGGATAAGGTGCTTTCCGTAACTACGCTTCAAGACTTGCAGCCTGTTGATATTAAAGGCTCGTGGAATACTGATACCGGTGCCGTCGGTTTAGATGTCGAATGTAAGGATTTATATCCTTTTTCTTTTGCAAATTATTCTAAAGATAAGTCTTTTTTTACCTCGTTAAAAGATGTGCGTATGACAGGCGGGGGCAGTTTTAACTTTTTTAATAAGGATAATTTTTCGTGGTATAGCCGTTTTGATGTAAACGTGCCGGAAGTCAGCATCAAGGGGGTAACATATAAAAAGAATGTTGTGCGGCTGGATGCAGAAGGCGATAATGCGGCAATAAAGGTGAATAACCTTTCCGCCGACGGTGAGGGTATAAAGGCAAGGCTTTTGGGAACGTATAAAATAAAAGAGGTCTTACCTGATTTTAAATTAAATATTGCACGGTTAAGGGTTTCCAAGGAGCATTATCTTTCGGCAAATGTCGGAATTTATTCGGATTTAAAAAACATATATGCGTACATTCCTGAGCTTAGCGCGGGCAATGCTCTTATAAAGGATGTTAAAACCATCTTCAGCAAAAAAGAGAAAAAGACCGACTTTTCCGTTTCTGGAAAGGACGGAGCGGGGGGATTTAATATAGACGGGTCGTGGGTGCACCCTCAGCCTGAACAAGAAGATTCTGGTTTCGGCTTCCTTGAGGTGCACGGCACGGCAGACTCATTAAGCATAAATAATTTGTATGCTGCGGTGCAGGCCTTTTCCCCAAAACTCAAGAACCTGCCGAAAGAAGCCGGCAAGGCTTTAGAGCCGGTACAAATGACCAGCGAATTTTATGTTTCCAGCGATTTTAAGGACTTTTCGTATAATGTCATTCAGACCGTTTTGGCCTCCCGCGCTGCAAACGGTTTTTACGGGCTTTTTTCGGCAAACGGAAGCAAAAGTTCTTTTAATATAAGCGATGTGGACGTCTTTTTTAATAAGCTGCATATAAACGGAGGCCTTAATGCAGAGTTGGAAAACGGCGGTTATATATTTAATTCGCTTTTTACGTTAAACGATATAACGTACAAGGTTTCAGGACTCTATGCAGACAACGTTTTAAGCGTCTACGGGGATTACGGCATTAACATCAATATTTTTACCGATGATGATAAAAAGCTGAAAGGTACCGTACAGGCAAAAGAGCTGCCTGTGCCGCTTATCGGGGCATCTTTTACGGCGGATTCTTCTTTCGAATATGCCGGCCGTCAAAATTGGAATTTTAACTGCAATGAGCTTCGGCTTGAATATGCCGATGCAAGGCTTTCTGCGGCAGGAGGTAATCTTGAATTTTCGGCTATAGGGTATGCCGATCCTTCAGGCGCCTTTTTTCGTGAGGTAAGGCTCGGCAGAAAGGATTCTTTTTTAACCGGTACCGCCTCTTTTAATCCGGCGCCGAATCAGGAAGCGGATGCACAAAAAGATTTAAAACCGTATAAGGCGAATATCCTTCTTACGGATGAGGCAGGACAGGAAAGATTCGAGCTTAATTCTTCGGTATCCTTTTTGGATAAGGTATATTTTGACGGAAAGGCCGATCTTGAAAACATTTCGCTTGAAAAATTTTTTAAAAATCAAAAAAAGGAAAATAAAATTAGCAGCGAATTTGTCTTTTCAGGTTCAAACGAGCTTTTTTCTTTAAAGCTGGACTTAAAAGATTTAAATGTTAATTTGAACGGGAACAATTTAATAGCCAATTCGATGCTTTCGGTTGATGATGAGCATATTTTGCTTTCCGATGCCGGTTTTTCGTGGGGCATGCATAAAATGGATAAGGTGAAGGCCGAATTAAACCCTGCGGAAGGAACAGGGAGGCTTTCTTTTGATTATACGGCCGCTTCTAAAAAGCTGCATGCGGGCGCCTCACTGGAATTTGATTTTCACTCCACTGCGGAAAAAAACGAAAGCGGAAGTTTGGTAAAACGGCTTTCTTCTTTAATTTCTTCCTATACCGTTAATATGACGGTTGCTAATTGGAATTTGGAAGATAAAAAGGGAAGTACGCCCGTTGCAGTTTCTTTTGTGCGGGAGCCGAATATTATGGCCTTTTATGCGGGCGAAGGGGATAAGATTTACGGCGTAAAAACCGATGACGGAATTGTTTCGCTCCATATTGATGAGTCTTTACCCGTTCATCTAAACCTTGACGGTATCTTTACGAAGGAAACCGTTAATATGAATTTGTCGGAAATATATATAGGTCTTCCGTGGGTCGTAAACCTCATCCCCAATAACGAAACCATTAGGTTCGACACGGGGGAAATAACCGGAAACCTGCACATAACAGGTACCGGATCTGATCCGCTGTTTGAAGGCGATCTTATGGGCTCGAACATTACCTGTACATCTCCTTATTATTCTCCCGATAAGTACGGCCCTGCAGCCGTGCCCATCAAGTTGAGCGGCGCCATGCTTACCGTTCCGTACACCGTAGTGCCGGGGAAAACGGGCAGCCTTTGGGCGGAGGTTTCTTCCGAATTTGTAGGCTGGATACCCTACGATACCGTCATTAAGTGCGGCACCTTGAACGGCGATATGGGTTTGATAAAAACCAAGAATATGGCCTTTCATGCAGAAGGGCGGGCTGCAACCGAGCTTAAAATAGAAATTAGCCCGGAGCTTATAAACCTTGAAGGTTATGTAAATTTCGATAAGGGGCATTTTTCCGTTCCTTTCAACGAGCTGTATAAGATTCCCGAAAAATACTCAGGTGCAGGTCCCCGGTTTACAATGAATTTAAAGCTCGATTTGGGAAAAAAGAGTGAATTTAGATATCCTTCTACCGACTTTCCGTTTTTAAGAGCCTATGCATACACGGATGCCCCCTTTGTGATGACAGCTGATTCCGTTCCCGGTATTTTCGAAATGAGCGGTTCGGCAAAGATAAGAACCGGAGAAGTCTTTTATATAAAACGAAACTTTTATATTAGAGAAGGAAATTTTGAATTGGTAAATATAGAAGGACAGATAGAGCCTATTGTTACACTTCGGGCGGAAATACGGGATAAAATGGCATCGGGGCAGCCGGTAACCATTACAATGCGCGCAAAAAATCAATATCTTGATTTAGACCGCTTTAACCCGGAGCTCTCTTCGTCTCCGGCTTTGTCCGATAACGAAATAAAGGCCCTACTCGGTCAAATTGCTATAGGCGATACTAATAAGGAAAACCTTCTTAAAAATACGCTTATAAATGCGTCAGACATTTTTGCCCAATTCGGCTTTTTAAGAAAGGTGGAAGATAAAATACGCGATACCCTGCACTTAGACGTTTTTTCGATGAGGACATTGTTTGTTCAAAACGTCATTTTCGAGAACCTGTTTAAGTCCTCCGTTGATACGCCATTGACAATCGGTAACTATTTTGATAATACAAGTGTTTATATCGGTAAGTACTTCGGTTCCGCAATATATGCGGACGCCTTACTGCATTTAAGCTATTATGATCCGCTTTCTTTAAAAAAAGACACTGTAAGAAAACCCGTATATGGGAATTTGCTGTTTCAGCCGGAAATCGGCTTGGAAATGAATACGCCGTTTTTTTTGCTTAGGTGGCATATGGCTCCTAGCAGGCCTGACACGGCCTTTATATCGGATACTGGCTTGACGATATCATGGAAATTTTCGTATTAAGGCGATATCGATTTGTTGCAGCAGGCGGCGCAGCCTGTATCGACTTTCGTTTATTAAGGGGAAGGTAATGTTGAAAAAAGGGATTATAGGTGTTTTTTTACTTATTATTGCAGTTTTATGTTTTGCTCAGCCTGCCGAGAGCTGGTATAATGACAAGCCTATTGTCGGTATAAATTTTAAAGGATTAAAATCCGTAAGCAGCACGGAACTCGATGAAATTTTTAAGCCTTATAAAGGAAAGCTTTTTTCCAATGATATTTATTGGGAAGTCCTCAATAAAATTTATGCCTTGGATTATTTTACTGATATAAAACCTAAGGCAACCCCGGCGGATAACGAATATAAGTCCGTGTACTTGGAATTTGAAGTAACGGAAAAACCTTCCGTAAAAGATATTGTTTTTAGAGGCAATGAAAAAATGAGAAAATCGGCGCTTCTTTCGGCCGCGACCTTAAAAAAGGGCGATATTTATAACGAAGCTTCGATGCAAAACGATGTTCAAGCTATTAAGGCGTATTATGTGGAAAAAGGCTATGGATCGGCGGAGGTTTCGGGAAAGGCTGTAGAAGATAAAGAAACGAATACCGTAACAATCGAATATACCGTAAAAGAAGGGAAGATTTCCGTCGTAGCAAAAATAATGTTTGAAGGAAATACGCGATTTTCCGAAAAGGCCTTAAAAAAAGCGCTTGTTTCAAAAGAGGCCGGTTTTATCCAAAAGGGAGCTTTTAAAGAAGAGGCCTTGGAAAAGGATAAGCTTGCAATAAAATCGTTTTATGGGGAACGCGGTTATGCGGACGCCTCGGTAGAAACCATAAAAAAAGAAATCGATTCCGTAAGCGATCCTTTAAAAGAGCAAATTTATTTAACCTATGTTATAATAGAAGGCGAGCAATACCGATATACGGGCACAACCTTTCAAGGCAATTATATTTTTTCTTCCGAAGTATTGGGGGCAAAAATCAAGCTAAAGCAGGGCGATATATTTAATTCTAAAAAATTTGATCTTGGTTTTAATACCATTATCGACCTTTATTTTGAAAACGGGTATACCAGTAATTATTTTGATAAAAAAGAAATAAAAGATGAAGCGAAGCGCGAGATCGGATTTACGATTATGATAGTAGAAAACGAGCGGAGCCATATCGAAAGAATTATTATAAAGGGAAATAAGCGTACTAAAAATCACGTAATAGAGCGGGAGCTTTTAATTAAGCCCGGTGACGTTTTTTCAAAACCGAAATTTGTAAACAGCCTTAGGAACCTTGTTAACTCACGTTATTTTTCTTCGGTTGTGCCGGAGGTGAAGCCGGGTTCGGAGCAAGACCTTGTTGAGATAGTAATTAATGTAGAAGAGCAAAGTACGGCTAATATCCAGTTCGGTATAACGCTTTCAGGTATATCGGATCCGAATTCTTTTCCGTTATCGGTTTTTGCCCAATGGGAAGAAAAAAACTTGCTGGGTACAGGCCGCGAGCTTTCTGCTAATGTAACAGCAAGTACGGATAAGCAAAGTCTTACGACGGGCTTTACGGAAAACTGGCTTTTCGGGCGGCCTCTTGCCGTCGGATTTGAGTTTTCGGTAACGCATAAAACTCTTTTTTCGTATAACGATGTAATGTATCCTTTCGGCGTACCCGATCCGTTTCTTTCGCACAGCGAATTTGAAAAAAACCCTTCGCTTGCCGACGCTTTTAAAGTGAAATACGACCGAATGGAATTTAATTTCGGCGTTAATACCGGATATAAATGGTATCCTAATTTTGCCGTTATAACGCTCAGAGACGGTATTAACTTAGGAGTTGTAAAAAACATTTATAACAATAAATTATACCGGCCGATTGATTTGGCTGTCCGTAACGAGCAGGCCCGCTGGAGTTTAAGCAATTCGATTTGGACCCGTATATCGCTGGATAATAGGGACTTTATTTATGACCCTTCGAAATGGTGGTTTTTCAGTCAGCAGTTTACGTTTTACGGCGTTATTCCTAAAGTGGAAAATACTTATTATTTCAGGTCTGATACGAAGGCTGAAGTATATATTCCTCTTCTTAATTATCCGGTGTCGGATATATGGAATTTGAAATTTGTGCTTGCCTTTTATTCAGGCTTTACATTTCAAGTACCTACAGGGAAAGAACCGATCGGGTATGCAAACCGCTTATACATAGACGGGTCGTTTAACGGCAGGGGATGGCTTGGCGTAGGTGCATCCGGTACGGGAAATGTTATGCAGAGCAACTGGATTGAATTTAGATGGCCTTTAGCGCATAATATTCTTTCGTTTGACTTCTTTTTCGATGCTATTGCCGTTAAGCCTGATTTGGAAAGCTTAAATACGTTAAGTTTAAACGATTACCATTTCAGTTTCGGTCCGGGGCTCAGGTTTTCCATACCGCAGTTTCCCCTGAGGCTGATGCTGGCAAATACGTTCAGATCCATAGACGGCAAGCCGGTTTGGAGCAATGGCAAGGGGGCTAATTGGCAGTTTGTTCTTTCGTTTAATATACCTAATTTATAATATAACTGGGGAGAAGATTTATGAATAAAAGAATTATTTTAGCGGTTTGTTCGGTTTTTATATTCGGGGCGGCTGTGTATTCTCAGCAGATAACCCGCTTTGCCGTAGTCAATTTTACTGCGATTTTCGACACCTTCCGCAAGGATTCTAAGGCCGCGCGGGATTATCAAAATAAACAGGCAAAGTATAAAGAGCAGATGCAGGAGCTGCAGGATGAAATAATAAGCCTGCGCCAAAAAAAGGTTGATGCGGCGGCCTTGGGAAAGGACAGCGTGGTAAAGAAGTTCGAAGAACAGATTGCCGCCAAAACGGCTTTTTTGCAGGAATTTGTAAAGGCGGGAAATGATGAGCTTGAGCTTCTTAAACGGAAACTTGTAACTGATGACGATTTTTATTCTTCACTGTACAAGGTAATTCAAAGACTTGCGGAAGCTGAGGGGTATTCTATGGTGTTAAGCCTTCAGCAGGGTTCCGGCATTATTTGGTACAGCCCCACCGTCGATATAACCGATAAGGTCATTCAAGAACTAAAAAAATAACGTGGATAAAACTCATCAGACGCCGATGATGCGGCAATACCTTGATATAAAGGCTCGGCATAAAGATGCAATTTTGTTTTTCAGGCTCGGTGATTTTTATGAAATGTTTTTTGATGAGGCGGTGGAGGTAAGCCGCCTTTTAAATTTGACCCTGACCAAGCGCAGCGGCGTACCTATGTGCGGTATTCCCTATCATGCGTCGAAAGTATATATTGCGCGGCTTTTGCGTGCAGGCAAAAAAATTGCAATATGCGAGCAGATAAGCGAGCCGGTTGCAGGCGGGTTAACCGAAAGAAAAGTTATAGAAATTATTACACCCGGCACCGCATCCGAAGACGATTTTTTGGAGCAGGGTGCAAACAATTTTCTTGCGGCCGTTTATTGTTCCGGCAAAAAAATGCAAAAGGAAAGCGGGCTCGATTATTATGCGGGCTTTGCATACATCGACGTTACCACCGGCAATTTTTTTGCAACATCTTTTCCGAAATCCGATTTTAACGAACAGCTTTTAAAGGAAATCGGCCGGATAAATCCGAAAGAGATTTTAATTCAGCAATCGCTTCAAAACGAATTTCCTCTTTTTAAAAAGATACTTTCCGAATATCCTTCAATGATGCAGAATTTGTATCCAGACTGGAGCTTTAACGAGGAGCAGGCGGAAAAACGGCTTTGTTCCCTTTTCGGTACGGAAAATTTAAAGGCTTTTTCGCTTGAGAAAAATTCGCCTGAACTTCCGCCTGCAGCACTCCTTATTCAATATTTGGAAGAAACTTCCGGCCGGAACCTTTCGCATATTTCAGGTATTAAAGTTTACTCCGAATCGGATTTTGTTTCCTTAGACGATTCTACAAGAAAAAATCTGGAGCTTATTTATAACCTGCGGGATAATTCTTCCGCCTACACCCTTTTCGAGGCCGTAAACCATACGCGAACGGCTATGGGCTCGCGTCTTTTGCGCCGCAGGATAAGCTACCCGCTGCGCTCTAAATCGGAAATCGACAAGCGGCTTACTAAGGTCAACAGTCTGTACCGGAACGAAAAGACTGCCGCCTTTGTGCGCGAAAAGCTTTCTGCTATTTTGGATATTGAACGGCTTTCGTGCCGCATTACGATGCGCAAGACGCATGGAAAGGATATGCTTGCCTTAAAGCAAAGTCTTGGAGCGGTTATCCGCATTAAAGATTTTTTTAAAAACGCCGAGTTTTTATTTTTGCATTTGACGGCCGAAGAAGAAAATCTTTTAGAGTCCCTGTACGGCTTGCTTGAAAATTCCATCAATGATGAGTGTACCGTGTCGCTGACGGACGGAAAGGTGATAAAAAAAGGCTATTCGGATAAGGTAGACCGCCTAAAATCGTTACGGGAAAACGCCAACGATATTCTTGAAGACTATCTTTTAAAAGAGCGAAAAAAAACGGGTATACATAATTTAAAAATTAAATACAACAGAATGATCGGGTATTTTTTGGAGGTTTCGCTAGGATACCTTTCGCAGGTGCCGGATTATTTTATAAAACAGCGCTCTCTTTCTAACGCCGACCGCTTTGTAACCGAACGCTTACGGGAAATAGAAGATGAAATAAACGGTGCCGAAGAGCATTTAATCGAAATAGAAAAAGACTTGTTCGATAAAATCTGTTCAGATTTGGAGACGCACCAGCGGTTTTTAACGAAGCTTTCGCAGGAAATTGCGGAGCTGGACGTACACCAGTCGCTGGCGCGGGCAGCCATGCTGCATGCGTGGACAAAACCCGTCATTGCAGACGGAACGGGCATTTTAAACATTGTGAACGGAAGGCATCCGGTTGTCGAAAATCATCTTCCTTCAGGTGAGTTTGTGCCTAATTCCATTTTTCTTTCGGCGATAGATGTAAAAAACACGGAAGATGAAAACAAAGAATCGCTTCCGTCCTTCGCCCTTATTACAGGGCCGAATATGGCCGGCAAAAGCACCTTTTTACGGCAGACAGCCCTTATCACCCTGCTTGCCCAAATCGGCTCCTTTGTGCCTGCGGAAAAGGCGGAGTTGAGCCCTGTTGATAAGATATTTTGCAGGGTTGGGGCTACGGATAATTTGGCGCGGGGAGAGTCGACCTTTTTGGTTGAAATGATCGAAACCGCCTATATTCTTAATTCGGCAACAAAGGACAGTCTTGTTATTATGGATGAGGTGGGGCGCGGCACTTCAACGGAGGACGGTCTTGCAATTGCGCAGGCCGTAAGCGAATATCTTTTAAATTCGATTGGGGCCAAGACCTTGTTTGCCACCCACTATCACGAGCTTTCCCGCCTTATGCATAGGAATTTGGTAAACCTGCAGCTTGAAGTGCTTGAAACAGAAGGAAAAATCGTTTTTTTAAAAAAGGTTATAAAGGGAACGGCGGGAAACTCCTACGGCATTCATGTAGCAGGGCTTGCAGGGATTCCTATCGAGGTTTTGACTAGGGCAAAGAATCTTTTGTATATGATAAACCAGTTTAAGGCGGCGGATACGGCCATTCCTGCAGCGGACGGCGTTGCGCTGCATACCGCAGGCAAAGAAAACACATTGTTTAGTGAAGAGGAAATAATCATTAACGAAATTATTTCGCTTAATCCTGACGGTATTACCCCGATGCAGGCATTACAGTTTATTTCTGAGTGGAAGGCAAAGCTGCTGCAGGGAAATAAATAAACCGGCTGCACCGGCGGTAAGGGGCAGTGCGCTGTTTCGGCTGTTACAATTAAACTTTGAAAAGGGCATAGCCGATGAAATTTAAGAAAAGGCATATTGTATGGCTGTTTTGTAAAACCAAGACTGTTTGAAAAAATGTTCTAACTAAAATTTCTAAATCCTGTTAAAATACTTTTATGGGGGACGCGTTATGAAGATAGATGAAAGATGCAGTGCGGGCGGCGGGCCTTTGATAGAAAAAAAGGCGAAACATCTTGCGGTATTCGTTTTTTTGCTTTTTTTTGGTTGGGGGCTCACTTGCGAATCCGTTTATTCCCCGACGTGGGGATACGCCTTGGATTTGCCTGAAGGCTTTGTCCTTTCGGACCGCGAGGAAAGCACCCGCTATCTTTTTCAGCATTCTATCCTGCCGGTGGATTTGCAGGTTGCTCTTTACGCAAAAAAAGAGTTTGCCGATGTACAAAAAGCGGCGGCCCATATTTTTGAGCAGCTTAAAATGCAGCACAAGGATCTTCCCTTTGTGTGGAGAAACAAGGACGCTTTTTTGGCTATGGTCGATTTCGTCTATGCTCCTTCAAAAGAGTATAAGAGCAAAGCGCTTTCCGGTTGGCTTTTGACCCTTGAACTGCCTGACGAGAAAGGCTGGCTTGTTATGCTGACCTATACCGATAAAGAAAAGGCTAAGACTTGTGAGCCTTTGATGATTTCTTCTTTGGATACGGTTTTTACAGATCCCCTTTCTTATTTTGAACCGGGTCCGGTTACTGCCGCTCTTTATCCTAAGACGGGTGAAAAAGAGGTTTCTTATGAGTTTAACGGCAAGAAGATCAAGTTTAAAATAGATGAATCGGATGCTTTGGCCAATAAGTCAGTGGTAGATAGAGAATTTGAGCTTTTAACGGCGTATTTGAATAAACCTGATGTTATCGAAGCGTGGAAGCGGTACTACAAGGTTATTTTTCGGGATGCTTGGAGCAGACTGTATTCGGCAAGTTCAGCCGTGCAGGCTCTTTTTTCAAGTTATAAAAAACAGCCTTCTGCACAAGAGCTGGTAAAGGAACTTTTGCAGTTTGTGCAGAATTTTCAGTATGAAAGGGATCCTACCGGAAGTGATTTTATGAATCTGCCTTCGGCCCTGCTTGAAAAAAAAGCCGACTGCGACAGCCGCGCCTTGTTGATGATTTTAATGCTCAAACAGATGAATGTGGATGCTGTTTTGTTTGTTTCGCCGAATAAATCTCACTCGATGGCGGGGGCAGACTGTTGGGCAGGAAGCGGGGTTTGCTTTTTGCACAACCAAAAAAAGTATGTGCTTGCAGAAACGACGGCGCATGTACGGCTGGGTGAGACGGCAAAGGAGATGACGGATCAAAAGGATTGGTTTACCGTCAATTTTTATTCTGCTGCCGATTTTAACTAAAGGCGGGCAGGGAACCTTACTTGAAATTTGCAAGTAAGGGCGGGGGTCTATTTGCCTGCGGGTTTAAGGCTTACCTTGCAGTTCGGTTTTGCCGTTTAAAACCAAAGAGCGGCTTTGCAAGGCTGCCTTATGCTAAGGTTACTATGGTTTTGCCGCTTCCGCCGTCTTCGGGCTTGGCAAAACGGAATTCTTTTACAAATCTATTTTGCTTTAAAAAGCCGTGAGTCAGGTGCCTGAGTATGCCGTCGCCTTTTCCGTGTATGACGGCGAATTCCGTTATGCCGTGTACCAGAGCCGAATCCATTTGAGCTCGTAGCTGTTTTTCCGCTTCTTCGGCGCGCATACCTAAAAGCCGTAGTTCAAGTGCAGGCCGTATGTTTAAAGAAGGCGCGCCGCTTTCGTCTGGAATAATGGTAACATCAGGTTTTGAAAGTGCCGGTTCGTTTTGATTTGCAGCCGTTTCCATTTCTTCGGCGGGAACCGTAACCTTTAAGTTATCGACGGCGACTAGATACCGGCCTTTTTTTTCTTTGCGTATAATTTCTCCTATCCGCCGATAGTTTTTTAAGTAGACCCGCATTCCGGCTTTAAACTTTTGTTCCGCCGTTTCTTTTTTGACAGATTTTGCTTTTTTTAGCCGTTTCTGTTCGGTTCTTAGTTCTTCGTGTTCGCCTTCAAGCTCGGTTTTAAAACCGTCTATCCATTTTTTTACGGCCTGCGTTTTTTCGCGGGTAAGTTCGCCTTCCCTTATTTCCCGCACGAGGTTTTCAAGCGATTTTCTTTTTTCGTCAAAAAAAAGATCCAAACGCCTTATGCCTTCGCGTTTTAATTCAAGCTCTTTTTGCCGTAGTTTTAGCGCCTTTAAATCCGTTTTCCTTTTTTCTTCCCGCAGTCTGCATTCTTCTTCTTCCTTTCGCTGCTCGAATTCGCTTAAATTTTCGTGTTTTTGAATAAGACCTTTTATAAGATCGGATACGTCAGTCTTGTTTTCGTCCAAATATCCGAGTGCCTTTTCTATGACGGATTGAGGCAGGCCGCTTCGTTTTGCAATGTCGATTGCATGGCTTTCACCGGGAACGCCCATGACTATTTTATAGGCGGGGCTTAAGGTGTGTTCGTTAAATTCAACGGAGGCATTTACGCAGCCTTTTTTTCCAAAGCCGTAATTTTTAAGCGCTCCGTGATGGGTTGTTACGAATACGAAGGCGTCTTTATCCAAAAGTTCGTCCAATACCGCCATCGAAATTGCGCAGCCTTCCTGCGGGTCGGTACCGCTGCCGAGTTCGTCCAATACGATAAGGCTTTTTGAATTCGCCGTTTTGACAATTTCTGCAACATTTTTCATGTGGGCCGAAAAGGTTGAAAGAGACTGATCGAGGGACTGCTCATCACCGATATCGCAGGCGATAAAATCGAAGTAGGGAATACGCGTTTGTTCTGAGGCGGGGATCGGCCAGCCGGTTTGGTTTATAAGCGCAAAAAGAGCAGCCGTTTTTAGAGCAACGGTTTTTCCGCCCGTATTCGGCCCTGTGATAATAAGGATTCTGTCGTCTTTTAAAAGTTTTAAGTCGATAGGAACAGCTGTTTTCCCCAGCAGAGGGTGCCGCGCCTTGTGCAGGTAAAAGGAAACCGCGCCTTCGGGAACGGCGGCGTATACACAGCTTTCAGAAAGCGCCCATTTTGCTGCGGCGGAAATACAGTCCAGCCGCGTAAGGGCGGTGCAGGCGGTTTTGATTCGGTTTGCGTGCTCTGCAATTTTTTCGGTAAGTTCCCGTAAGAGCCGTAAAAGCTCCCGTTCGTATTCTGCTGCGGCGGCAATTAAATCGTTGTTTTTTATAACGATGTCTTCCGGTTCAAGATAGAAACTTTGCCCGCTCTTTGAATATTCGTGTATAATGCCCGGAATGCGCCCCTTAAAATTGGAGTGCACTGCGATAACCTGTCTTCCGTCTTTGATGGTCGGCAGATTGGATTGAAGCATTTGCCGCGTACTTTCGTTGGTAAAATAAGCCCGCATAGTCTTTTCGATATCGTTTTCGATTTTTTTTATTTTAGTTTTAATTGCCAGCAGGGAAGGCAGGTCTTGGAGCTCGCCGTTTTCGTCTATGAAGGCAAAGATTAAGGCTTTTAAATCCCGCATATCCGGAATGGTTTGAATAAACTGTACGATTGTGTTTGAATCATTTTGACGGTTTTCGCAAAAAGTTTTTGCCCATTTGTGCAGGCTGCAGACGGCCTTTGCCGAAAGCCCGGCCGAATAAATGCCTTCGATGCTTAAAACGGCGCCTTCTATTTCTATGCCGTCCAAAAAAGGAAGGATGGGCGGCCGGTATTTTATAGGCGGCGCATTGTGTGCTGTAAGCAGGGCGGAAAAATCAGCGCCTAACTGTTTTTCCTCTTCTATTTCTTCTATTCGTGCGGAAGGCCTTTTATTAAGGCAGGCTTGCTTTCCTTCTTCCGTTACACAGTGCGCGGCTATTTTTTGGCAGACTGCGCCGAACTGCAAGAGGTTAAGGCTGTGCTCCGTCATCAATATTCTCCCTTTGTCAGAGTTTCTATTTCTTCTTTGATAAGACGCCAGGCGGCGTACCTATCGCGGTGAACGGTCCCCGTTTGCAGGGCTTCCAGCACGGCACATCCTTTTTCGTGCGTATGCGAACAAGAAAGACCGAATTTGCACTTTCCGGCAAGGACTTCCATTTCCGGAAAATAAAAGATGACCTGTTCGTGCGGGATTCCCCAAATCGAAAAATTCCGTATGCCGGGCGTATCGATAAGGGTAATCGAATGTGCCGCCCCGTCTTCCGTTTCGGTGTTAATTTTGAATAATTCGCCTTGTGTGGTGGTGTGCGTACCCCTGTCATATTTATAGGAAACGGGGGCTGTTTTTAATTGCAGTTTAGGAGCGATTGCGTTTAAAAGGCTGGACTTTCCGACTCCCGACTGGCCGGTTAGCGCCGCAGTTAGGCCGCTTAAAATCTTTTTTAATTCGTCTATGCCTTCTTTTGTTTTTGACGAGGTGCAAAGCACGCGAAAGCCGAGCCTTTGCCAGTCGGCGATTCTTTCTTCCGTATCTTTTAAAAGCCCTAAATCCGCCTTGTTCACAATGATTAAAACCGGCAGGTTTTGGCGGGCGGCCTGTACCGATACCCTGTCTGCAAAACGGGGGCGAAAGGGCGGGTTTGCCGCCGAGGTTATACAAAGAAGTATGTCGATATTTGCAGCTAAAAGCTGCGGTGCATTGAGTTTTTGGTTTCGCCGTACAAAAAAGTTTTTGCGTTCCGTAAGCGCTGTAATTAAACCTTCGCCATCGTCGAGGGCATCCTTTTCGATACTGACAACATCGCCTGCGGCAAGCGGATTATAATAGCCTTCAGAATCTTTTAATATTTTTCCTTTTATCTTACAAAGGCGTGTTTTACCGTCTTCACATTCTACGGAAAACGTATTATTCGTTCCCTTTAAAATAAGGCCATTCATACCAGATAATCCAAGATCATATTAAAAAGCGCCGCGTACTTTGCATACTTTTTTTCGGTTTCTTTAGTTTTTGGGGATGTGATGTAAAAGGCGATTTTGCCTTCGGTGTAGAGGTTTTCGTTTACCGGCGAGATTTTAAGGGCTTGGTTTACGACGCCTTCAAGTGAATCGGTAATGCGTATTTCAGGTTCGCATTCTTTTATAAAGGTATTGCGCAGGTGTAAAAAATGGGTGCAGCCGAGTACGGCAGTGTCTACACCTGTTGCCTTAAAAAACTCGACCGCAGGATATACGGCCTTGGTTTTTTCAGATTCTGATGCAGTAAGCAGGGTGTCTTCTATCTGTTTTATCAAAACCGAATCGGCCCGCATAAAAAAATTGCACCCTGTACCGAACTGTTCTATCAGTTTTTGGGTGTAAATATCATTTACGGTTCTTTCCGTTGCAAGCAGTGCAATTTTTTTGTTTTTGCTGAGCTCTGCGGCGGGTTTAATAGCCGGAACCGTTCCTACAAAAGGCAGCGTGAAGGTTTTGCGCAGCTGCTCCAGTGCCGAAACTGATATAGTATTGCAGGCGATGACGATGACCTGCGGTGAAAGGCGGTCTATTATTTTTTCGGCGGTGGTGCAGGCAAACTGTATTACCTCGTTTAACTTTTTTTCTCCATAGGGAAAGTGTTCCGTGTCGGCAATGTAGGCGCAGGAGGCTTTAGGATAAAGCTCAAGCAGCTGGTTTAAATAAGGTATGCCCCCTAGACCTGAGTCCAAAAATGCGTATTGAATTTTTTTGTCTTTATCCATAGGAGTCTAGTATATACGTTTTTTTAAAACGGCGCAATGAGTTGATGTGTTTTGGTTCATTTTATAAACCCGCATGTCCAGTGCCATAGTGGTTTTGAAAGCGCCGCCGAAAAGGTTCGTATCCGGTTAAAATCGGGCAGCCAGTCGTCGGAAGGGTTAAGTTCCTGGTAAAACCCGCTGTCTATTTTAAGTTCTGTAAGCAGCCGTTTTAATCCGGCATCGTCGTCCGCGCACAGCATTCTGTTTTGGAAGGATGTAGTTTTTAAGGCCGGCGGTACGGCCGAAATCCCATCTGTCTGAGCGCCAAAGTGTCCGTCTGAAAACCCTGTCAGCGCTCTTGCCTTTATGGGCGTGTACTGTGTCATAAGTGAAAGCAGGGTTTTTTCTTTTAAAAGGCGGGCATACCACCTTAAAATATTTTCCGTGTCCTTTAGGCAGCCGGGCAGGGCAAGATGACGGACAATTACCCCCGATTCCATTTTGCCGAAAGGGTATGCCCTGCCGTACTGCAGGGTAAGCGGTGTGCTTTCGGCCATTTTTAAGATGGCGGCAGCTGCCGTTTCGGGATAGTCTTCGCTATTAAAAAGGAGGCGGGCGGTTTTAGAATCGAAGGTTTTTATATCGGGAAGCCAGCCGTCTACTACAGGTGATAAGAGCGCAACGGTTTCTTCCGTTTCGTAGGCAGAAGTATTCCACACTACGGGAATGCAAAGGCCTTCTTTTTTGGCGTTTTTTAAACCCTCCGCAAGGGCGGGGGCTGCGTGGCTTCCGGTTACGATGTTTATATTTTCCGCTCCTCTTTCCTGCAGCTTCAAACAAAGGGCGGTAAATTCCTTTAACCCCACCGCCTTTCCTATTCCTTCCTGCGATATTTGATAGTTTTGGCAAAAGGAGCAGCGTAAGTTGCACCCCGTTATAAAGACGGTGCCGGAACCGCCGTTTCCTGTTATCGGGGGTTCTTCGCCGAAATGCAGCCCCGCCCATGAAAGCCTTAGCACATTTGTTTCCCTGCAAAAGCCGGTTTCCCCGGCATTGCGGTTTACGCCGCAGTTTTTAGGGCACAGCCTGCAAGCTTCATATTCGGGCAGCATAAAATCCCGCAGCGGTAAGGCGGACATTATAGTTTTTTGCGCTCTACAATTACGCTCATAATAGCATTCAAAACCGTCATATCCATTTCAGAAGCTTCGGAAGAGAGAATCAAAGAAATCTCATCCCAATCTTTTTTAGAAAAATCCATATCGGGTTTAAAAGAACCGTCAAGCAGGCAGGCTATTTTATAAAACCATTCGACCGCTTGTTCAGGCTTGTGCAGACCGCCTGCATATTCGGACAGCCAATAATCGGCAAAGTCTTTTGCCAAGATAAGCGTATTTTTATTGTGTGAACAAACCGCCTTGCAAAAAAGTTTGGGCAGCTCAGTTTCAAAATATTCTTTTTTGATAAGTTTTAGGGCATCCGAATAAAATTTTTCGATAGAATTCATACTGTGTTTTCCGTATAAAGTTATTTTTGAATTTTGCGGTAATTTTAAATTGATTATAGAAAAAAAAACGGTTCTGTCAATCGGGGTATGCAAAAAGAGCAAGATAGCCTGCGGACTTATACACTGTTGGGCGGGTAATAATAGATAAGAATATTTGAAAGTGATAAAAAATGCGTTATAGTATGCCGGTATGTACGATTTTTCTATAATATTGGCAGAAAATATACTTTAGCAGAGAAAAAAGCAGAAGCTTTCACAAATATATTGTTGGCCGTTTGTAACCGCCTGCGCATACGGAAGTGCGGCTATCCTTTTTCTACAATTAAAAGCCGCCGCTCTTTTTTTGTAAATGGGTAGTACAGTTTTTCCGTTCTACAATTTAAACCGTTTTCCTTCACCAACCTTATTTCCGCATCCAGCTTTTCTTGCGTCGCTTTATACAAAAAAAGTTTGCAGCGCGGTTTTGTACAGCGTAAAAGCGTTTTTAAAACCGGCATATCCAAGGGCCTAAACGCTCTACACGTTACTATATCGAAAAAATCTGATGGAGCTTTTTCCGTTTCTGTTTCCAAGATGCGGGTATTATGCAAATTTAAAACTGCCTTTACATTGGCTAAAAAACCGCACCGCTTTTGCATTCTTTCAATTAAAAAAAATTGCGCACAGGGCAGCATGGTTAAAAACAAGCAAGCCAGAGGAATACCCGGAAAACCGGCGCCCGAGCCGGCATCGGCAATACGCACCTCGTTACCGGAATGTTTGCATGCGGCTTTTATTTCATTGTCAAAAAATTTCCATGCGGCAAGCGAATCCAAAATATGAGAAACAGCAAGCTCCTCGTCCGAGTCCGCTTTTACCAAATTAAAAACGGTATTGAATATTTTTATTTCTT
Organism: uncultured Treponema sp.; assembly: GCA_963547785.1. GTDB lineage: Bacteria > Spirochaetota > Spirochaetia > Treponematales > Treponemataceae > Treponema_B. Next base: position 46,926 of record CAUUSH010000001.1, on the reverse strand, counting down.
TTATGTACGAAAGCAAAAGGCCGAAAAGTTTTCCGTCTTTATCTTCTATGCCGAGCTCCTGCAGGCCGGTCAATAAAATTTTTTCCATAAAATCTACATCAGTGAGCGGATCAATTTTAGTTTCGATTCGGAATATGGATGATACCGTACGCTTATGTCGGGAAAGTACGCCTTTTTTAAAATGCTTTTTGCATTGCTGAAAACCTTAAAGCTTTCCATGCCGTGATATTTTCCCATCCCGCTAAAACCTACGCCGCCGAAAGGAAGATGATTTGTAGCCAAGTGCACGATAGTATCGTTTATGCACCCGCCTCCAAAAGATATTTCCGACAGCACTTTTTTTTCAATGCTTTTATTTTTTGTGAAAAGATAAAGCGCCAACGGTCTTTCTCTATCTTTGATTTCTTTGATTGTATAGTCTATGGAATCAAAGGTAAGCACAGGCAGAATAGGGCCGAAAATTTCTTCTTGCATAATTTTAGAATCGAAAGTAATGCCGTCCAAAATTGTCGGCTCTATAAACCGGCGCCGGCTGTCTCCGGTGCCGCCTAAAATAATTTTTTCGCCCTTCATTAAATTCATCAGTCTTTCAAAATGTTTTTCGTTTACGATGTGAGGAAGATGCATGTCCTTATAGGTTTCCGTTGGGAATGCTTCATTTACTGCGGTCTTTATTTCTGCAATAAATTTATCCTTTACCGAATTTTGCAGCAAAAGATAATCGGGGGCAACACAGGTTTGTCCGGCATTTAAGTACTTACCGAAAACAATACGCCGCGCCGCAATTTTCAAATTAGCAGATTCTTCTACAATGCACGGAGATTTTCCGCCAAGCTCCAACGTTACCGGCGTAACGTATTTTGCCGCAGCCTGCATAACGAGTTTTCCAACTGTAGTCCCGCCAGTAAAAAAGATGTAGTCAAAACGCTGCTCCAAAAGCGAGGTGTTTTCTTCGCGCCCTCCGGTAATGACGGAAATATATTCAGCCGGAAAATTGTCGGAAATAAGCTTGTCCAAAACAGCCGAAGTTGCCGGCGAATAATTGGAAGGTTTTACGGCTGCGCAGTTCCCTGCCGCAATCGCTCCTACCAGCGGAGCCAATGTCAAATTAACTGGATAATTCCACGGCGACATAATCAATACGGTACCGAACGGTTCGTACAGTATTCGGCTTGTGCTTTTAAAATGAGCAAGCGGTGTCGGCACCCGCACGGGCTTCATCCATTTTTTTAAATGACGCAGAGTGAATTTCAGTTCTTCTTTTACGATACCTAATTCCGAAAAGTATCCTTCGAAATTAGTTTTGTGCAAATCCGAATAAAGGGCATTTAGAATTTCTTTTTCGTTTTTGCATAGAATCGTTTCAAGCTTTTTTAATTGCTTTAACCTGAAGTTATAATCCTTTGTGATATTTGTTTCAAAAAATGCACTGCAGTTTTTTACGAGTGTTTCTATGTCTTTTTTCATTTTAAAATCTCCGTGTTATTTCATCAATGTATGGGCGGCTTAAAATTATCCTGCGGGATACATCCGTTCGTTTTATTATAAATTATAATGGCATTAATAATTAAAAACAAGCTTATACCAATTTTATTTTAAAAATGTGTGCAAGCGAAATAGTGAATTTTTCTTTTTTCGGTTCGGCAATTAGGATAAGCTCGGCGTTCTTTTCTTTTTTTATGATTTCCACAGGTCTTCCCGATATTTTTTTTAAACCCGTTTCAGTATTGACATACAACTCAAGGTTTTTATCGGTTTCGGCGGCAAGCTCGGCAATTTTTAACTTTCCCGAAAAATCAATGCCTGCCGCCTCTTTCGTTTTTAAATTGATACCCCCGTTATGCAGCTGGGCTTCTTCGATAATTGTTTTATTTAAAATCATCGTTCGTAAAATTTCTTTTTCTTCACTTGAAAAACTTTGCTTTCTCACTTTTAAATTAAGATTATCGATTATCTTTTTGTACTGAAGAGTACGTTTTTCCTGCGCCTGGCGCCAGTCTTCTTTTAGAGCAAACTCAAGTCCGGCTTTTTTATAATCGGAATGTAAATTGATAAAAGAGTTTTTTGCAGAATAGCCGGCATTTTTTGTGTTGTAAAAAATGAACTCCAAACCGGAAGCGTACACTGCGGCTTTAAGTTCGTGTACATCATCTATATTTAAGATATAAATTCCCGCAGCTAACTTTTTTCTGACTAATTTTTTTAAAGGCGTGTCCTTTTCAAAAAAAATTCTTTTTTCTTCCGAAACCGAAATAACAAAACCGTTATAAACGGAAAGCGCTGTACAATTTTTGTACCATTCCCGTATCGAAACTGCAACATTTTGCGGCAGCTTGTGCTCGGTGTTCTCAGCTAGTATTTCGCAAAGCGCTTCGGCGGATGCTCCGTATTGAAAAACCTTAAAGCAGGTTTCTTTTGTAATTTCGAATTTTCCTGTTGTCTGAATAAGAACCGGATGCATTGCCTCCGCAGCGTCTAAAATACTTTTTATGCCTCTTTCCGGAAAAACGGTAACCTCAAATGAAGCGTTGATCAAAAGAGGTTTTTGCCTAGCGGTTTTATCCGCCGCGTTTTTCACTAAAGGATTTAGATAAATAAAAGAGTCGTCCCTGCAAAGAATGCCGCATCTGACGGCGGCGTTTATAATGCCCGCATCGGAATTGAACGGAACGCTCTTTTCTAAAATTTCGGAGCGAAGATGATGTCCGTAAAAAGCTTTGCTGTAAAGTAAAAATAAATATTGCTCCAAATCGGTTTGTGCATAATAGGCATTTTCTTCAAGTGAATCTATAAAGTTAAAAAATACCTGCGCAATTTGCGGCATGTTTTCTTTCCGCATTTTAAAACATGAAGCGGCGGCAAAATATGCGTACATTTCCCAGTCTTCCAATTCCATAAAACTGCGCCATTTTTGTTTTTGAACGGCATAACCGTTTTCTGTTCTCAGTAAAAGGCCTAAATTTTCGCATGCGGTAAAAACAAAAGCCGCGGTTTTTTCATTTTGAAAAAGCTGAGGAGTGATGCGTTGTAGAATTTCGGCATATTTTTTTTTGAGCGTTCCGTCGTTTTTTAAAATATCTTCATTATGAAAACAAAACGAATAAATACCGATAAGGGCAACTGCGGTTAGAGCAAATTCTTTTGCAGCGGCAGTATCTTTTTTTTCCGGCAATAAAAATATGTTTTCGGATAAAAACGGGCGTAGTTTATTTACTAAAAAAGGCGTTATTTTATAACTTGTTTTTAAATCTTCGATATGCGCCTTATAAATTAAAAGACGCTCTTCCAGATTAGAAAGTCTTTCATAAATATCGAAATGAGAAAATTGAGGCGAAAAGAAGCAGGACAGTTCTGCTTTGGAAATGCCGTCGATTACGTGTATCGCAGTTAAAACACGAACATCATTTTCATCAAGTCCCTTTACAAGGGTATCTTGTACCGCATCCCTATGCAAAAAGGAGCTTAATTTTTCTATCAGGTTTTGTTTATTAAAAGGAGTTTTTATCTTGCCCAAATACAGGCCTATCATATTAAAAAAATGACTATCCGGCAGCTGCACTAAAGCATCTTTCCATGTTACAATTTCTTCCGTTTTCATTTTATCCATAACAGGCGGATTTAACGGCCGCCGTTTTTATTTTAAATGTTCAAAATTTAAACAAAGGCATTTTAACAGTTTTTTTTAAGTATTGCAAGGAGAAAATAAATTGATAAAGTATGGATTTAGCAAGTTTGCCTCATCATTCTACGGTAGCTGTGTCATAAATAGGGCATCTATTAAAAATAGTTTTATCATCGTTTCGACCGGCTTAACACCGGCGTTTTTTTTTGGTAAAATTACGATGTGATAACACTTATAACTGGCGGATCGCGCAGCGGAAAATCCGAATATGCTGAAAATATATTAAGGGGCAAAGACGATACGGTTTACATTGCTACCGCCGAAATTACCGACTATGAAATGAGAAACAGGGTTCAATGCCATATTGCGCGGCGGAATTCCGCGTGGCGCACTTTCGAGGCGTACCGCAGTTTAAAGGATGCAGTAGGAACCGAAAAAAACTATCTTCTCGACTGCGTTACCAATCTTTCGTCGCGTATCCTGTTTGAAAAAACGGGCGGTAAAGAAACCGTTACGGCGGAGGATATACAAAACACCGTCAGCGCCGCCGTCTCAGAAATAACGGCATTAATATCGGCGGTACGAAAAGTAGACGCAAATCTTATTATAGTAACGAATGAAGTCGGGCTTTCGATTGTTCCGATGAACAACATCGCCCGAGCCTTCTGCGATATTCAAGGTTATGTAAACACCGAGCTTGCAAGTATTGCCGACTCGGTCGTGTTAATTATATGCGGTCTTCCCGTAATCTTAAAATAAGGGATGGCGTTACGGGGAAGCGGACGGCGGTAACGGTTTAAGGAAAAATTCAAAGACGATAAAAGAAGATAAATATTAAAATCAGTATTAAGGATTATAAAAATAAACGATGAAAGGGCTTATACTTGCCGTGCAGTTTTTTACACGGCTTCCGATAAGGGCGGAAATAGACTTTAACGAAAAAAACGTAAAAGCCGCCTTTTATTTTTTACCCTTGCTGGGCGGGATAATAGGAGCGGCGGCCGCGCTGCCTTTGTATCTTTTTGCGCGCCATACCGCTCTTGCCGCCGCTATCGGTATTGCCGTTTATTTTACTGTAACGGGAGGCCTGCATATCGACGGGCTTGCGGATACCTTTGACGGTTTTTTATCCGCACGAAATAAGGAAAAGATATTGGAAATTATGCAGGATCCGAGAAACGGAACCTTCGGCAGCCTCGCCCTTTTTACAGCCCTTTTGTTGCGGTACGCCGCATATAAGGAACTTATAGGCCGCGGCGGCATGGCCTTAGGCCTTATCGTTTTGTCAGGTCTTGTTTCCCGCCTCTGCGGTTTAGCGGCTGTTGTGTTTTCCGTACCGGCAAAAGAAACGGGGCTTGGCGTTTTTTTTCATAGGGCGGCTTCAAAAACAAGCTTTTTTTTCTGGTTGATTGCAGTGTGCGCTGCCTGCGTATTTTACCCTGCACTTTCACGCTTGTTTTTTAAAACGGCCGCCTTGCCGTTTTTTGCAGGACTTACACTGCTGCTTTTGCCGGCATCAGCTCTTTTTTTCACCTTTGTTATCATAAAAATTGCAAAAAAGAAAATAGGCGGAAATACCGGCGATGTAAACGGCTGTATTGTGGAAATAGCGGAGCTTGCGGCACTTGTTACGGCGGTTTTTGTATTATGAAAATAGTTTTAATTCGGCACGGATGTACCGCCGCAAATACACAAAAGGTTTTCAGCCTTGACGATGAACCACTTTCAAAAGACGCTTATCCTGACATCGCTGTTTTAAAGGAGCGTCTAAGGGCCTATCCGTTTGAGGCGGTGTATGCAAGCCCGCTTTTAAGGGCAGTACAGACGGCCGAATATCTCGGTTTAAAGCATATTAGGCTTGACGCGCGGATTAAAGAGTACGATTTCGGTTTGTTTAAGGGGCTTTCTTTTTTGCAAGCAGAAAAGAAATACCCAGAAGCAGCGCGGGCTTGGATAAAAAGCCTTGCCGAAACCGCCCCGCCTTGCGGCGAAACCGCAAAAGAACACTTTGCCCGTGTTTGTTCGTTTTTAGACGAGCTTGTGCAAAAGGATGAAGACTGCATTTTGGTAACCCACTACGGCACCATAACAATGGCTCTGGCGTGGGCATTGGACAGTTTTTCCCTGCGGAACAAATTTGCGCCTAAAAATGCAGGCCTTTCCGTCTTAAAAACTTTAGGCGGGTTTAAAACCGTCGAAGCCTTTAACCTTCCGTAAGGCCTTCGCACACAAGAACAAAGCGGCGCTGCTTTAAGAGTTTACAGTAAACTGCTGCCTAGAACTTAAATCAGAGGCAAAAAGCTTTACCGTAATAAAAATGGAAATGAGGGTAACAAACCCATCGACTAAGGGCAACGAAACCCAAACACCGCGTACGTTCATAAAAAACGGTAAAATCAATACCGCAGGTACAAATAAAACAAGCTGGCGGGAAATAGCCAGAACTCCTGCCGGTAAAGCCTTTCCCATCGCTTGAAACAGCGTCATATTTAAAATCATAATCGGCATAACCGGAAAAACAGCAAAGGCCAACATAGTATTCGTTTTTCCTGCAGCAACAAGGGCCGGATTATCCTTTATAAAAAGTCCTAAAATTCTTTCAGGCGCCGACATAAAAATGACCCACGCAATCAAGGCTAAAAAAAGGCCGAATCCGTAAAAAAGAAACGTACCCTTTTTTACACGGTCAAAAAGCCCCGCTCCGAAATTCGTACCGACTAAGGGCTGAAAGCCTTGGCTTAAACCCCATAACGGAATAAACGCCAGCATTAAATACCGGAAAAAAGCGCCCATCAAAACCACCTGATCCTCTCCGCCGTATTTTTTCAATACCGAATACATAACCGTCTGCTGCACTAAGGCTAAAATCTGCATAAAAAGTGCAGAAAGCCCCACCGCAAAAGTCTCTCCGATGAGGGCCTTTTCGGGTGTAAAAGTTTTAAACCGCAGCAATTTGCTAAAACGTAAAAAGTATATAAACGAAACAAATGCGAATACGGCTTGAGAAATAACCGTTGCTATAGCAGCACCGTCAATACCCATTCCAAAACCGATCATAAAAACGGCATCTAGAATGATATTCAGTATAGCTCCCGCCGTCATAATTACCATTGCAAGGGATATTCTTCCTTCCCCGCGCAGCACCATATTCGACGCCTGCCCGAAATTAACAAAAATGGAGCCGAAATACACAATCCGCAAATAGCGCACGCCAAAATCGTACATTTCACCTTCCGCTCCGACAATGCGCAAAAACTGCGGGGCAAAAATATAGCCTAAAACCATAACGGCCGCCGACAATACAAGCGTTAGGAAAAAAACATTTCCCATAACCGCGTCAATCGTTTTTTGGTCATTGCGTCCCACCGCCCGCGACAAAATTGAAGCAGAACCGATACCAACCAAAACCGCAATACCGTTGTTAATCAGCGTAAAGGCATAGGCCAGCGAAACCGCACCAAAGGCCTTTGCCCCGACATACTGCCCCACAAAGGCGCCGTCTACAAAGCTGTATAAACTGATAATAAACATTCCGATTATACCGGGAACGCCCAGCTTCAGCATCAACTTAAACAAAGAGCCTGTTGTAAGTTCCTCTCTTTTATCCTGCATAAAAAAACCTCCATATAAATTCGCCAAAGTCTGTATACCGTCTTGTAAAGCTTTAGATTGAGAAACGGAAGACTATAACTGACGCCATCGTCAGTTATAATATAGCAGAAAAGAAAAAGACTGTCAAGCAAAAAACAAACCGAAATTCATAAACTGCCGGACATCTTTTAGGTGCTCAGTTAGATTTACTTTGTACTTCCGTGTTATGTGGAGCTATGCATCCATGCTGCAGGGATTGATAACATCCCAAGTGGATGCCCTTTGGAAATTCCGGCAGAAAAGGGCGCTTTCGAAAAATGTATTTTCATCCGCCTTGTTTCTTGCCGTGTTATCGTATATACTGATAAAGAAGAATCCGGCGCACTCTTTTTTGCGCAGGGCTTCATTTTGGAGGTATTATGATTTACAAACGTTTTATGCATCTGTCGGCTGCGGTACTGGCCGGTCTTTTTGTGCTGATGTCGTGCGCAACTGTGAACGGGGCGCATTCACGAGAGGCGGCTTACGAACCGCTGCAGGGAACCGTTTCTTCGGTTGATAAGTACGGCAATCTTACAACGGATATTACCGAAGCGGAGCTGAAAGAAAAGGGCTATGAACTCGGCGATCTGCTGACGGTAAAACTCGGAGAAAAGACCGTAACGGCGCCCTTTGTTGCAGCCTATAGCGATGTTGATAGGGGCAAATATCTGGTTAGAATTTCGCACGGGTTTGCGGCCGTTGCAATGAGCTACGACAATTGCAGCGGCAAAACGGGTGCGGCCGAGGGAACTTCGGTAATGCTCTTCCTTGCCAAAAAGGGCGCCTATTTACAAGAATACGAAATGCGTCATTTGGTAAAGTCCGAAAAGCGTGAAGACTATGCATCCGATGAGGTGTTTGCAAATTTCCGCACCGTTAAGGCGGGTTCCATTGCGCCCGATCGGCTTTACAGGGGCTGCAATCCGGTACTCGGGGATGCCCGCGCCCCGTATGCGGCAAGACTCGTTGAAGAAGCCCGAATCAAGACTGTCATCAATCTTGCAGACAGCAGTGAAAGTATGGCGCCTTTTCTGCCTGCCGCGCCTTATTATCGGCAGTTGGTACAAAACGGTAAGGTTATCCCCCTCAATATGGGAATCGATTTTAACGACCCCGTATTTATCGCAAAACTGAAAGACGGGCTGATTTTTATGGGGCAGCACGAAGGCCCGTTTTATGTCCACTGCAATGAAGGCAAGGACCGAGCAGGTATGGTTGCCGCCGTACTCGAAGCCCTGATGGGAGCTGGCGTGCAGCAGGTTGCCGACGATTATATGCTGTCGTATGTGAATTACTTCGGTGTCAAAAAAACCGATGCACGATATGCGGTCATTGCAAAAATAATTACCGATATGTTTGTAAAAATGAACGGCGGCAAGGCCGTTACCGACGCCAACTTAAAAACCGTTACGGAAAACTATCTTATCAAAACGGTCGGTCTTACCCGGCAGCAAATTAATGCGCTTAAACAAAAGCTGCAATAAAAAGCGGCTGCACACAGCCGGCATACCGGTGTTTCAGGCGGAAGTAAAAACTTAGGAACGGATACGGTTTTTATCAAACCGCAAAGAGGTTTTAGTTTCTTTCGCCTGCTGCTTTGAATGTGCGCCGTTGCAAAAATGCGCTTGCAGTTTTTTCGGTATTTACTATCCGCTTATAAATTCTTTTACGGAAACGGAGTTTCACGCTCCGCCGATTCTTTTAAGACTGTTTTATGGGAGAAAATAATGACAAAACAAGAAGAGCCCTTTTATGGAAAATTCGTAAAACCGAAAAGCGGAAAAACTGCACCGGATAAAAAGGAAAAAAAAGAAAAAAAGCAAAGCCGTGCAAAAGAGAAATTCGGAGAAAGTGCGGAAGGCTCTTTTTTCAAACCTGAAAAAAGAAAAAAAACAAAACCCGTCAAACTTGAAGTCTGCGGCCCCGCCCTTTTTGCAGAGCTTGACGGGCAAACTGCGGCACTTTTAAATTCTTTCGGTACAATTGTAAAAGAGGCGCTCAGATTGACGAAAAAACAGGAAAGCGTTTTACCAAAAGAAATTAGAATATTGTTCCACGAACTTACGGACGAAAGAGGTTCGCGCAAAACCGATTACCTGAACAATCCTGCAAAACTAAGCGCTTATATTCACTATTATATGTGGTGGAATTTGGTACGGCTTTCAAAACTCGTAAAAAATATTTTTTTCGATTTAAGCGACGGCGATGTAATTGCGGACTTCGGAGCAGGACCCTTGACTGCGGCCTGCGCTTTTTGGATTGCAAAGCCGGAATTGCGGCAAAAAAAACTGGAATGGTACTGCATCGATATTTCCGCAAAGGCTCTTTCGGCGGGAGAAAAGATTTTCGACTCGCTTTGCAGGTTTACCGAAAAAGGCGGGGAGTGCCGTAACTGGAAGATAACGAAAATAAAAGGGGCTTTCGGAATGCCCTTAAAGAAAAAAGCGGATCTTTTTTTTGCGGCGAATATGTTCAATGAGATTTTTTGGGATTCGGCAGTAACGGTTCAAAAAGAAGCGGAAAAGGCTGCGCAGACTGTTTTGGCTTCCGTAAACGGCGGGGGGCGAATATGTATCGTAGAACCGGGGATTCCCCTGTCGGGAGAATTCGTTTCGGCCTTGCGGAGCCGGTTGTTAAAACGCGGCTGTTCCATGTCGGCGCCGTGCCCGCATAACGGCGTATGCCCCATTCCCGGCATACGGAATTTCCGGCTTGACGGCTATGACGCGCTGCCGCACGCCAAGGGCAAATGGTGCCATTTTGCTTTCGCAGCAGACAATGTTCCCGAAAAACTTGCGGAATTATCGCACGGCGCGGGCCTTGAAAAACAGCGGGCTGCCGTTTCATTTTTATATTGCACAACGCCTTCAGGTGATTCTTCAAAGACAGCCGGTACTGCAAATTCTGCAAAAAAAAGCGTGGGCTGTACGGCGCGCATAACCTCTGACCTTATCCGCATAGACGGCGGGCGTATCGGCCGGTACGCCTGTTCCGAAAAAGGCTTTTTACTCTTTCAGGAAAGAAATTCTTCTTCTGCAAAATTAAAAAAACTACCGAATGGGGCTGCCGTCCGCATCGAAGAAAGCGGGCTGGACCTTTCGGTGAAAGACAGAAAAAGCGGAGCCGTTTTAGTCGAAATATAAAGGTGGTTTATTCGTACGGAGGGTTTAATACCCCGACGCTTGCGTCGTAACATGAGGGTATTAAAGCCGACTGCAACCACCTTATGAGAACAACATACCCCGACGCTCGCGTCGGGGTTGTTGATTTTAAGCGGTACAAATAGTACCGCTTAAAAACACTAGCGAGTTTGCCTTTCGGAAAACCGTTTGCATAAAGTAAACATTGCTTATTTTATAGGAAGGCTTGAAAAACCGATATTTTGCCGATACCTGCAAGGACGACGCCGGTGTGTCTGTAATTATCCGATGAATGCCGGTAATTCAATTAGCCGAGGAAACCGCGGCTGCAAACAGGGCGCCGGCCGTATCCTCCCCTTGTACGGATACGGCCGGCATAGTAAGATACCGCACTCTTCTAGCCGGCCCTGAAAAAGGAAAGCAGTCTTTTTTTATCCGAAGCAAGGGCATAAAAGACGACCGAAAGAACTAAGGTAAGGCCGTGTATAAAACGCGTCCAAAATCCTGAAAAACCGGCACTTACAAGCCCTGCTTCTATCATTCCGATAATTATTGCACCGGCAAGCGATCCCCACAGAGAGCCTTTTCCTCCGTAAATCGAGGTACCGCCCAAAAAAACGGAGGCAAAAACCAAAAGAAGATATCCTTCGCCCTGTGTCGGCCACCAATTTCCGAATTCCATACATGAAAGAATTCCGGCAAAAGCGGCCGTAACGCCCATCATGGTGAAAATTCCGATACGGGTTTTCCGCACAGATAACCCCATCATTTCAGCCGCGGCCTTGTTATCTCCGATCATAAGTACGGCATCGCCGAACGGCGTTCTATGCAGTAAAAGGGCAAAGAAAAACGAAATGCCAAGAGCCCACAGTGCCTGTGCAGGGATAAGACCGCCTAAGCGGCCCGTAAAAACCGAAACGGCAGCAGAATTGCGGAAGGCGGCAAGAGAAACGGCAAGACCGCTTGAAAGAAGCATAACCGAGCCGCGCCAAAAAAAATCGAAGCCGATGGTAACTACAATAGACGGGGCGTTAGCCGCAGTAATGACAAAACCGTTTATAAAACCGATAAGCCCGCCCGTACACAGAGCCGCCGGTATTCCAAGCACCGGAGAACCGACGGCCTTGGAAACGGCAGCAAAAACAAAACCGCTTAAAGCCATATTCGAGGCAAAAGACATATCTATTTCGCCTGCAATTATAACAAGCGTCATACCGGCTGCGGCAACGGCAATAAACGGAATAGCGCTCATAAAAGAAATGTAAATCTGCTTAGCCAAAAAAGTTTGAGGCGCTGCTATAGCAAATATAGCCCACAGTAAAACGAGCACCGCCGTTACCGGAATAAGCGGTTTTATCTTTGCGTATATATTTTTTATCATTCCGCCCCTCTTACGGCCCGGAACAGGGCCTCAATCGATATTTCGGAACGCTCTGCGGTTAAAGCATTTTTACCCTGCGATAAAACAAAAAAACGGTCGGCTGCCTGCCAAACGTGATTGATATTATGTGTGATAAAAATAACCGATTTGCCTTTCTCTTTTACATCTTTTATAAAAGCAAGAACCTTATCGGCTTCCCCCACCGCAAGAGCCGTCGTAGGTTCGTCCAAAATAACGAGCTCCGCATCAAAATACATCGCCCTGCCTATGGCGATACCTTGGCGCTCGCCTCCCGATAAAACACCTGCGGGCGTATCGGGGGTAACCCGCTCTCCGCCGAGGCCGAGCTTTTGTAACAGCTTTGCAGAAGCTGCCTTTTCGGCTGCAACATCGATAAGGCCCGCCTTGTTTTTTAAATGCCTGCCGGTAAACATATTGCGCCACAAAGGCTGCAAAAAGCCCAAGGCTCTGTCCTGATAAACGGTTTCGATGCCCATAGCTCGGCCTTTTGCAACAGTGTAATGTTTAAAATCGATACTTTTATTTTTGAAAACAAAGGAGCCTGAGTCCGCAGTATGCAGCCCTGAAATAATCTTTATTAAAGTAGACTTTCCGGCACCGTTATCGCCCAATAGACCGACAATTTCTCCGCTTTTTACATTAAAATCAGCGCCGTTAAGGGCTGCTACGGAGCCGAATCTTTTGCGGATATCCTTCATTTCCAATAAGTAATTCACCGGTCTTAACGAATTCCTTTTTCCGCAAGGGGCGCAATTTCATCGATATTTTCCCGATTAACAAAACCGCCGGCCGTATCGATTACGAGTCCGCCGAACCCTGCATTTTTAGACTGAAGAAGGGTTGTTACCGCAAGATAGCCGATAAGATAGGGCTGTCCCTCGCTTATTAAATCCACATAACCGCTTTTTACCGCTTCGGCGGTGGCGGGGGACAGGCTGAAACCTGCAACTGCAACGGAATCGGGAGCTATTCCGGCAGAGCGAAGGGCGTTTCCCGCCTGAGCTGTCAGTGCACCGTGATCTATGACAACCAATTTACAGTCCTTATTTGCAGAAAGATAACCGGTCAAAACAGGGGCACCCAAGGCCGCTTCTTTATTTATTTCAGGTGAAATTTCCAAATAATCCGTTTTAAGGCCCGCCTTATCAAAGACGTCTATAATGCCTTCGGCCCGTCTTCCTCTGCCGGGCAAACTTTTCAAGCCCCATACAAAAACCTTATCGTCCTTTTGCAATTTAAAATAATCCAGACATTTTTCTGCAAACAGTTTGCCCTGGTTATAGTTATCGGGCCCGATTAAACCGAAACCGCGGCTTTGATATTTTCCGTACATACCCGGTAAAGGCGTATCTACACAGGTAACGAGAATGCCGTTATTAAAAGCCTCGTCGATAAGCGGGCCGTAGGCGTCATCGCCCGGAGCGCCTATCACAACCATTCCGTCCGGTTTTGAAGCAAGTCCTTCTTTAAAATTCTTAAGCATTTTTTCGGCACTCCAATCGGAATATACAAATCGTATATCGATATTTAAATCTTCGGCTGCCTGAGCCGCTCCGTTTTGCAGAACCGACCCATAGGACTCGCCGGGGGATCCGCCCGTATCAAACCAAATCTTCATTCTTTTTTGTCCGTTTGAAGCCGTAACGGCTCCTTCATTCTTACCGGCACAAGAAAGTACGGCGCTTACCGCAACGGCAATCAGTGCGGCCGCCGCTATAGTTTTAAAATGTTTTAACATACCAAACACTCCTTAAAATAAAGGCTACTATAATAAGACGCTTCAATTATGTCAAGAAGATAACGGCATGTGTACAAAAATCAATTTTAGGGGGGCTTATCAACAAAGCTGATAGCAAACTTTGAACCAAAATCAACAACCCCGACGCATAGCGTTGCCGAGGACGGCGGGTATTAAACCCTCCGCACGAATAAAAAAAGTCCCTGCCCTATAAAGGGCACAGCTCTTGGCCTACGGCACTCGTAGACCGTAACCTACGTCAGCTGTAGAGCATAACCTACGCCGGCCGTAGACTATAATCTACGGCACTCGTAGACCATAACCTACGCCGCTCGTATACTGTAATCTGTGTTCCAAAAAAAGCCGCTTCCCGCGTCTGTTTATTCCTGCAGGTATTTTTGCATCCGCTCTTTGCGTTCTTTAAAACTGTAATGATCGACGGTTCTTCCCGTGAATACGTTTTGTATCGGTATGCGGAAAATCGGAAGGGCGGACTTTTCATCTTCCCGAATCAGCGTAAACAACTCGTCGGAAAGCGGGATAAACCATACCTCGCCTAAAACGGTGTCATCGTATTTTGAGCCCTTAAAGACATCTGCAATTTCCAGCCTGTAGGCGCCTTTTTCAAGAAGACGCGGATTTTTTACAGCATTCAAATGCTCTTTTACCGATCCATCGTACACGCCGAATCCCGAATATACGTCTTCCAGTTCGATTTTTTCCTTTACGGTTCCCGCGGCGGTTTTAAGCAGCATCGATTGTACGCGGTTATTTTCTTTCCATGAATCCGTTCTCCATATTCCGTGAAACGGAGAATCGGCATCAAAAGAAATGCTATGTGCATCATCGGTATAGCACGTAAAACGGGTCAACCCGTTGACGGCAAAAGGTCCGAAGGCGTTTTGTGTCAGTGTAAAGCCTATCCATTCACCTATACCGTCTCCCTCCTTCCCTTCCACCCAGCCGTTATACGGGTCGGCATCAAACGAGGTTTCAGGCGCATAACCGGAAACTTTTACGTTGGTTTCTTCAGACTCCCAATTATTTTCCGCCTCATAGTATCGATAGGTGCCTTTTAAGTACGATGAGGCGGAAATGCCTGTTACAAAATCCTGCTTTGCAAAATCGTCTTTACATATCGGGCGGGAACCGGTGTCGTCCCCATACGATGCGCCGCTGAACATAAAATACTCGCCGCGGGCAGGCTTATAGTTTTCAAATACGTGAAAATGAAGTATGTCGGTAAATGTTTTCGCCTTTGTACTGCCGTTTTTCACCTTCATATCCATATCCGTCATTACCAGCAATTTCCGTATCGCGCCCTTCCACGTGCCGCCTGTAGAAATGTCGTAATAGCTCTCATAAGTGCTGCCGTGATAGCTTCGTTTTGTTGACGCAACTGCGTACGATATTTCGACTTTCGCCGCTTTTGACGGCTTAAAATCAAGTTCATGATAAAAATGCAGGACAATCGTCAGATACGAGTACTCGCCGTTGTCGCGGTCGTCATCGGTCTTTATTTCGGATCGGGGATTGATCTGTACGGTTGTTTCGATTCCCACGTTTAAAACCGGAACGGGTTTTCCGTCAAGAAAAATGGAGCAGCTTTCATACGCACTTCTACAGCATGCTAAAGTGCCGTTTTCTCCATACAGGCTGCCTGAATCATATAGGCTTGCTGTCGGTATGCCGTACGTTTCAAGCTCTACAAGATATTCGCTGTATGTGCTTACCCGAAGCTTTTTGTCACGGTCTGCTATATCCGAAAGCGGAATCGTTTGCTCCCACAGCTTATCTTCCGTCTCCGAAAGCGGTTTATTCAAAGCAATTGACCACAGATGCCGATCCGGCCTCGAATTCCAAGAATAATTCGGGCAAGCCATACCGTTTTCGATTTTAAATTTTGTCTGTATGACGACGGGAAAGGCACACGGCACTTTTACCGGCTGCCTTACCGTATTGCGGAATGCGAATACGGCCAGTGCATTATCATTGCTGAAGTAAAGGATTTCGTTTTCAAGCGCAATTTTATCGTTCGGCTCTTTTACGTAGATGTTGCCGTACGTCCAGTCTTCAGGATGATAGCTTCCGCCGTCGTCGGCAAAGACCGAAACTAATGCGGCCGTCATAATTAAAAAAAACAATACGAGTCTTTTCATTTTTTTCCTCCAAAATAAGTGTTTTACCGCCATTGCATACCATTGCCCCGCCAGCAGGTTAGCCGCTTTTATCTGTTTTCCTCATTATATCGTTTTAAGACGGTTTCCGTCTACAGTGTGTTATAAACCGGCAGGGCCTTTGCCGTTATGCGCGTACCGCAGCACGCGTGTTGATTTTTTGGCCGTTTGAAGCCGTACCGGCTCCTTCATTCTTATTTAAAACGTATCCCCGCTTTTTCATATCGAAAAAAAATTACCCATAATCTTGACAACACAATCTTTATGTGGTATAGTCAATATACTAGACAGATAGGGTTTTAGTTTTGATTATAGGACGATAGTAGTATGAAAAAATTTCTTATAAAAATACTGTATGCGGGGGCTGCCGCTTTTTTATTTTGTACGGCACCTCTGCATTCTCAAAACCAAACATATCGGGATATTTTGGAGTTCAGATATAAAAACGATCCCGATTATACGCTTATGGAAAACGAGGTGAAAATTGCGAAAAATAATTACAAGGCCGCTCTTGCAGGCGCCCTCTTGTCCGTGAACCTGACAACGGGAAACATAAACCTGACCCTGACATCCGACAAGGAAAAAAAGAGTTTTTCGATTGACCCTAAGGCGTCGGTGAATATGCCGCTTTTTAACAATGCGGGCATTAAAATTTCGGCACCGTATTCTTCAAGCCGCGGCGGAAAAGAGGTACAGCGGGATTTTTCTGCAAGCGTTTCTGCCGACTTTTACAGTCAAGTAAGAAACAAGGCAAAACTGCAAATCGAAGAAGCGGGCGACGCTTTAAAGGCCGCCGAGAAAAAACAGAATATGAGCGGCAAACTTATCGAAAAAAAACTGCTTACCGATATCAAAAATATCTTTGCCGAATATTCCAAACTTCTTTCTAAAAAGCACGAAACCGTCAAGGCCGATATAAACTACCGGCAGGTGCAAGCCCAAGGCTACAGCGAAAATTCCGCAAAACTGCGCACGGCGCGCCTTTCGCTCTTATCCGCCCAGCGGGAAGAAAAAGAAGCCGATTTTTCTTTTTCCGTATCGGCAAAACTCTTTTTCGACTCGTGCGGCATTCGGACGGAGGAAAAAGATTTTGAAACCTTTTTTACGGAACTTGCATACGCCGTTCCGAAAAACGCTATTGTTTCCATCGATAACCTGACAGCGGACAATTATTCCAAAATAATCGAGGCCGAAAAGCTCTATAAGCGCACCGTGCTCAAAAACAGGATAAACTTAAACCCGCTTACGATAACGGGCGAGGCGGGGTTTTCCATGCAAAACAAACGGAGCACCGTTATGACAGGCGGAAATTCTGCCTCGGCTTCCAAAGAAAAAAAGTCGGTACAAGGCGGGCTTACCTTTGCCGTTCCCGGAATCAAATTGTATGCCGGCGTGGATATTCCGATAGCGGATAAGGATCAAAACCCCGCTGCACTGAAACTTGCATTTTCGGTAAACCCCATTTCGATTTATGAATATTCGCTGAAAAGAAAAAATGCAAATCTTATGCGTATAAACGAAAAAATCAAATTGGACGAACTGAAAAAGAATTTCGAAAACGATTTTAAAACGTTTTCTATCGAAAAAGAAAAATACGGCTGGCAGCAGACCCTGTATGCCGAAGAGCTTGGAATTTATCGGCAAAATGCCGAAGACCACAAAAAATGGTTTTCGCAGGGCGTAGTAAACGGTTCGGAAAATATGCAGGCCGATCTCGAATATAAAAAAGCCCTTATCCGTTATGCCGAGTCGAATATAAACGTTAATATCTTTAATGTAAAAGTCGAAGAGTTGTTCGATTATTGAGGTGTGCACTTTTCGCGCAGCAATACAACAGTTTCTAAAGTCGACACTTTGTTCAACTGTTGAATTTAAATGAAGCCGCACAACTGGTGTGACGGTTTTTTAATACATTTGATAACGGAGGATAATATGCAGGCAGAAGAATTCGCGGAAAAGAAAACGGCTAGAAAAAACAGAAAACGTAAAAAGATTTTAAAAATCGGAATAGCCGTTTTTGCAGCGGTTATTTTGGCTTTTGGGTATAAGGCCCTTACACGGCAGGGCAAAAAGACTAACATTGTTACGGCAGCTGTCCGCAAAGAAACGGTAAAAGATCAAATTCAAATTTCAGGATATATCGAACCGGCCCAAAAACAGGTGCTGCAAGCGCTGGGCGACGGAGTCGTAAAACGGGTAAATGTTAAAGAAGGTGATCGCGTAAAAAAGGGAACGCTTATTTTTGCTTTAGATTCTTCCTATCAGGAATTTCTGGTTTCAAAACAGGAATTGGCGGTTATGCAGGAGCAGGTCAAAGGTGCGTCGAAACAGCTGGCACTGATGCGGCAGGAATTGGCCATATCGCGTCAACAGCTGCAAGACAGGAGCATTTATGCGAAATTCGATGGAATTGTCGCCTCGCTCGATATAAGCGAGGGGATTTATGCAAAGGCGCAAAATAGTTTCGGAACCCTCATAGACCGCTCATACTTTAAGGCGACGGTCAGCGTTGCGGAAACGGACGCCTCGCGGCTTGCCGTAGGGCAAAAGGCGGAGCTCTCCTTTCAAGCCCTGCCCGATATAAAGGTGGAAGGCCGGGTTACTGCCTACCCGTCCATCGCACGGCAAAATGCAGATCGAGGAAACACCGTCCTTGACGTAAAAATCGTTGTGGAAAATCCGCCTGAAAATATTTTGCCCGGTTACTCTTTTAGCGGTATCATTATTGCAGGCGAAGATAAGGATATTTTGTTTGTCGAGCAAAACGCAATTTTTTATGATCAGGGCGAACCCTATGTCAAAAAAGTCGTAAAAGAGAATGAAACCGAAAAAATAAAAGTAGAAGTTACGCCCTATGTTCAAGGCTTTGTCAGAATTTTATCGGGCGTGCAAGAAGGAGATGTTTTAAGCGTTACCGCTTCGAATAATGGCAGGAGATAATTTTTATGAAAGAAAATATTATACGTTTGGATAATGTCGTCAAAACGTTCATAATGGGAGATGTCAAGGTGCGGGCATTGTGCGGCGTTTCTTTCGAAATACCCGAATCCGCCTTCGTGTCCATTATGGGGCCTTCCGGTTCCGGCAAATCCACCTGTATGAATATGATCGGCTGCCTCGACCGTCCTACCGCAGGCGATATTTATATCGACGGAATTAACACGGCCGACATGAGCGAAAACGATCTTGCTGTATTGCGGAACGAAACGGTCGGCTTTGTCTTTCAGCAATATTACCTTTTGCCCGGCCTTACCGTTTTGGAAAATGTAATGCTCCCCTTGCGGTATCAGGGGCTTCCGTTCGATCAACGGAAAAACCGGGCAGCCGAAGAGTTGGAAAAGGTCGGGCTGAAAGAAAGGCTGAAGCACCGGCCGAGTGAACTTTCGGGCGGACAAAAACAGCGTGTCGCCATTGCCCGCGCCTTGGTTACGCGCCCGAAAATCATTTTGGCAGACGAGCCGACCGGAGCGCTTGATTCGGAAACGGGGCACTCGGTTTTGGATCTGTTTTTTAAAATAAACAAAATGGGAACGGCTGTCATCATCGTTACCCACGACCTCGACATAGGCGCGACGGCTCCGCGTTCCATTCACTTAAAAGACGGATCGATTGTATCGGACAGCTTCCAATCAGATTCCGTGCACGGAGAGGCGCCGTAGTAAAGACCTTTTTAAAATATTTAAGGAAATAAAAAATATGATAGAAGATTTTTTTAACGCCCTGCATAATTTTAAATCGAACAAGATGAGAACCTTTCTTTCTCTTTTAGGAATTGTTATCGGTGTTATGTCGGTTATAATTATTACGACGCTCAGCCAATCGTTGGCGGACAGCATTGCCGAAGAATTCAAACGCTTTAACTTGGACGTGTTGAATATCGAAGCCAGATGGAATCCCGACACACGCAAGCAGTTTGTAGTCCTCAATGAAGAATACAGAAAAACGCTCAAAGAAAGAATTCCGCAAATTAAAAATATATTTTACACGTATGATTTTAGGGCGGGAGTTTCTCGAAATAATAGTATTGCCGGTCAAAAGCGTATTAATGCCGTCGAACCGGATAGGATGGAATCCATCGGAATAAAAATGGATTACGGTAAATTTTTTGACATTACCGATTATGCGTACGGGCTGCAAAAAGCGATTATCGGAAAAAACATTGCAGAAGAATTGTTTCCCGAAGGCAGGGCTATTGGAAAAACGATAACACTGCAAATTGCCTCAAACTCTTCCAAGGTACCGCCGTACAATTTTCAGTTTGAAGTTATCGGCGTATTAAAAGATACCCAAGTTTTTTCCAATGCAAACCCATCCGAGAGTGTATACGTGCCGAGTTTATTTTACAAAAAAAATCTTATTTCCGTCGGCAAGGAATATGACGATCTTTGGACGGCAGAAGTGATTCTCTATGATACGTCGGAAATCGAATATGTTCAAAGTCGGGTGAGCGCTATTTCTTCGGATCTGGCCGGCGGTTTTCCGCGTCCGATTTGGATATGGTCGGCTCGGGAACAACTTAACTCCTTAAACAAAATTATCAATTTAGTCGGTGTGGTTATGACTGCCGTCGCCGCCATTTCTCTTTTGGTCGGCGGTATCGGTATTATGAATATTATGCTCGTTACCATCACCGAACGCAAAAAAGAAATCGGCATACGCAAGGCCTTGGGTGCTTCGAACGCTGCAATACGGAGCCAATTTTTAGTCGAATCGGCAACCCTGACTCTGACAGGAGGTTTTATCGGTGTTGTGCTGGGCCTGATAATAGGCGGCAGTATTGCTAGAATCCTTTTACCTATGCTTGCAGAAAACCCTGAAGATATTACGATTGTAACCTCTTTCGATATAGGCGGAATTATTATTGCATTTGTCATAAGCGTGGCCATCGGCATTTTTTTCGGTTTAAGTCCGGCACTTAAAGCCGCAAAACTCGATCCCGTCAAAGCCCTTGCCGATTAAACGTATTCAGAATACGGGGTGAAAAAGGAGCGCTGCTTTATGAAAAAAACAGGTATTACGGCATCGGTACTGTGTATTTTATGTATGGTAATTTTCAGCGGATGTTTGTCTTTTTTTTGGGACGGTACGGAAGGCTGGGAAGAATATGTATTTACGATAGACGGTAAAGAAACCGAAACCGTAATCGAAATAGATCCGATTATGTTTTTTTTACTTACAGGATATAGGCAAAGAATATATTTTTAATTATAAACACGATAATAAGAAAAATATATCGGCTATATATCGGTTTGACAATTCCGGTATGTTGCTTTATAAAACAAGATATGAAGAAACAAAACTTCTGGAATGTGTTTTTAGGTATACGGCAAAGGGGCACTATTACAAATTCGTTTATACAAAACACGATGAATACGGTAATTGGCTTGAGGCTGTATTGTTCTACAATGATGATCAGTGCAATGCTTCCGGCAGCCTTGATAGTACAAAACCTATTTGCACCATTGTACGCGAAATAGAATACGAGAGTGAAGAGTCCCGTAAAACTGTATAGTTTTAAATAAGGTTTATTTTAAATATTGCTAAATAAAAGATGGAGGAATATAAAAAATGCTCGGTTCAATTATTGCCGATTTATTTCGGACTCATTTTTATTCGGATAATGACGATAGGCGTACGCCATTATCCGATGATCCCGCCATTAGCGGCAACTGCATAATGATACTTGCAATCGATAATGCAGTTATGGTATCCGCAAAGAATAAAACGGAACTTTCAGCCGAAGTCATTGCCGCTGCACAGTCTTTCGGAGAAAGGTATAGTCTCTGCCGGTATCCTGAAAGTGTAGAGGAGTGGCTCGAAAATCCTCACTTACCCTGCAAGGCGGCTGATAATAGGTTTGCGGTATTGGCCGGTGCATACGGTTTGATTGCCGAAAATATAGAAGAAGCAAAAAAATCGGCAAAACAAATGCTTGAGCCTCTTTGCAGCCGCAGCGAAATTATCGAAGAGGCCGAGACCTTTGCCGCCGCTGTTTGTATGGCAAAAAACGGCGCAACAAAAATCGAAATTACACAATACATCAAAACAATATATTACATGCCGGATGACGAACAAAAATATTTACCCGACGAACAAGGATCGGGCTTTGTGCCGGCTTTGCCGTATGCACTGCAGGTATTCTTATCATCCGACTCATTTTCGGAAACACTGTACAATACTGCATATACCGAAATACACGAGGAAGCCGTATATGCTTTTGCCGGAGGGCTTGCGGAGGCGTACTACGGTATTCCCAAAATCATAGAAAAACGGCTGACGCAGTTTTTGGATAATGAATTATATGCCGTTTATAAAGAATATAAACATTATATACATACTATATTTAAACCGGAAAAACACCGTATTATAACCAAATATATTTCAAAATTAACGGATGACGATCATCTTCATAATTTTATTGATGAATTTTATATATTTGCAAAAGAGCATCCCGAATGCAGCCTTGAAAAATATGATGCCGTTTTAAAATCAAAGGGAATTCTGTGGACGGAAGAATCAATGCTGCGGGCTGATATTGAAGAGCTTGATGCGGATATAATTCTGGCGTGCATTATGGGAGCGCTCCGTGCGGAACATTTTAGCAGCGGCATGATAGATGTATTCAATAAAAACGGCGCATTGAAACGATGGCTTGTACGGTTAAAAAATATCGATGCCGAAACTCCTGTAAATTTCGATATGCCCGATATTGTAAACGCAACGCTTAAAATTCAATCTTCATTTTCAAAAGAAAGCTTTATGCTGACAACGCATGGTCTATCATTTAAAATATATTCGCCGTCCCTTGGTACCCTGTCATATACGTATACGTTCGGTAAAATAAGCGGCCGTGATAAAGGACGGCTGCTTTTTGAAAAACTGCAGAAAGCACTTGAATGTAGAGCGTGGCAGGATACAAAAGAGATATGGGAAGAGGCTGTCCGCTATAAATTAAATATAACGTATGAAGACGGATCGGTCATCGAACATTTCGGTTTGTATGACAGAGCCCATGTACCGGAAAAAGAATGGCTTGAAGTTATGCATGATATAGCAACATGTTTTTCAGCATTTACGGCGGCTCAGACCTGTAATACCGAACGTTTTATGGACGCAATGAAAACCGGCGAAGTAAAATATTGCGGCGTAGAATTCACCGAAGACGGCCGCATTTATCATTACCGTACGGAAGATGCCGGCATTGCCGTAGGCGATACGGTCGTTGTGCCTGTCGGATATGATAATTACGAACGTACGGCTGTTGTAAAAACAATTCAGTTTTACCGTTGGGATGATGATACGCCGTATCCGCTCGAAAAAACAAAGGAAATTATCAGAAAACTTGATAATCTGAAACTAACGTAAATAGAAGGTTAACTCGGATTGTTGTAAACTTAGACTCATCATGAATTCGGCAAAACAAAGCGTCAGGGGCTTTTTCGGTGTCGACGTTATAGGGGCGGAAATCACACTCTGGAAAAATTCGATATACGGCACCTCTTCGGCAAAGACAAAAGAATTTTGCGCTCGCATAATTTTCCTTTTGCAAAAAGCTTGTGGATATAGGCGCAATTACGTCAATGAAAAAATCGGAGCCTACCGCTTTAAAAAAACCGGCATTTTCATCGTCTATCATGTCCTCTGCTTAATTTATAGGGAACGTATAAACATGGCTTAACTTATTTATACTCACCCCCGATTTGTCAAGCGCTTTTGCAGTGTACGGGCGCGAAAGGGCGGGTATGGCTTTAGTGTAAAAGGAATAAAAAAATAAGCAGGCGGTTAAAGCGAGAATATTTAATGAATGCCTAAAGGCAGGTGTCCGCAGAAGGCGCCTTTAAAAGGTTTTTAGGATATTCTATCGACCATAAAAAAAGGCCGTTCGGGGGAGCGGTGGCTCCTGCAAGGTTCCGCTTGCCGCTTACAATTATCGCTTTTACCTCTTCTTTTGAAAGGCCTTTTTCTTCAAACTGCAAAAAGCTTCCTATAACTGAGCGCACCATCTTCCATAAAAAGGCATTGGCGCAGATTTCAAAAATGAGAAAGTCTTTTTCTATAAAAAATACGGCTTTTTTTATGTAACGCGATTTGCTTATGTTTTGGTCTCCTGCAGCGGAAAAGACTGAACAGTCCGTTTCTCCAGATAAAAGAGATGCCATTTTGTTTAAGGCGTTTATGTTTGGGGTTCTTTTTAATTGAAGACAGTAAGGCCTTTCGTATGCAGGTACGGCGTCTGAGCATTTGATGTAATAGCGATAGGTTCTTGAAAGGGCGTTAAAGCGGGCGTGCAGGCCGGAAGATACATGAACTGCTTCTAAGATGCTAATATCTTTAGGCAAGAGTGAATTTAACGCAGGCACGAAACTAGGCGCTTTGATGTTTTTGATATCCGTAAAAAAATTCACCGCCTGCCGCGCGGCATGTACGCCTGAATCCGTGCGTCCTGAGCCGTTTGTTTCCACCGGGTGTTTGTGCAGCTTAAAAAGGGCCTTTTCAAGTTCGCCCTGCACAGTGCGGAATGTTTCAATTCCGTTTTTTGTCTGCTTCTGCCAGCCGCAAAAGTTTGTACCGTCATAGGATACGGTTAACAGAATGTTTTTTAAATCCGAAGAAGGCCGCATTTAATCGTCATCGGTATCTTTGAATTCGGTTTTTAAAGTATCGTATAAGCTGCGGGCGGCTTCCAAAAGCGGGCCGGGTTTAGCCTTGCTAGATTTTCCAAGACCGAACATTTTTGCAAGGGTGAATTTTTGGACTTCCATTCTTTTTGCGCGCAACTCCGCATTCGTTCTTTGTCCGTATTTGTACTCAAGCAGCGCGGAAAGATACATTATGCCGTCGTAACCGTAGTTTTTGTCTATGTCGGGGCCGAAGGATTTTAAACCGGCGATAATTTCGCCCCCTTCACTTTCAAGCTCAAGTGCCCTTCTATATAAAAAAGACGCTTTTCGGTAAAAAAGCTGAGAAACGTATTTGTAGTTTTCTTCGGGGTGTCTTTTGTCTAATTCGTCGAAAAGCCACGCTGCCCGTATGGAGCAAATTGCCTGTTTTATCGTGGGAGAAAACTTTATATCGAAAAGTTCGTAGCAGAGAATGGCAAGATAATAAGAGCCGGCCCCTTCAATAAGGCTGCGCGATTGGGTAAAATCAACCTTCCTAAAAAGTCTTTTTATGGAAGCATACCGGGCTTCCATTGTTTCAAAAAGCTTATCGGTAACTTCTTTTACAGGGATACTGAAATCCTGCGAAAAGGCGGCATACAGGCATTTAGGGCAGACTGTAAGGTTGTATATAAGCGGATGGACTTCGCCGTATTTTGCGGACGGTTCGTAAAGGCGTCTTAACTCGTCGGTTAAATTTCCTGCAATGAGGCGTCCGCCGCCTGTATGAAGTTCCTCCCGCTTGAATTTTGTATCACATACGGGGCATTGTATTTGATCTTTGGAATAAAAGGTTATGGCGGTTTGTTTTGTTTCTTTTTCAAATTGTTTTTTATTCATCATTTTAACCTATATAGCTTATCGGTTTTTTTTCAGTTTCTTATACAGGATTATATAGCTTTTTTTGCAGTTTTGTAAGAGGGTAAGGTTCTGTTTATAAATTTTTACTATCCAAAGTTTAGAAATTATTTATCAAAAACGCTTGAAAAGACATTTTTGCAAGCCGAAATCCGATATTGACACTTATCTTAAAATAAATTATGCTCCGTTTCAAGCTGGGTATGAAGGATTTAAAAGAAAGGACATTTAACGCAGCGGGTTTTAGTTTTTTGGTTTACTCGCTGGCCTCTATTTCCCTGTCCATTTGTCTTGTAAACATCAAAAAAGAACTCAATTTTTCGCTTACGGAAGCAGGGCTTTTCGGTATGCTGTGTGCAATAGAGCAAACCGCCGTCCTTTTTATAAGCCCGGTGTTTGCTGCTAAATTCGGAAAGATAAGGGTTTTAAGAACGTCCCTTTTGCTTTTAACGTTGGGGCTTATTTGTTTTTCTTTAAGCGTAAGTTTTTTGACGGCCTTGCTGAGCGCCCTTTGTATGGGGCTCGGTGTTGCAAATATGGAAGCTCTGTTAACACCGATCGTAACTGACTTGTACCCAGGCGATTCAGGCTCTAAAATGAATAAGCTGCACGCGTTTTGGCCATTAGGTTCCTGCACGGGGCTGGCCGGTTTCGGGTGGCTTCTTTCCGTAGGCATAAGCTGGCGGTTTTTATATGCGGGGTTGGCCGTTTTTGCCGTCTGTATCTGCCTGTCGTATCCGTCTTCAAAAAAAGTTCCACTGCCGCCTTCCGACGGAAGCTTTAAAGCCTTTAAAAAAGTGTTTGCCTTACCGCCGTTTTGGCTTTTTGCCCTTTCGCTTTTTTTTGCAGGCGGGGCGGAAGGCGCCTTTGCCTTTTGGTCTGCAACTTTAATTCAGCTTTACTTAAAGGCTTCGGCCTTTTACGCAGGACTGGTAACGGCGTGTTTTTCCATAGGAATGGCCTTAGGCCGCTTTTTAAGCAGCCGTATCTTAAAAAAAGTTTCCCTCCCAAAAATGATAATTATATGTTCGCTCGCAGCTTTTGCCGTAAGCCTTTTATTCATCTTCATCAATTCCCTTATCACCCTGACGGTCTTTTTGTTTATAATGGGAACATGTCTTGCCTGCCTGTGGCCGACGATACAGTCTTTTGCGGCCGTAATTCTGCCGGTAGACCCGACCGCCCTTATGATATTTTTATCGTGCTTCGGCGTACCGGGATACAGCACCGCAAGCTTTATAATGGGAATAATCGGCGACCGGTACAGCTTATTTACAGCCTTTATAACTGTTGTTCCCGCCTTTTTAATCTTAATTCCCGTATTTTTTGCCGCCGCCTGCAAGATATCCCTTATAAATAGACACTGCCGGTAAAATGGGTTATAATAATTAACATACCTCGGCGCAGAGCATATCCTGCGCAGCAGCGGGGCATTAGACCCTTCCGCACGAATAAAGCGAGTATGTAATTATGGAAAATAAGAGTGAAAAGGAACCGATAAGAGTAGATGCTTCTTCAAAACAATTAGCCGGCACGTTATGGCGCTTATCTTACCCCTCAATGATAGCGATGGGTTTGCAGTTTGTGTACGATCTTGTGGACATGGCGTGGGTCGGACAAATTTCTAAAACCGCAATTTCCGGTGTTACGCTTTTTACTTCAATTTATGTGCTTTTCGGAATTTTAAACGAGATAGCGGGTGCAAGTTCCGTTTCGATGATTTCGCAAAATTACGGGCGCGGTGATATGGAAAAAACCCGCAGAATTGCAGAACAAACGATCAGTTTTAAAATCGTACTTGCCGTGCTTTCAGGCATTCTTTTGGCGTTTTTTTTAAAGCCCCTTTTGTATTTTTTTCTTCCCAATCAAGATGTCATAAAGGCAGCTTTGGAATACGGCCGGCTCAGGCTTTTTTTTATTCCGGTAATGTTTTCTTCGTATTCGGTAAATACGATTTTCCGCTGTACGGGCGACGCAAAAACGCCGATGCGCATTATGCTTGTTTCCGCCGTTCTTAATATGATTTTGGATCCCGTGTTTATGTTCGATGTTATTCCCGGTATCGGAATGCGGGGATTGGGGCTCGGTGTTTTCGGAGCATCGCTTGCAACCGTTTTGTCCCAAGGCGTCAGTTTTTTATACGGCTTTTTTGTTCTGTTGAATAGAAAAAACAATGTAACGATTACCCTCCGCGGGCTTTTTGTGCTCGATAAAAAAATAGATAAAGACCTTCTTCTTATAGGCCTGCCGTCGGGGGTAAATCTTTTGTTGAGAATGTTTTCTCAGACCGTTATACTGAAATTTGTCGCAGCGTACGGTGCGGACGCCGTTGCGCTTGCGGGAGTAGGGTCGAAATTTAATCAGTTTGCGTTTATGCCCATTTTCGGGTTCAGTATGGGGGCGTCCGCCCTGGTCGGTCAGAGTTTAGGGCGGGAAAATGTACGCGAGGCGCAGTTTACGGCAAAGTTGGCGGCGGTTTTTTCGGTGGCGGTCATAAGCGTTTTTACTGCTGCAGCCTTTACGGTTCCCCATCTTCTTTTATGGCCCTTTTTTAAAAACGACGCAGCCGCCTTAGAAGAAGGGGCGCTGATGCTCAAAATATCGTACACGGCGCTGCCCATATTTGCTGCAGCAATGGGACTTGCCACCGCCTTTAGGGGTTCCGGATATTACCGGCCGCTGCTGTATGCGACCGGCGGTGCCCGGTGGCTTGTACACATTCCAGTCCTGTTTTTGGCCGTAAATATCTTACAGCTGCCGCTTTTTATGGTGTGGTCGGCCTTTGTCCTGTCGGAAATTGCGGAAGCGGTTATTGTTTATTACCATTACAAAAAGGGCGTGTGGCGCTCGTCGCGGGTGTAAGAGCGTATCAGGCGGATTCTATGTTGAGTTACAGGCACGCTTTTCATGCAGGCAACAGGGCCGACGTGTTCAAACATGCGGTGTTGTACGCTTTTTTATCGGCTTATACAAAAAAAGAAAAACCGTTTACGGCCTTCGATTTAAATGCGGGCTCCGGCCGGTACGAGCTTTTTAGCGATTGGAGTTTGCAGACGGGCGAGGCGGCAGACGGAATCCTTTTTCTTTTATCCCGTTACCGGAACGGAGCGCTGCCTGAACCTATTCCCGCCGATTTAAAGGCGTACTTGGATGCGTGCACGAAACATTACGAAGCGGAAAAGATGTATGCAGGGTCGCCTGAAATAATCCGTTCGTTTTTACGGCCGGCAGATGAATTGGTGTTGACCGATCTGCATCCTGCCGAGGCCGCCGTTTTGAAAAAGATGTACAAACGGGAACGCAATATCTGTGTGCACAAGCGGAACTGTTACGAGGCCCTTATCGCTCTTACGCCGCCCAAGCACAGCCGCGGCCTTGCCCTGTTCGATCCGAGTTACGAGGTTCTTTCCGATTACAAAAACATTGCTGAAACGGTAAAAAAAGTGTATGCGAAATGGCGGGCCGGCAGTTTTATTGTGTGGTACCCCATTTTAAAACGGCGTACTGCGGAAACGGACTACTTGAAAACGGCGCTTTCGTATTTGAAAGGAGCCGAAACGCTTACCGCCGAAGTAGCTCATAAACGGGCGGCCGGTGCGGAATGCTCGGATACAATTCACATTGCGGAAAAAAAAGGTTGTTCGTCCGGATCGGTGCAGGAAAGCGGATACGGGCTTTTGGGATCGGGCATTATAATCGTTAATCCCGTTTTCGGTTTGAAAGAAAAGATTTCGGCTCTTGCCGATTATCTTAGCCGGATCGGGTTTTGCGCTCATGCGGACTTATAGCTTTACGGTACCCGGTCCTGTACGGGAAGATGTACGATTACGGAATAAACCGGAACACGGAAAATACGCATTGTCGGTTTTTAGCGGTGCGCTCCGTTTAAAAGAACGTCCGCACTGTGCCAGCTTAAGGTAGCGCATTTTATGCGGGCGGGCATGGCGGCAAAGTATTCTAAAATTCCTGCATCGTCAAGCTCCTCTTTTTCTTCTTCCGAAACGTCTTTTCCGCCCATCATCTTAAAAAAGATGCCGATTTTTCGCTTCGCTTCTTCTACAGGTTTTCCTTTTATAAGTTCGATGAGCATATTGGTCGAGGCGGTAGAAACCGCGCAGCCGCGTCCCATAAACGAAATATCTTCGACAATACCGACCGCCTCTTTTATGAGCAGGGTCAAATCGTCGCCGCAATTCGGATTATGCCCTCGTTCGATTTTTACGCCACTGCCTTGAATCTCACGGCAATTTTCTTTTCTGCGCGAATACTCTAAAATCGTTTCCTGATAAATCGTATCTATGTCCATAAACGGGCACCTCCGCTTTCGGCATTTTATACGAAAGCAGGCCTTCTGTCCAGCTTTCAGAGTGCATTTTTTTCCGAACGGTTTTCATATATTTTCAAAGCCGTAGTGTTTAGAAATGTACGTCTATGTTTATAATTGGTAATGGTTAATGTGTAATTGGTAATTGCCGAACTTGAAACTTGTACAGTATTAGTATACAAGTTAAATTGCTAATTTATCATAAAAATCATTTGGGCATTGATAACCGATGCTCGAATGAAGTCTCGCACTATTATAATAAAGCTCAATATATTTAACAATAGTCATCTTTGCTTCATCAAAGTTCATATACCATATCGAAGGCATTTCCCGCTTTATCGTCTTCGGTAATCCCAAGGTGGGAACTCAGCTCATGCTGCAAGAACCGCTTATCTCGCTCGATTTACCGATGAGAATCAGCGTCATCGAAAACAAGGATAAAACGGTTTCGATCGTCTTTACAAATACAGCTGTCCTTGCAAAAAAGTATAAACTGAAAGACAATACGATATTAACCAAAATGCAGGCCTTGCTGGAAAATATCGTTGCCTCGATAAATTCGTAAGGTTTAAAACGCATACTGCGGTCATCATTTATAAAAGACTTATGGGTATCTCTAAAAACCTTGTTGGATTTGCTTCGCATCCTTCGGAATAGAGATACCCGACGAGTTTTTCATAAGTCTTTATGTATAAATGCCTTATGAAAAACGTCGCAAGCAAGCTTAATGGTAAACCTCTAAAAAACTGAAGTTTTTAGAGGTTCACTTATAAACGACGGCCGTAATTTTGTTTAAGATCGTCAGCAAAAACCTTATCGGGTGGATATAAACGCACTTGTCCATGCCCGTCGCTTAAAATCAAAAAGTCATAGTTATATTGCGCTGCAAAGGCTATTGCGACAAACTCTTCTTCCGATATCCTTTCAAAAAGATCTTTGTTTCTATATCTTTCGATATGATAATACTCATCGCCGCCGTATAAGTACCTGTCTATAAAATCAGCAAGCGGTAAATTTTCATCGGCAACTTTTGTAGAAACTTTTTTGCCGGTTATTTTAATACCGGAATCGGAAAAGTACCTTTTGTTTCCTATGTTCGTGTCGGCTAATGCGGTATCATATATAAGGTAAAACCCGTCATTACAATAAACAAAAAAAATGGAATACATTCTTCTATCGTTTTTAATCAAAAAGTAATTTTCTAAGGCTGTTCTTTCCCTATTTTCTTCGAGTCTGCCATTCGGTTTTCCATTACACGAAACCAAAAGCAGCTCAAAAGTCAAAACCGACAAGAGCAAGACCTTTGTTGTTTTTAATGTGCACGGCATAGCAATCACCGGTTCCTTACAGACCTGTTCGATAACAAAAGTTTTCGAACAGGTCTAGTTTATGCGCCTTATACGCCGCCGTGTATTGATGGTGCCCTTTTTGTTTTTTCAAGCAACATAAACCCAAACCCGAATAGTAAAGAAGCGGCAATTGCAGGCAGCAGCCAAGGGACACCTATCCGCTCAAGCGGCAGTTTCCGCAGCATCGAAACCGTCGTATTAAAACTAAGCGCATCGCGGCCCATCATCGGCATCGCACCGATCTTGACGAGAAAACCGTTTATCAAATCTTCCGCCGCAACGATCCCCTGCAGTACGCTTATACACAGCGTCCCGAACACTGCCCCGCCGTAAAAATACCGGTTGGGAATATAATCGGAAAACAGATTCATAATAATGAGCACGATTGCAACCGGATATACGATTTCGAGAATCGGCCCTGCGACATAAATTATCGCGTCCACACCGAAAATCGAAAGAAAAAAACTTATAACCGTTATGATGATGACGGCCGCCCTGTAGCTGATGTCGTTTCTAAACCGCTCGCTAAAATACTTGCCTACCGTCGCGATTAACCCTATGGCGGTCGTCAGACAGGCAAGGCCGATGGCAAGCCCCAGCACGACGCGGCCCCAGCTTCCCCACAAAAGCTCGCTCGAACGCACTACAATTGCAGAGCGGGAAAGCTGTTCCGGCAAGACCCTACTGCCCGTCGCCCCCACATACATAAGTCCGCCGTACACAAGCGCAAGGCCGAAGCAGGCAAGCATGCCGGTATACACTGACATTTGAAAAAGCGACTTTCTATCGCCGTACCCCTTTGCGCCAATAGCCGAAATTGCGATGGTTGCAAAAATGATGGAAGCCAGCGCGTCCATCGTTTGGTAGCCTTCTTTAAACCCGCGCAAAAAAAGCTTATCTGCGGACGGGGCGGCTGCCTTACCGATGGGTGTCATTACCCCCTTAACGATGAACATAGCAGTCATTATGATAAGCGCCGGCGTCAAAATCTTCCCGACGCGGTCAACGACATTGGTCGGTGTCAAAACAAAGAATAAGGTTATTCCAAAAAAAATAAGGGAGAAAAAAACCGAATTTATTCCAAGCTTCATCGGTGCAACGGCAATTTCAAACGTCGTCGCAGCCAATCGGGGCAGCGCAAAAAGAGGGCCGATTATCAGCATAACGAATATTATAAAAAAGGTTCCAAAAATACCGTTTATGTTTTTAATAAAATCGGAAAGACGGCCGCCGCATTTTCCCATGGAAACAATACCTAAAATGGGCATACCGACACCCGTCAGCAAAAAGCCCGAAAAGGCCAAAACCCAATTACGTCCCGAAAGATGGCCCAGCGCGGGAGGCAACAGCAAATTTCCTGCGCCGAAAAACATTGCAAACAGCGCAAAACCGATTACGATTACGTCATTACATTTTTTATTCATCGGAAAACTCCATTCGTTATCTCATAATTTTTAAAAACGTGAAAACTATACCATTATCGGATAAAAAATAAAAGAGGGGCTTACAAAATATCCGTATCCCGTGTATACTAGCCGCATGTCCACAAAGGTCTGTCTTGTTTTAGCCGAAAAAACGATCGAAAAAAATCTTGCGCTGCTGAAACGGTATAAAAATTATATCGATATGGCGGAATTACGGGCCGATTGTTTAAATCAAAACGAAATACTGTTTTTACGGAAATTTCCCGAAAAGGCAGAGGTACCGGCCATCCTTACCGTCAGAAGAAAATCGGACGGCGGCTTTTTCACAGGCGGTGAAGGAGCCCGTATGACGATCTTTGCACGGGGCCTTGCATACGCAAGCGGCGACCCTTCCAAAAACTTTGCCTACATCGACTTGGAAAGCGATTTTGCGGCCTCCGGCATCGAAGATGCGGCCGCAGCCTTCGGCATCCAAATTATCCGCAGCCTCCACGCCAAAAAGCCCGTCAGCAACATCGCAAAAGCCGTAAAAGAACTGCTGCACAGCGAAACCGACATTGCGAAATTGGCCTTTCCTGCAGACAGCTTAAACGGTATGACCGAGGCATTTAAGGCGGTAAAACAGCTTGACGGTATGCGCTATATCATAAGCGTTATGGGAAAATACGGCATTACCTCGCGGATTCTTTCAAAAAAACTCAGCTCGGAAATCGTATATACCTTTTCTACCGAATATATCGAAAAAAAAGATATGCAAACGGAACTTATCGACCCGATAACGCTTCATGCCTTATACGGATTTTCGCATATCAATAAAAATACTGCGGTTTATGGCGTTATCGGAAAGGATATAAACACAAGTTTAAGTCCGCACATTCACAACAAGGGGTTTAAAAGACACGGTATCGACGCGGTGTACGTACCGGTGTCCGCAACCTCGGCAAAAGAGGCTTTGACCTTTGCAGAAACCGCAGGGCTGCGCGCCTTTTCGGTAACGGCCCCGTTTAAAATGGAAATCATTCCCGAAATAAACGGCATAAGCGGAACCTCCAAGTCGATCGGCGCCGTCAATACGGTTATACGGGAAGAAAAAAAATGGATCGGTTATGATACCGATGCGGACGGTTTTAGGCAGGCCCTAACCGAATTTCTGCATACCGAAAATCTCAGCCAATACAAGATTGCGATAATCGGTGCGGGCGGTGCGGCCAAGGCGGTTGCAGATGTCATAAAAAATATGCACGGAAAGGTCTGCATTTTTAACCGTACGGCCGAACACGCACGGCAGCTTGCCAACCGGTACAATTTTAAATGGGCACTCCTTAATCCGATAAACATAAAACAGCTTTCGGCCTATTCCGGCCTCATCATCCAAACGACAAACGTGGGAATGGAACCCGATGTAGAAGCCGACCCGCTCACCTTTTATACATTTACCGGAAAGGAAAAGATTTTCGAACTGATTTACCGGCCCGAAAAAACAGCCCTTTTAAAAAGAGCAGAGGAAGCAGGCTGCCAGACTTGTAACGGATACAAGATGCTGGAATATCAGGCTCATCATCAATTTAAGGCATTTACGGGAACGGATTATGAATAAAAAACTCGACGCTGCGGAACAAAAAAAGCTTGCGGCGGAATATGCCGTAGATACTCTTTTTTCCGAAGGGAAAATTTTTTCGGGGATAAAGATCGGGCTCGGCACCGGTTCTACGGCAATACATGCAGTGCGCAAAATTGCGGCGCTTGTCGAAGCGGGCACACTAAAAGACGTTTTTGCCGTCCCGACCAGTTATCAAACTTCGGTAGAATGCGAAAAGCTCGGTCTTCCGATTTATTCTTTAAATTCGAGGCTCATAGAAGGCGGGCTGGATCTGACCATCGATGGGGCCGATGAGGCCGATGAACACAAAAACCTGATAAAAGGCGGCGGGGCGGCGCTCCTTAAAGAAAAGATTACGGCATATAATTCCGCACAATTCGTCATCGTTGCGGACGAACGCAAAAAGGTTAAAACGCTCGGCACAGGTTTTGCCCTGCCCGTCGAAATTGCTCCCGACGCGATGACAAGCATTATCAAACAGCTGGAAAAAGACGGAGCGGCCGCAGTGCTCAGAGAGGGCGTCAGAAAAATGGGCCCCGTCATAACCGATAACGGCAATTTTATCATCGATGTGCGGTGGCCCCGTCCGTTGCAAAGCCCCGAAAAAACGGAAGACGCTTTAAATCGAATTACCGGCGTTATCGAAAACGGGCTTTTTACCAAAATAAAACCGCGCATTTTTATCGCTCATGCGGACGGCAGCATCGAAGACTTTTAAGCCGGAATGAGCATACTCAAGGCACAAAGAACCGGAGTGTTAAGTCTTCCGCATGAATAAATGCGCTTCCTTACTTTGCCGCAGACAGCCGGCCTTAAGGTTTTATGCTATTCAATATTTTTGTATAAAGAGGTTGACAAAAGTATCATAAATATTTAGTATATGCGTGGAGTTATTCTATGAAAAAATATATTTTTGGTGCGCTGATTATTATTATCGGCTTGTTGATTTTCTTTGCACCCTTCGGTTATGCACACATATGCCCAATGAGGGACGACGGCAGCTGTATGAAATGCCACTGGATGGGAGAAGCCGTTAGGATGCTGGGCGGCTTGATTACCGTAATGGGCTTGGTTTTTTGTATCTGTAAACGTTCCCGTTTTGGAATTGCGGTGTATAATATCGGTTCTGCCGTTTGTCTTTTTTTGCTTACTACGGTTGTTATCGGCACCTGCAAGCATGCCGGAATGTCTTGTAATATGTATACGAAGCCGGTAATCATGCTGCTTGGAGCGGCCTTGTTAGCGGTAAACGGTATTTATCTTTTCCTTTCACGGAAAGATACCTCGGTCTAGGGCGATACCGATTTAACCGCACAAGGGCGGATTAACCGGTGCAGGGCTTATCGTTTTGCAGTTTGCACGAAGTGTATATTCGGTATGGAAATGTAAGCTTACTATCCGGTTAATCCGCTTTCGGCAGAGCTTGCGATAAGCGTTTTTTATCCGATTGTACTTATGCGGGCTTTGCTTTTGAGCTCAAGATCAGCCGCTGGGGTAGGGCAAGTAAAATTATCGTAGCGATAGGTGTTTTATGCTGTTAGAAACAAAAGGTCTTTCTAAATCCTTTAAAAGAGAGTCGGGTTCTTTTTTTGCTGTAAAAAATGTCGATTTCAGTATCGGAGCATCCGACTTTGTTTTTATTGCGGGGCGTTCGGGATCCGGAAAAACCACCTTTCTCAATTTGATTTCGGGTATTTTGGAGCCTACTGAAGGGAATATTCTTTTTGAGGGGCGGGAACTTACCAGTATGAATGATGCGGATAAAAGTTTTTACCGCAACGAATCAGTGGGATTTGTACCGCAGGCCGTAGGATATTTACCTAATTTGACGGTGCTCGATAATGTACGGGTTCCTTTTTTCTTGTTTAACCGGGACGGTGACAGCGAAGGGCGGGCGTTAAGTCTTTTGGAGCTTATGGATATTGCTCATTTAAAAGATGAAATGCCGCAGAACCTTTCGGGCGGAGAGGCAAAACGTATGCTGATTGCGCGGGCTTTGATGAATTCGCCTAAACTGCTTATTGCCGATGAGCCTACTGCAAACCTCGACGGAGAAACGGCGCAGAAGGTCATAAGGCTTATGCAGGAAGTAAATCGGCTGGGTACTGCGGTTTTGGTTGTAACGCACGATTCCGGTATTTTGGACGGCCGAAGTCTTATTTATCGAATGGATGCCGGAGAATTAACAAAGCGCTAGACCTAAGACGAATCGTTTTTTAGCGGTTTTCTAGATTCGCAGGTTTTGCAGGCGGCTTAACATCCTACTATAAGTATTTTTTTTAAATAATATCGTTTGACATAACGTCGTTTGGACTTGACATTGTTTTTTCAAGTTGGTATACTGTGGCTGTCTTGTAATTCAGGGCTAACCCGCGGAGGTTATTTATGAATATAAAGATAGGAAAAAATAGTAAAAAGGCTTTATTCGCCTGTTTGATAGGAGCTGTTTGCGCAGTTTTAATATATGCGGACGGCAAAAATGAAGAATTGACTACATGGACTAAAATTGTCGAGAAAATGGAAGTCCATTTGAATAATGCATACGAATTATACACGCAGGGTAAGGCCCGCGAAGCATATGACGAAGTAAATGCCGCTTATTTTCGATTTTATGAATCTAAAGGTATGGAAAAGATAACGATGAGTTATCTTTCCGGGGCGCGGAAAACGGCTGTCGAAAACGCTTTTTACGAGTACAGGCGGAACGTCCGCTCCGATAAGGATAATGAGCTGGTAAAAGCGCATAAGGATATGCTTGTTGCAATGCTGTATCAGGACGCGGCCGATCTTGACGGGACTTCGGGTAATAAGGGCGGAAGCGGAAGTTCTTCTGCCGTTGCGGCCTTTATTGCCTGCTTTATGCTCGTTTTAAGGGAGGGGCTTGAGGCTATTTTGGTTATAGCCGCCATCATCGCATATCTTGTAAAAACCGGAAAAAAGAAATATATTTTATCTGTTTATATCGGCGCTCTTGCAGGCGTTTTTATCAGTATTGTTTTGGCGTTTTTATTCGGCCTATTGGCAGGCGCTCAAAGCGGTATAGCACAAGAAATTTTTGAAGGCGTTGGTATGTTTGTTGCCGTTATCGTGCTTTTCTATGTAAGCAACTGGATGATTTCAAAGTCCGAAACGGAAGCATGGGAACGGTATATACAGAAAAAAGTAGAAACGTCGGTATCGACGGGAAATAAATGGGTGCTGATTTTTGCGGCTTTTATTGCGGTTGCGCGGGAAGGCGCCGAGCTTATCCTGTTTTTTCAGGGTGTTCCCGTGCAGGGGGCAAGCGGACAGCGGGCGATGATTTTGGCTATTATTTTATCGGCCCTTATTCTGATCATTGTTTTCCTTGCCTTTAGATTTTTAAGCGTAAAACTGCCGTTAAAGCCGTTTTTCCTTGTAACGAGTATTTTGATGTATGTGCTGTGTTTTTCGTTTACGGGGAAAGGCGTTTCGGAGCTGCAGGCGGCAGGTGTTGTCGATAAAACCATAATCCCGTGGATGCAGAGTTTGGAAGTGGATTTTTTAGGTATATATGCAACGTATGAAAGCCTTATTCCGCAGTTAGTTGTTTTAACTGCAATAATCGTCTTTTTCGTTCTTTATGTCAAAAAAAATAAAAAGATTCTTGCCGAGCTAAAGCGTAAAAGCGATTAGCTTCAAAGGTGAGAATAATAAATGTGCCCAAAAATATTATATATAATTATTTTTAAGGAGAGTTTTAAATGAAAAAAACTTTGTCTTGTCTTTTTGCATTGTTGGTACTTGCTTTTGTAATTACTTCGTGCGAAAAAAAAGAAATGGGACAGAACATGGATTCTGCCCCTGCGGCTCCTGCGCCTACTGAAGAAGAGGCTGCAGGATTTGATGAATTTCCTCTCGGCGACGAGCAGGATGTAGGCCCCCTTCATGTCGGCGGCGTTTATTTTCAGCCGGTCGATATGGAACCCGCCGGCAACAGCTTGGCCAAAAACGAAGCCGATTGCCATGTAGAAGCGGATATTTCAGCTAACGACGAAGGTGCGGTTTTGGGTTACGGTAAAGGCGACTTTGTTCCTTATCTGCACGTAAAGGCCTATGTTCAAAAAGAAGGCTCGGATAAGATTCAGGAAGTTGCGTTTATGCCGATGAATGCGAGTGACGGACCTCACTATGGTGCAAATATGAAGTTCGAAGAAGGATTGGGCAAATACAACATTAAATTTGAAATTAAAGCCCCGGGCAACGATTATCTTCTACACGTAGATGAAGAAACCGGTGTTACCGGCCGATTCTGGACGGAACCTCTTATTGTTGAGTGGAAGGACTTTGAATGGACAGGTCCTCAGTGGTAATATGAGAAACAGCTGACTTTTACTCATATTAATCGGTAACCGCTGAAGCTTCCGGCTTCAGCGGTTCTTTTTACTGTTTTAGGAGGTGCTGTATTTTAAAGTTTTATATACGGGTTATCGAAGCCGGAATCGGTTTTGCCCTTTTGCTTGCAGCCGTTTTTGCCTCTTATAGAACCGAGCGGCCGGAAAAAAAAAGAAATGTTATTTTGCTCAGCATTTTAGCAGGCTTTTTAGGCAGTATCATTTCCGCTGTTTTGCGTTCAATTCCGAATTACATCAATAGAACAAAGTTTGCTTTTTGGTCGATGGTTCCCGTCGCTTTTTCGTTTTTATTTTTGCTTATTCTTCTGCTTTTCGGAACAAAAAGTAAAAATAAAAAAAGCATATTGCACGAAAACCTTTTCAGTGCGGCCGTTTGTTCGTATACGGTCTTTTCAATCTTTTATTATCTGCCGGTTATTATCACCCTTTCTGCAGCTTTAGTTAATTACGGAGAAAGCGCCGTCAGCACCCTTGTGTTATTTAGGCTTATCGGCTATCTGCTGGGAATATTGTTCGTTATTCTTACAAGTTTGGCAATTTACAAAACGTTGATTAAATTATCCGATGTGGAATTAAAGATTGCTGTAACGGGCGCCCTTTGTATTTTAGGTATTACGCAGATTGTCGTTATTTTACAGCGTTTGTATTCACTGCGCATTATTCCGAAAAACAGTTTTATTTTCGCTTTTATTGCGGCCGTTGTAAACAACGGGAATTTTTTTATTTTTGCCGTTATTCTGTTTATTATGCTGCCGCCGATCCTGTTATGGAAAAAGAACTTAAAAATTACGGAAGCCTATGCGAACAATGCGCAGCTGCGTAAGATAAAGGCACAAAAGCGGAATGCAAGACGCTGGTCTAAATTTTCTCTTGCTCTATTGTTGGTGTCCGTTTTTTCATTATCTTTTTTACGCTATTACGTAGACCGTGAAATACCGCTTTCGCCTCCTGAAAATTATACCATCGCCGACGGTATGGCCGAGGTTTCGATTGAAGAGCTGCAGGATGACAAGCTGCACCGGTACGAGTATGTAAGCGAAACGGGAATTCATATGCGGTTTATCGCCATAAAAAAGAGCGAAGGAGCCTACGGGATAGGGCTTGATGCCTGCGATATATGCGGTCCGAGCGGCTATTTTGAACGGAACGGCGAGGTTGTGTGTAAGCTCTGCGATGTGGTTATGAATAAGGGAACGATTGGTTTTCCTGGAGGCTGTAATCCGGTGCCGGTTCCATACATTATTCACGATGGAAAGATTAAGATAAAATTGTCCGATCTTGAAGCGGAATCTCATCGGTTTAAATAGGCGTTTTTTTTTAAAGTTTTTGCGGGAATTATGGAGAAGATATGTTTTGGAGAATGATTTCCGGCTCGCTTTTTAGGCAAAAAGGTAAAATGGTTATGATAGCCTTTACCATTGCGCTGGGGGCAAGTCTTTCAAGTTCGATGCTGAATACAATGCTGGGAGTAGGGGATAAGGTGAACCAAGAGCTTAAAACCTACGGCGCCAATATAAACGTTATGCACAAAGAATCTTCGCTTTTGGATGATATTTACGGCGTAGAATCAGGCAGTACGAAAAAATATTTACGGGAAGATGAATTATATAAGATTAAAACTATTTTTTGGGCATACAATATTGTAGATTACGCGCCCTTTTTAAATGTTCCCGTTGAATACGGCAGCGAAAATAAGCCTGTCCGCCTAACGGGGACGTGGTTCGATTTTAAGATTGACCTGCATACGGGGCAGGATGTTATAACCGGAATTAGGCGGATGCGCACGTGGTGGGAGGTAACCGGAAGCTGGGCGTCCGATGACAATAACGGTTCGTGTATGGTAGGAAGCCTTTTTGCCGGAAGAAACAATATAAAGACGGGGGATAAAATTGAAGTAAAGGGGCCTGCAAAAACCGAAACATTGACG
This sequence comes from uncultured Treponema sp., assembly GCA_963547785.1. GTDB lineage: Bacteria > Spirochaetota > Spirochaetia > Treponematales > Treponemataceae > Treponema_B. The sequence continues at coordinate 6,699 of CAUUSH010000001.1, read as the reverse complement.
GTTGCGGCCGTTTTTAATTCGGGGAGCAATGAGGATGAGCTTATTTTTACGACGCTGCACACGGCACAGGAACTTTTAGGCAAGGCAAATATTTGTGAAAGCATTGAGGTAAGCGCTTTAACGACTCCCGATAACGATTTGGCGCGAAAAGCAGCCCGCAGCCCTTTGAGTTTAACGATAAAAGAAATGGAAGTATGGTACTGTACCGCCTATGTCAGCAGTATCTGCTATCAAATTCAAGAAGTGATAACCGACGCGGTTGCAAAGCCTATACGGCAGGTAGCTGAATCGGAGGGTGCGATTTTAAATAAAACGACGCTCCTGATGCTTTTGATAACGGTTTTAAGCCTTATTGCTTCGGCCTTGGGTATTTCAAATCTGGTAACGGCGAACGTTATGGACAGGCGCGCCGAAATCGGCTTAAAAAAAGCGATAGGGGCAAGTAATGCTGCCGTTACGGTTTCGGTTTTAACCGAGGTTATGGTAATCGGTATTATAGGCGGTTTTGCAGGGTACTTTATAGGCTTAGGTCTTACGCAGATAATAGGACAAAGCGTTTTCGGTTCGGCCATTCCGCCGGCGCCGATGGTTATTCCGATTGTGGTTTTAATCATTTTTCTTATTACCATCTTGGGAAGTCTTCCGGCTGTTAAGTATCTGTTAAAGCTGAACCCGACGGAAGTTTTGCACGGAAAATAAGCCGGTTTTAAGGCGTTTAGGTTTTGTGCCCCGCTGTTTTATCAGGCGTTCCCGTACCGGCCGGGAACAGGGAGTTTTTATTATGACTAAAAACAAAATGTATTTTAAAATGATAATGAGCTCGCTTCTAAGGCGCCGCTCGCGTATGCTTGTCGCTCTTTTGGCCATTGCGATCGGCGCCACTGTTTTATCGGGGCTTTTAACAATTTACTACGACATTCCGCGGCAAATGGGAACCGTGTTCCGCTCCTATGGTGCGAATATGATTTTTCTTCCGTCGGAAGGCGGCGCTAAAATTACAAAAGAACAAATCGAAACAATCAAAAACGAAATAGACGCCGAAAAGCTTATTGGGTTTGCGCCGTACATTTATAAATCCGCTAAGGTAAACGAACAGCCGTATATGATAGCTTCCACCGATTTGGTTAATGCCAAAAATAATAGTCCCTATTGGCTTGTGCGGGGGCAGTGGCCTTCGGAAGTCAAGGAAGTTTTAATCGGCCACGAAATAAGCAAGGCCATCGGTCTATCCCTAGGTGATAACTTTATTGTAAACACGCCGAAGCCCGACGGGAATGTAACCGTAAACGAATACAAGGTTTCCGGCATTGTTACAACAGGCGGCGTTGAAGAAGAATTTATCTTTATGAGCCTTGCAGATATAAAAAAAATTATAGGCTACAACGATTCTTTTGATGTTATCGAATGCAGTATTGACGGCAATCAGGACTACCTTACGGCCATAGCCGCCAGCGTTTCAAAAAAGGTAGCAGGCATTACGCCGCGACTTGTAAAACGCGTTACCGAATCGCAGGATACGGTATTAAGTAAGCTGCAAGCTCTTGTTTGGATTGTTACGATTATCGTTTTATTTTTAACGATGATATGCGTAACAACCACGATGATGGCCGTCGTTGTGGAGCGGCGCAAGGAAATCGGTTTAAAAAAGGCGCTAGGCGCTTCCAATAAAAGCGTTGTAAAAGACTTTTTGGGCGAAGCTGTTATGCTCGGCCTTATCGGCGGCGTTTTAGGCGTCGGTTTAGGCTACCTGTTTGCGGATAACGTAAGCATCAGCGTTTTTGCGCGGGAGGTTTCGTTCCCTGTCAGACTTGCCCCCTTTACCGTCATTGCTTCGATTATCATTACAATTATTTCGTGTTTGTTTCCGGTACGGGCAACGGTGGACGTCGACCCTGCATTGGTCTTGCGCGGAGAATAAATAGAGAATAAATGATAAGGAAAACATTATGAATATTTTAACCTTAACCGAAATTTCCAAGATTTACGGAGACCTTAAAGCCCTCGATAAAATAAATTTAGCCGTTGAAGAAGGGGAGTGGCTTTCGATAATGGGGCCGTCGGGTTCAGGTAAAACCACCTTGATGAACATCATCGGCTGTATGGATAAACCTTCGCTCGGTAAAATAGATATTGCGGGCAGGGATATTTCAAAGCTTTCTTCAAAGGAGCTGACTATTGTGCGGCGCGATATGATTGGTTTGGTTTTTCAGCAATTCCATCTGGTAAACTACTTGACCGCCCTCGAAAATGTTATGATGGCGCAGTACTATCACAGTATTCCCGATGAACAAGAGGCGATGCAGGCGCTTGAAAGTGTCGGGTTGAAGGAACGGGCAAAACACCTTCCCAATCAGTTATCGGGCGGCGAACAGCAGCGCGTCTGTATTGCGCGTGCCTTAATTAACCACCCGAAGCTCCTTTTGGCTGACGAGCCGACAGGCAATCTTGATGAAAAAAACGAAAAGCTTGTTATGGAGATTTTTGAGCGCCTTCACAATGCGGGCAGCACCATTATCGTTGTTACCCACGACCCCGAAGTCGCCGATCAAGCGGAGCGTATGGTCGTGCTCGAACATGGAAAAATTGCCCGCATAGAAAAAATGAGCCGCGAAAGGCCGGTTCGTAATAACGGGTAATTTGTTCTGCCGCTGGTGTTGATTTAATTGGTTATGACCGTTTAAAACCGGTAAATGCAGAAAAACCAAAACCGGTTATTTTAAAGACTCTCTTTATATACGTATATCCTCGGACTTGCTCGCCATAAGATAAATCAAAAGCGAAATAGCCGTAAATACCGTCAAAATAGAAGAAAAGGCGGCAGCCAATCCGTAATTTCCGCGCGAAATCGCAACATAGGCGGACATTGTTAGGGTGATATTTCTGTTGTTGTACAGAATAATGGCGCTGGAAAGTTCGGTTACGATGGAAACCCAGCTTAAAATGGCCCCCGACAAGATACCGTTTGTCATCATCGGGACGGTAATTTTGACAAAGGTCTTTAATTTCGAAGCCCCCAAACTGATGGAAGCCTCTTCAATACTGACAGGGATCTGGGACAAGGTCGCCGCCGCAGAGCGGATTGTGTACGGCATACGCCGTATGACCAGCGCCAAAATCATGATGGCGGCCGTTCCGGTCAGTGCAAAGGGTTTAGAACCAAAGGCGATAACCAAGGCTATACCTATGACGGAGCCCGGCATTATATACGGCAGCATTGAAAGGGTGTCTATCGTATGGTTCAGTTTGCCCTGCCGCCTGACGGCAAGATAGGCGATCAGCACCGCCGCCGCAATTATCAAAAAAAGCGAGGCCGCACCGAAAAATACGGTATTGCTTATCGACCTCCATAACAGCTTCGAAGCTGCAAGGCGGTAACTCGCAAAAGAAAAGCCCGGCAAAAAAACCGCCTGATTCGAATTTCTAAAAGACAGATACACAATGTAAAGCTGAGGCAAGATCGCCGTGGCGATAAGGGCATAGGTGTAAAAATGCATACAAAAACCCAAAAGGCCTTTCGCCTTCTTTTTTTCTATAGGATGAAGCGCATTTACGGAAAAACGCCACTTGGAAACCGCCCATTTTTGCAAAAAGAAAACGGCCGCGGTTACGGCAATCGCAATAACGCTTATCGCGGCGGCAAAATTATGATCGGTACTGTTTTCGCCCAGATACTGATTGTATATTTCCACGGGGAATGTTTTATACCCCTCGCCGATAAGGAGCGGTGTTCCAAAGTCCGCAAAGGCGCGCATAAAAACGATGAGGGCTGCGGCCAAAATTGTCGGCATCGACAGGTTCATCACGATTTTAAAAAAGCGTCTTACGCCCGTGCAGCCCATATTTGCAGCAGCTTCCATCAGACTATTGTCTATGCTCTTAAAAGCCCCGTTCATATAAATAAAAACGAGCGGAAAAAGCTTTAAGGCCTGCACAATCAAAATACCCTTAAACCCGTAAATCGTGCCGATTGAAAGCCCTAAAACATTTTGTAAAAATTTGGTTATGACGCCCGACCTTCCCAAAAGAAGAATCCACGAATACGCACCGATAAACGGGGCAGACATACAGCATAAAACGCTTGCGACAAAGACGAATTTCGCTCCTTTCAGCCGGTAAAAAGAATAAAAGTACGAAAGAGGAATGCCCAAAAGCAGGGAACAAAAAGTGATGGCCAGCGTTACCTTAAAGCTGTTCCAAATCGTTTTGGTATAATAGGTGTTGGAAAAAAACTTGACGAAGTGTTCGGCGGTAAACGTTCCCTTATTCGTCATAAACGAATTTTTTAAGATGCCGAACAGGGGATACATCAAAAAGACCGAAAACAGGCAAAAAAGGCCGGCGGAAACCGCTATCCAAAAATCGTGTTTTTTCCCGTCTGCACTACCGATATTCACGTTCTGCCTCCTTTAATTACCTGCGCCGGGACTTTCAAGACGATTAAGGCCTGAAAAATCGGTAATATCGTTTTTGACGCCTTCCAAAATATTGACAGAACCGTCTTCGGTAAAAACGTTGATCTTCTCCAAGTTCAAATCGAGCGAAATTTCCGTGCCGGAAGCGATTATGCCGTCTATCGCGGACTCTCTGATCATCTCCGCTGCCGTTCCGCTTTTGAATTCGATAAAATAATGGGTGTTAAGACCTAAAAAAACGGAATCTTTGACCCGCGCTTCGATAAGCCCCTTTGTTCCGGTGCATAAAAGCAGTTCTTCAGGGCGGGCGGAAACAAGCACCTTCCGGTTTTGCCGGTATTCTTTTTTGATGTTCGGCATATCGAAACCGGCGCCGTTTTTCAGTGTTATGCGCGGGCAAACGCCGTCCGCTTCAAGCACGGCTTCGAAAATATTCGACCTGCCGATAAAGGCCGCAACAAAGATGTTAGCCGGCCGCTGGTAAATATCTTTCGGCGTGCCGATGTGCTGAATGAGCCCCTTGTCCATTACGGCGATTCTGTCGGAAACAGCCATCGCCTCTTCCTGATCGTGGGTTACGTACACATTCGTAATGCCGACACTGCGCTGAACCTCTTTTATGACAGAACGCATTTCGACACGGAGTTTGGCGTCGAGGTTCGAAAGCGGCTCGTCCATCAAAAGCACATCGGGCTTTATGACGAGGGCGCGGGCCAAGGCCACCCGCTGCTGCTGGCCGCCTGAAAGCCGGTCGGGCATCTGCGAGGCGTATTCTTCTATGTGCATCAGTTTTAAAAACTCATCGGTTCTTGCGGCAATTTCGGCGGCGGGCACCTTTTTGTTTTTTAGGCCGAATTCCACGTTTTTTCTGACCGTGTAATGAGGAAAGATTGCGTAGTTTTGAAAAACCATACCGATGTTTCTTTTGGAAGGATCAAGACCGTTTATTCTTTTATCGTCAAAATAAAAATCGCCGCCTTCAATACTGTTAAAACCCGCTATCATTCGCAGCAGGGTAGTCTTTCCGCAGCCCGAAGGCCCCAACAGGGTAAAAAATTCGCCTGATTTTATTTTAAGGTTTAAATCGGGGATAACCGTTTTTTGCCCGAATATTTTTACTGCATGATTAATCGTTATCGCAACGCTCATTTGTTCCTCTTGTGCACTATAGTTTAAAAGATGGTGTTTTTGTGTAATACTCTCCGCAAGGCTTTCATATTTTTTCAAAACTGCTGCCGATTCGGAGTATGCATTCCTTTTTAGAGTATACAGCATATGTGCAGATATTGCAAGTAAAATATGCGATAGAATTCGGATTAATTCGGATTACGGGTAAATCATTTTGAGCGTTTTTTATCCCGTTTAATATAAACTATAGACAACATGGTTTTCGGTTATCTTTTGGGCATATCTAAAAAACGAAGTATCCGCACAACCGATTATACGGCAATAGCATTTTGAACCGGGATGTAGTATAATAGACCTGTTCGGAAACTTCAGTTTCAGAACAGGTTGCCTTAAAATGCGACGTTCTAAATCGTGCTATTTACGCGATTTAGAACTCGTCGACCTGTTCGATAACGGAGTTATCGAACAGGTCTAATGAAGAACCATAACCTGAACACACTGTTAAAGTTGAGTAAAAGACAGAGAGAAAATATTTGAGAAAACAGAAAGGAGTTGTAAGTTTTGGAGTTAAATAAATATGCAACTATAAAAGAAATAGTTGAATATGGTTTAGATAAAATTTCTGAAAGAGAGACGATAACAATGAGCCTTTTGGATTTTTTATATATGCGTCGAGTTTTAGAAGAATATATGCGTTTCTTTCACAATCCTGATCATTATCCGACCATCGAAGCCGTTAAAGACTATTTAGGTAATATTTCTTCCGGCGGGGGATTTGAAGTTCTAAGTACAGCTTTATATGAGAAGATATGTACGGTGGAATTACCGGATGAAGTTGAAAAAATGTTTGCAGATGATATGTTCGAACATCCCCTCTACCCTGAGTATTATCGGGAAAATAATTAGATAAAATATAGGGAACCTCTAAAAGCTTCAGTTTTTAGAGGTTGACCCTAGATTTAACCTGCGATGTTTTTCATAAGTTATTTATCTATAAGGACTTATGAAAAACTCGTCGGGCATCTCTAAAAAACTAACCGAGTTTTTAGAGATGCCCTATAATATATGAGTTTACCTAAAATAAATGGAGGTTCACTATGATAGCAAAAACTCTCAAAGAAAAAGCAATGGTACTCGTACCCTTCTTGCTGCTTTTGCT